>JBGQLS010000036.1:0-25600 GCA_041500205.1 Anaeromyxobacteraceae bacterium | reverse complement strand
GCGACGGCCGATCTGCGGCGCCGGGCATCGTTGCAAACCCTCGCAGTAGCACGAACTACAGCTTCGGGCTTGCGCCTCGCGCGGCTTGCAGCTAGGCCGCCTGGCTCGGTCCGGAGATAAATTCACAGGCTCTCTGCCGGCGGGGCGGGGGCGGCCTGCGCCCCCGGCTACTCAGTCACCGCCGGCTGGCTACGAGCGTCGCCGCGCTGGAGCGCGCCTCCATCTCTCGAAGCGTGCGCGCATACAACTCCTCGAAGATGTGGAACACGGGCGGACGCTGTCCCGCCACGATCTCCGACGCGGGCACCTTCTCGAGGCGGACGCGCGCGATGGGGCGCATGGCGGAGCCGCGGGACGAACCCCTCACGGGAACTGCTCCGGGCTCGGCTGCGCGTAGCTGTACTTCGCGATGAGGTCTGCGACCGCCTCGCGGAGGTAGTCGGACTGGCGGATGCGGGTGCTGCGCGCGAGCTGCCGCAGCTGGTCGGCTAGCTTGGGTGGAAGCCGGACCAGTACAGGCTCCAGGCGGGTCGGAACTGCAGCGGATGTGAGCATCGTAGGTGTATGAAGGTCCATGTACGCTACGTCCTCCCTGTATGTACCTTTACCTACACGCTACCACCCGATACCCTCCCGTCAAGAAAGCTACTCCGCGAACCAGCGCTGGGGGGACTGGGGGGAGCGGCGCACGCTCTCCCCAGGCTGAGGTCGAGCCGCGCGGGAGCGCAGTTCGACCGGAATCTCCTCTGATGGCGCGGAACGGTTGAGATGATCCCGCGGTCGCGCATTCTGTAGCGCGGGGCCTTGTGCCCCGCCTCGACACGCCAAGCGGGGGACAAGCCCCCGCGCTACGGGAACGGGCTCAATGCAAGCGAGCACCACTGTGACTCGCCTGGGACTGCGTTTGCGAGCACGAGAACGGCGAGAGGCGAGTCAGATCACTGGCAGTGACACTCCCGCGATTTCGTTCATGCGGCCCGACCGGAACGGCTCCAGATCGAGGACCGCCATCTTGAAACCAGCTGCGCGCACCGCGAGCGCGAGCTCCGAGCGGCGCGCGTAGGCTCCGTCCATCTCTTCCGCCGAGATCTCGATCCGACCGATGTCACCATGGTAGCGGACCCGGAAGGAGCGGAGCCCCAGCGCCCGCAGCGCTGACTCGGCCTGCTCCACCTGTCCCAGGCGCTCCGGCGTCACCTCCGTGCCGTAGGGCAGCCGCGAGGCCAGGCACGCCATCTGAGGCTTGTCCCAAGTTGGCAGCGCATAGGCCTCGCTCCAGGCACGGACCTCGGCCTTCGTGAGCCCGGCTTCGGCGAGCGGGGAACGAACCTGGTGCTCCTCGGCCGCCCGGTGGCCCGGGCGAAAGTCGCGTCGGTCGTCCGCGTTGAAGCCGTCCAGGATGGCCGACAGCCCCTCGTGTCCTGCCACATCCGCGCAGAGCCGGTACAGCTCGCTCTTGCAGTAGAAACAGCGATCCACGGGGTTCGCGACGTAGCGCGGATCGTCGATCTCCCGGCTCTCCATCTCGCGGTGCCGGACGCCCAGCCGGCGCGCGAGGGCACGGGCCTCGACACGCTCGGACTGTGGGACGCTTGGTGAATGGGCCGTGAGCGCCAGGACTCTGTCTCCCAGCACCTCGCGCGCGACGGCCAGGACGAATGTCGAGTCGACGCCGGCGGAGAAGGCGACCAGCGCGCCGTCCAGCGCGCCCAGGGACGCTTTCATCTGGCGCAGCTTCTCCGCGGACGAGCGGCGGGTCTCTTCGAGTGTCGACGCCATGAAGGGAGAATGTACTGCGTCGAACTGACCGGAGGCTAGTCAGGCATCCTCCGCCTTGGGCCCGCAGCTTCGGCGCAGCCGCAGTGCTGAGTAGCCGGGGGCGAAGGCCGCCCCCGCCCCGCCGGCAAAGCCGTCGGGGCCCCACCCCGGCCACGCCGCGGACCTCAGCCATTCTTCAACAGGTCTTGAGTACCCGGGGCTCGCGCCGCCCCGCCCCGCCGGCAGAACCGTTGGGGCCCCACCCTGGCTAAGAAGCCGAAGGCATTTTTCGACAGGTCTTGAGACCTATCCGAGGCCCGAAGCCCCGAGGCGTGAAGCCTTCCCCTCAACGCCGGGCGTTTTGCCCGGCCTTGGCCGTCCGCGCGGCGATCTTCTTCGGTGCTTTCCGAGCAGTTGCACGCGCGGCCAGCTTCTTCCGCGCGGAAGGACGCGACCGTTTGGGCCGTTGCCCTCCAGTGAGCCGCCCGAACTCGCTCGGGCCCACGTACTTGAGGTCGACCAGCGCCTGGAAGACGCGGGCCGCGGCGGCATCGACCCTCTCCTCGTTGGACTGGATCGTCACCTCGGCGTGGGTTGGCGGCTCGTATGGGTCATCCACCCCCGGTACGTTCTTGACCTCGCCCGCCATTGCCTTCTTGTAGATGGGGTCGCGCGTGAGGAGCGTCTCCATCTTGCAATCGACGAACACCTCGACAAACCGTCGCGCCTCGCGGCGGAGCGCGTCGCGGGCGTCCCGGTACGGTGAGAGCGAAGCGCACACGGCCACCACGCCGTTGCGCGAGAGCATCTTCGCGACGTACCCGACCCGCTTCACCGCGAGATCGCGGTCGTCCTTGGCTGCTCCGAGCCCCCTGGTCAGGATCTCGGCGGGATCATCGGCATCGACCAGTTCGACCCGGCGGCTGGCGAGCGCGAGACGGTGCTGCAGAAACCGTGCGAGCGTGCTCTTGCCGGAGCCGTTCATACCCGTGATCCAGATGACGAAGCCGGTCTGCGCCTGCGGGTCCATTCCGGTCCTCCCGGGACTCCGTCCGTGCCCGCCCATCGAGCACGAGGTTTGCAGTATAGCCCGGGAATTGAGACCCGGCCAGGAAAGCTTCGCGCAATCAATTCAATGAGGTCGCCGGGTCCTGCCATTGCCTCCGAATAGCTGGTTCAAGCGGATGAGAGGGGCCGTCACAGCGTCCTACCCGTGCCACAGGGGCAGCCAGGGACGCGCGCCGTCGCTCGAGCTTGCGGCTCTCCCAGCACCAGATCGATCCGCCGGCCGCCCGGGCCTGTCACGACACCGGCGATGATCTGGAGCAGCTCGAGCGCACCCAGGGCCCCGACAGCCGCGGCGGCCCCGGGCCGCGAGGCCGCGCCACTTCCGGGTCGGCAGGCGCAGCTGTAACAGGGAGCGCCGGTCGGAACGGACACGACCTGCCCCCCCTCTCCGTCGACCACGGCCACCACGTGCGGTATGCCGGCAAGGCGCGCCCGCTCGGCTGCGTCGCGCGCCGTTCCCGACCATGCCGTGCAGATGAGCGCCGCGGTCGGGTCCGCCCCGCTGGAATAGGGGCGCGCCTTCGAGAAGGAGCTCGCAGCGCGCAGCGCTTCGATTGCGGAGAAGACCCGCGCCTGCCCCACCTGGTCGGCGCCGTAGAGCCAGGCGGCGGTGTCCTCCGGAGCGACATCCATGCCATCGTCGACGAGCAGGTTCCCGACGCCGGCAGTGGCCAGGTACAGGAGGGCGGGGCCGCCCACCTCGCTCGCGCCCACCACGTGGACCCGTGCCATGCGCAGGAACTCCTGCGTCAAAGGTACGAAACCGGGGAGGATGAGCTGTCGCGCGTAGCGCTCGACCTCGGCTTCCGAGAGGGCCACGTCTATCTCCTTGCAAGCGCTGTCACGGGAGCAGCTCGCTCGCGGGTCGTGGGGCGCCCTTCACGAGCAGGACGCGCCAGGCGCCCAGGCCAGCCTCTGGCCACGCCTCGCGACGCGCCACCGAGTGCCCTTCCTCTTCGGCCGTCCGGGGAACGTTCTCGAGGGCTTCGCCAGCCAGCAGGAGCACCTCGAGCGTCTCTCCGGCGGCGATCTGGTCGAGCGCGACCCGGGTTCGCACCCAGGTGAGCGGACACGCCACGTCCCGGACGTCGATGCGCCTTGCCGCTGCCTGGTCGTGACCGACGTAGGCAGGGGCCTCCTCATGTGTGCCACCCGTGGCCGTCACGCCTGTCCCTCAGGACGCGCGGTATCGACCTCGACTGGCGCGGCCTCGACCTGGCGCGGCAGCGAACCGCACGCGGGGCAGCCCTCGCGCAGGCGCACCGGAACAGTGCGCGCGCGCGCGCCGCGCGACTCGTACACCATGAGCCGGCCGGCGTACGTGCCGCGCTCTCCACAGAGGAGCCGGACCGCCTCGGAGCCCATGAGCGCGCCCGCGAAGCCGGCCAAGGGCCCCAGCACGCCCGCCTCGGCGCAGGTCGGCACGGCGCCGTCGGGCGGCGGCGCCTCGAAGAGGCAGCGTAGGCACCCCGTCTTGCCGGGCAAGACGGTGAGGATCTGGACCGTGTAGCGAAGGACGCCTGCATGGACGAGCGGCTTCCCCGCCGTCACGGCGGTGTCGCTGGCGAGGAACTTGGTGACGAAGTTGTCGGACCCGTCGAGGAGGACGTCGACGGAGCGCGCGAGCTCGAGCGCGTTCGCCTCGTCGAAACGACGGTCGAGCGCCTCCACCTTCACGGCCGGCGAGACCCGCGCCAGCCGCCGCGCGGCGGCGGCGGCCTTGGGCTGGCCAAGGTCTGCCTCCGTGAACAGCGGCTGCCGGTTGAGATTCGAGCCCTCGACGGAGTCGCCGTCGATGAGCACGATCCTTCCCACGCCCGCGCTGGCGAGCGCGAGCAGGGCCGGCCCGCCGAGCCCTCCTGCCCCGATGACGAGGGCGCTCTTGTCAGCCAGCGTCGTGCCCATGCGCAGATCCCCTTCCGCGAGGCCGCGACCTTTCATAGATGAGGTACGCGCCGCGCGGCAACTGACTTCTATCGCGGTTTCGGGCGGCGCGTGGAGGCTTCCAGCATGCGTGGCATGGCACTCGCGCTGATCGCGGCCGGCAGCGCCCACGCGCGAACGCTGATCGCGCCGCGCGTGGGGCTGAGGACGGCCCCCCCGTGCGATGGCGCGGGTCGGCGCCGCCCGCCTCGACCTGTAGATCGCGAACTCTAGACTTCAGATCAGAGGGTCAGCGCCCGTCCGGACTGGGCCAGCCGCCACAGGGAGGGGAGGCTCATGACCTCGTCGAGCGGAGGTACGACCGAATGTGGGTCGAGCCCCGTCAGCCTTAGCGCCGTGTCGCAGGCGACCACGCGCAGCCCGAGGTCCCGGCGGCCTTCGACCAGGGTTTCCTCGAGCCGCGGAACGCGCGCCGCGTCGGCGGACGCCGGCGCGCCCTCGCCGAAACGCCCGTCCGCGAAGGATCGCAAGGCCGCGCCGAAGAGGGCGAGGTGCACCGCGTCCCCGAACGCCGCCGCCGTGATGGCGAGGCTCACGGCGAGGTGACGCGCCTCCCAGTCGGCGGAGCGCAGGAAGATGACAACGGGCTGGGACATCGGCAGACGCTTAACCGCGGCGCGCCGCTATCGCCCGAAGAGCCTCGCCAGGAAGCCCTTCCTCGGGCGCGACAGCTCCGGGACGGTGGCCGGCTCCGCCGGGGCGACGGCGCCGGCCGCCTGCGCGCGGAGCAACTCCGGGGTTCCGGCCGCGCTGAGCCTGCCGGAATCGAGGGGCCTGGACCCCCGCGGCGCCACGGGCGCCTCGGGCAGCCGCAGCTTCCGGCGGAGCGAAGCGGGGGTGTCCACGGTGGCGAGCTCCGCCACCGTAACCTGACCCGTGGCCAGGTTCCGGGTGCTGATGGAGAGGATGCCCTCGTTGCCGAGGGCGAACTCAACCACCACCTTCACGGTTCCCCGGGGCGCCGACGGGAGTCCCGCGACACGCACCGTCCCCAGATACTCGCACTCGGCGACCTGCGGCGCGTCGCCCTGGAACACGGCCAGCTCCATCTCGGACTGGCCGTCCTTCACGGTCGAGAGCTCGTAGGCGCGCTTCACGGGCAGCCGGGTGTTGCGTGACAGCACTGACACCATGCGGCCGCCAGTCAGCCCGACGCCGATGCCCATCGCGAGCACGTCGATGAGCACGACGGAGTCGATGCGCGTCTCCGAGTCGGCCAGTAGCGCCGCGCCTATCGCGACCGCCTCGTCGGGATGGACCGCTTTCGACGGCTCCTTGCCGAGCTCCTCCCGGATGCGCCGCCACACCAGCGGCATCCGGCTTTGACCGCCCACGAGCAGCACCTCGTCGATGTCGTCTCGCGTGAGCCCCCTGGCGGCCAGCACCTCCCGGCACACCTCGAGGGTGCGGTCCACCAGCCTTCCAGTGAGCTGCTCCAGCTCCGCTCGCGTGACCTGCACGCGCAGGTCCACGTCCCGGCCGCGCCCGTCCTTGCACAGGTAAGGCACGCGCGCCTCGGTGGACTCTCGCGAGGAGAGGGCCACCTTCGTCTCCTCGGCGGCGTCCCGGATTCGCTGCCACACCACACCCTCCGGCGGCGGGGCAAAGCCCTGCTCCTGCATGAATGCGTACGCGAGGTGGTCGACGAGCTGGCTGTCGAAGTCGACGCCACCGAGGAACGTGTCGCCGCCCGTGGAGACGACCTCGTAGATGTCGCCCTGGATCTCGAGCACCGAGGCGTCGAAGGTCCCTCCGCCCAGGTCGTAGACGAGCACTCGCTTCTCGAGACCCTTGCCGAAGCCGAAGGCGAGCGCGGCGGCCGTGGGCTCGTTCACGATGCGCTCGACGTGGAGGCCGGCAAGGAGCCCGGCCTCACGCACCGCTTGCCGCTGGTGATCGTTGTAGTAGGCCGGGACAGTGATCACCGCGCGCGTGATCCGCTCGCCGAGCGCTTGCGACGCCGTCTCGCGGAGCTCGTCGAGGACATACGAGGCGACCTGCTGCAACGAGAAGGTTCGGCCCGCGAAGCGTACCGCCGCGGCGCCCGCGGGGCCCTCGACGATGTCGTATTGGAACCTGTCGCGGCACGCCTGCACGGTCGGGCTCGCGAAGGGGCGGCCGACGAGCCGCTTCGATCCGTAGATCGTGTTCTTGGGGTTGATGACCATCTGCGCCTTGGCGGGATGGCCGACGAGCAGGCGCCCCTGAGCGTCGTAGGCGACGACAGAAGGGATCGCGAAGTGCCCCAGCTTCGAGGCGAGCACCCGGGCCCCGGAGCCCTCGGCGACCGCGGCGCACGAGTTGGTCGTTCCGAGATCGATCCCGATGACGCGCTTGGAGCGCACCGGCTGCGGCCTGGCGGCGAGACCTGCCGCACCGCCATCGGGCACCGAGGGCTCCCTCGCCCGGACTCCGATGGCCGGCTCCAGCTCCTCGGCCGGCCGAGGAGGGCCCTCGAGGACTCCCTCGGCGCCGCGCAGGGCGACCACCCGCTCCACGAGCGCGCGGCTCTCCGGGTCGAGTTCCCTGAACGCGATGCCCATGCCGGGCACGCGCTTGGGTTCGCCTGGCACCGAAGGGTGCGTGGCCCATGACACGACGCCCTTGCCATGGATCACGCGCTCGCCCGACTGCAGCCTGATGTCGAACGCCACCGGGGTTCCAACCGGCTGGGGATCGCGCGTCCTGACGAATATTCCGCCGCGCGAGATGTTGATCGCGTACCGCACGATGAACTCGTCGAGCGACCCGAAGGCGAGCTGCAGGCCGAGCTCGACGTCCACGCGCGGCTCGCGCCGCTTGTCGTTCGGCATCCAAAGATTGTACCCTGCCGAGCCGTCACGCGCTCGTTCCCTGGCTCCCGGTACGAACGGGGTCTTCACCGAATGGGCGCCTTAACCAATCGTGATCCCGAGCAGCGCGCAGCGGCTGCGCGACAAGGGGAGAAACAGAGTGAAACCCATGAACAAGACGAACATCGCGCCAGCGAACGGACGGCTGGCCTTGCTCCTTCCGGGCATGGGCGCGGTCGCGACCACCCTCATCGCCGGCGTGGAGGCCGTGCGGCGCGGCATCGCGAAGCCGATCGGCTCGGTGACGCAGATGGGCCGTGTTCGTCTCGGCAAGCGCACGGAGGGCCGCTCGCCGCTCGTCCGGGACCTGGTCCCGCTGGCGGCTCTCGAGGACGTCCGCTTCGGCGGCTGGGACGTCTTCCCCGACTCCGCGTACGACTCGGCCACCCACGCCAAGGTCCTGAACGCCGATCTCCTCGAGAAGCTGAAGGAGCCGCTCTCGGCCATCAAGCCGATGCCGGCGGTCTTCTCGCCCGACTACGTGAAGCGCCTCAACGGCACTCACGTGAAGAAGGGGAGCTCCAAGATGGAGCTCGGCGAGGCGCTGCGTGACGACATCCGCCGCTTCATGAAGGCGGAGGGCTGCTCGCGCGCGGTCATGCTGTGGTGCGCCTCGACCGAGGTCTACATCGAGCCGAGCGCGGTGCACGGCGACATGGCCTCGTTCGAAAAGGGGCTCGCCGCCAGCGACCCGGCCATCGCCCCTTCCATGATCTACGCCTGGGCGGCGCTCAAGGAGGGCGTCCCGTTCGCGAACGGCGCACCGAACCTGACGGTGGACATCCCGGCGCTGACCCAGTTCGCGCGCAAGCAGGGCGTGCCGGTGGCCGGCAAGGACTTCAAGACCGGCCAGACGCTCATGAAGACGACCATCGCGCCCATGCTGAAGGCTCGCATGCTCGGCCTCGAGGGCTGGTTCTCGACGAACATCCTCGGGAACCGCGACGGCGAGGTGCTCGACGACCCGGGTAGCTTCAAGACGAAGGAGGTCTCGAAGCTCTCCGTGCTGGAGCACATCCTGCAGCCGAAGCTGTACCCGGACCTCTACGGGCACTTCGACCACAAGGTCACCATCCACTACTACCCGCCCCGCGCCGACAACAAGGAAGGGTGGGACGCCATCGACATCGTGGGGTGGCTCGGCTACCCGATGCAGATCAAGGTGAACTTTCAGTGCCGCGACTCCATCCTGGCGGCGCCGGTGGGGCTCGACATCGCGCTCTTCATGGACCTCGCCGCGCGCGCGGGGATGAAGGGTATCCAGGAGTGGCTCTCGTTCTTCTTCAAGAGCCCGATGCACGCCGAGGGCCTCTACCCCGAGCACGACCTCTTCATCCAGCAGCAGAAGTTGAAGAACACGCTCCGCCACCTCGCCGGCGAGGAGCTCATCACCCACCTCGGCCTGGAGTACTACCAGGAGGGCTGAAGGGGTTCTGCTGAGAGGTTTCCGACCATCACGCCGGCGGCCCGTAGCGGGCACCAGAAACGGCCTCGATCGATCTCGCGTTCTGCAGCGCTCGGTCGAGGCCACCCGTCGGGGCCTATCGGCCCTGCATCGTTGCGCGCCACTCCTGACCCGTTACACCGTCCAGGGAGGAGCCTCGCGCGAGGGGCCACGCTGGTTCACCACGCGTCGAGGGAGGTGCGCATGCCGTACATCGTCGCGGAGCCCTGCATCAAGTGCAAGTACACGGACTGTGTCGAGGTATGCCCGGTCGACTGTTTCTACGAAGGACCAAACTTCCTCGTCGTGCACCCCGACGAGTGCATCGACTGCGGCGCGTGCGAACCGGCGTGCCCGACGAAGGCGATCTTCCCCGAGGACAGCCTTCCCGAGAAGTGGAAGGAGTACATCGCACTCAACGCGGACCTCTCGAAGAAGTGGCCCAACATCACCGAGAAGAAGGACGCGCTCCCCGAGGCTGACGAGTTCAAGGACAAGGAGGACAAGCGGGCGCTGCTGGAAGGGCTATGACTCGTGTCTCCCTCTTCGCGGCGCTCGGGGCTTAGGGGTCCAGGGTGGCGGGCGGGCGCTCGCCTGAGACCGGCGGGAAGGCGAAGCTGAAGCCCGAGGCCTGAGGCCCAGGGCGCCAGGTGAGCAGCATTGGCGCTAGGCTGACCCAGCGGGCAGGTGAGATACCCGGACGCCGTCGCCGGCGCGCGACAACTCCAGCGCCGTCACCAGGTGGCACGCGAGACACACACCTCGTGCGCTGGTGGGAGTGAACCGCGCAGCGATGGGTCCATCGCAGACCGCGCAAGCGTCCGGCAACTCGACCTCGTGGGAGACCCTCTCCTTCTGATGCTCCGTGTGCATGCTGCATGGGTAACGCATGGCCGGCACATGGCAAGCGAGCAGATCGCTTTCGGCCGCTCTTGCGCCCGGGTGGGTCCTTTGCTAGATAAGCCCGGCCGCAAATGCCCAGGTGGTGGAACTGGTAGACACACCATCTTGAGGGGGTGGCGCCGTAAGGCGTGCGAGTTCGAATCTCGCCCTGGGCACTCCCGACGTGAAAAAAGGGGACTCGGACAGCCGAGTCCCCTTTTTCTTGCCTCGCGTGTCGCGGGACGAGCCCTGCCCTATTTCGACGGCGGCGAAGCGGGGGGCGGCGCGCTCCGCGGAGATGGCGCAGTGGACCCCGCCGGCGCTCCAGGCTGGGATGGAGCAGCTGGGGGCGGCGCTATCGGGCGCCCGGCTGGAGCGAAGTCGGGCCGCACGACCGAGCTCGTGTGCGATGCGTTGTAGGCGAGCGTCAGCGAGGTGAGCATGAAGATGGCTGCGCAGGCGCTCGTCACCTTCCCGAGGAAGGTCTGGGCGCCGCGTCCGCCAAAGACCGTCTGCGAGCCGCCGCCGAAAGCGGCGCCCATCCCGCCTCCCTTTCCAGCCTGGAGCAGGATCACGAGGATGAGGACGACGCAGACGACGACGTGGACGACAGTGACGAGGGCGATCAACGGAGTGCACCTTTCACGATCTGGGAGAATTCGGGCGCCTTGAGGCTCGCGCCGCCCACCAGCGCGCCGTCGACGTCCGGCTGCGCCATGAGCTCGGCGGCGTTCTCCGGCTTCACGGAGCCGCCGTACTGGATGCGGATGTGCTCCGCGACGGAGGGCGCCAGCTCGCCGAGGAGCTTGCGGATGACGCCGTGGACCTCCTGCGCCTGCGCCGTGGTGGCGGTCCTGCCGGTGCCTATGGCCCACACCGGCTCGTAAGCGATGGTGGCAGCCGCCAGGGCCGCCGCGGGGATGCCGGCCAGCGCCGCGCGCACCTGGCGCTCCACGACCTGGAGCGTCCGCCCCGCCTCGCGCTCGGCCAGCACCTCGCCGACGCAGACGATGGGCCGAATTCCGGCGGCGACGAGCGCACCCACCTTCTTGCGCACGCCCTCGTCGGTCTCGCCGAAGAGCTGTCGCCGCTCGGAGTGGCCCACGATGCAGTGCTTCACGCCCAGATCGGCCAGCATGCCGGCCGAGATCTCGCCGGTGAAGGCTCCCTGGGCCTCGTGGTGCACGTTCTGGGCGGCGAGCTCGATGGGCGTGCCGCGGACGGCCTCCGCCACGGCGGCGAGCGCGGTATAGGGTGGCGCGACGGCCACCAGCACCTTGCCGGCCACGCCCTGGAGGAGCGGCGCGAGCTCGCGCACGAGCTCGCGCGCCTCGCCCGTGGTCTTGTACATCTTCCAGTTGCCGCAAACGAACTTCGCGCGCGCCATCGCCTCTACCCCTCCAGCACCTTGATGCCGGGCAGCTCGCGCCCCTCGACGAACTCGAGGCTCGCACCGCCGCCGGTGGACACATGCTTCATCTTCGAGACGAGGCCCGCCTCCTCGACCGCCGCGGCGCTGTCGCCGCCGCCCACGATGGTGACCGCGGTGGACTCGGCCATGGCCCGGGCCACGCCGAACGTTCCCTCGGCCCACGGCTTCTGCTCGAAGAGACCCATCGGACCGTTCCAGAAGACCGTCTTCGCGGAGAGCACGCGCTGCCGGTACCGGTCGAGCGTCTTGGGACCGATGTCGAGCCCGATGAGGTCGTCAGGTATGGCTCGGTCGTTCACCACCTCGCGCTTGGCGGTCTCCTTCGCCTCGAGCGCGCAGACGTGGTCGACAGGCAGGAGGAAGTCGACGCCCTTCGCCTTCGCCTTTTCCAGGATCGAACGCGCCAGGTCGAGCTTGTCCTCCTCGACCTTGCTCTTCCCTACCTTCACGCCATCGGCCTTGAGAAACGTGTACGCCATCGCGCCGCCGATGCAGATGGCGTCCGCCTTGGAGAGGAGGTTGTCGAGGACCTTGATCTTGTCCGAGACCTTGGCGCCACCGAGGAGCGCGACGAAAGGCTTGGCTGGCCGCGTGAGGGCTCCGCCGAGGTACTCGATCTCCTTCTGGATGAGGAAGCCGGCAGCCTTTTCCTTCACGAACTTCGCCATGCCGGCGGTCGACGCGTGGGCGCGGTGCGCGGTGCCGAACGCGTCGTTCACCCACACGTCGGCGATGCTCGCCAGGTCCTTCGCGAACGCCTCGCCGTTGCCTTCCTCCTCGGGGTGAAAACGCAGGTTCTCGAGGAGCAGCACCTGGCCGTCCTTGAGCTCCCGCACCAGCTTCTTCACGCCGTCGCCCACGCAGTCGTCCGCGAAGATGACGTCCTGGTCGAGGAGCTGCTGGAGGCGCTCCGCCACAGGCAGGAGCGTGTACTTCTTCTTGTCCTCCGGCTTCCCCTTCGGCCTCCCCAGGTGCGAGGCCAGGATGACCTTGGCCTTCTTGTCGAGCGCGTACTTCACGGTCGGGAGCGACGCGCGGATGCGCTGGTCGTCGGCGACCTTGCCCTGCCCGTCTATCGGGACGTTGAAGTCGACGCGGATGAAGACCCGCTTTCCCCCGAGGTCGAGGGCGTCGATGGTCCTGAGCGCCATGTGGTGGCTCGCGACTAGCGGACGAGGTACTTCGCGACGTCGATCATGCGGTTCGAGAAGCCCCATTCGTTGTCATACCAGGCGAACACCTTCGCGAACGTGTTGTCGATGACGAAGGTGCTGGTCGCGTCGAAGATGGAGGAGTGCGGATTGCCCGTGTAGTCCACCGAGACGGTTTGCTCTTCAGAGTACTGGAGCACGCCCTTCAGGTTGCCCTCCGCGGCCGCCTTGAACGCCGCGTTGATGCTCTCGGCGGTCGCCGCCTTCTCGAGCTCGACGGTGAGGTCGACGAGCGAGACGTTCGGCGTCGGCACGCGCACAGCCGTGCCGTTCAGCTTGCCCTTGAGCTCGGGGATCACCTCGGCGACCGCCTTGGCGGCCCCGGTCGTCGACGGGATCATCGACAGCGCAGCGGCGCGCGCCCGGCGCAGGTCCTTGTGCGGCAGGTCGAGCAGGTTCTGGTCGTTGGTGTAGCTGTGGATGGTCGTCATGAGGCCGCGCTTGATGCCGAAGCTATCGAGGAGGACCTTCGCCACGGGCACGAGGCAATTCGTCGTACAGGAGGCGTTCGAGATGATCTTGTGCTTCGCCTTGTCGAGCTTCTCGTGGTTGATGCCGTAGGCGATGGTGATGTCCGCGCCCTTGGCAGGCGCCGAGATGAGCACGCGAGGCGCGCCTCCCTTGAGGTGGCCCTCGGCCTTCTCCCGCGCCGTGAAGAGGCCCGTGCACTCGAACACGAGGTCCACCTTGTTGGCCGCGTGGGGCAGCTCGCTCGGGCTCTTGATGGCGGTGATCTGGATCTCCTTCCCGTTCACCACCAAGGACTTCTCGGTCGCCTTCACCTCACCCTGGAACACTCCGTGGACGGAGTCGTACTTGAGGAGATGGGCGAGCGTCTTCGTGTCGGTGATGTCGTTGATGAAGACGAACTCGAGATCCTTCTCGCCGCGCTCGATGGCGGCCCGCACGATGCAGCGGCCGATCCGTCCGAATCCGTTGATAGCGATGCGCGCCATGTGTGAATGCCTCCCGCCTTGGGTTTAAGGTGTGGGTCCAGGCTGTAAAGCCGGGCGTAAGCTACTGGCAAGCCCGTGCGCAGTCAACGGAACCTACTGGCGGGGAAGACGAGGAAGAAAATGAAGAACGGCGCCGATCTCTCGGCGCCGTCCGCGTGCTGCTCTGGCTGATCCGGCGTGGCGCTAGGCGCTCGCCACCTCTTCCAGGATCTCACCGCGCGTGGCGGCAGCGGCAGCGTTCGTGTCGCGGAGGTCCTGCGTGACGAGATCGATGAGCTCGGTCGTCAACCCGAGGATCTGGTTCGCGGAATAGCCGTTACCGCGCAACTCCTTGAAGAGTGACTTGGCGAGGATCTTGGTGCCTTTGTTGTCAAGCATCGTCGGGACCATCATGACTCTTACCTCTTCGATTCGTGACCGGCCGCCAAAGCACAGAGGTGCATCGGGTTAGGATCAGCAGTGGATGACATCCCACCTAGCAACCGTCAGGCCATGGCTGCGATCGCTGGCTCGAATTTAATGAATTCCGTATGTTACGATGCTGCGCCAGGTCGCTACCCCGGACGGAGCGCGCATGGTACTTCGCGGTTTCACACTTTGTCGTGGTTTATGCGCGTAGCGCACTTCGCATCCGGTGGGGTACAGCACCCATTCGTTGCCTGAGTAGCCGGGGCTCGCGCCGCCCCGCCCCGCCGGCAGAGCCAGGGCAGAGCCGTCGGGGCCCCACCCTGGCTGAGAAGCCAAAGGCATTTTTCGACAGGTCTTGAGGCCTTCGAGTTCATGCGGTACCGCGTCCTGAACATCCCCCTCTGGGTCGACGAGGACGACACGAAGTTGGCGCGCCGCGTCGCGGACAAGCTTGGCGTGGCGCCGGCATCCCTGAAGGACGTCGCGGTCATCCGGAAGTCCCTGGACGCTCGGAAGAAGGGACATCCGAAGTGGCTCGTGAACGTCGAGGTCGAGCTCGAGGGCTCGCTCGGTGCTGGGCTCACCGACGTTCAGCCCGCGCCGGAGCCCGAGCCACCCCCCGCTTGCGTGCGGGCGCCCGAGCTGGCGCCGGTCATCCTGGGCGCCGGCCCGGCAGGACTCTTCTGTGCGCACGCGCTCCTCGAGCGCGGCGTTCGTTCGGTCGTCGTCGACCGTGGCAAGCCCGTGGTCCCGCGACGCCTGGATGTGGCGAAGCTCATGCGCTCGGGCCACCTCGACGTCGAGTCGAACATGAACTTCGGAGAAGGTGGCGCAGGCGCCTATACGGACGGAAAGCTGGGCACGCGCATCCACCATCCCGCGGTGCGCAAGGTGGTCGAGCTCTTCGCGCACTACGGCGGCGTGACCCGCATCCTCGCCGAAGGGAAGCCTCACGTGGGCTCGGATCTGCTCCCTGGCGCCGTCTCCGCGATGCGCGAGGATCTCGAGCGCGGCGGCTGCGAATTCCACTGGAACGCGCGCGCGGTAGACATCGAGGTGCAAGATGGCAGGGTGCGGAGCCTCGTCCTGGCGGACGGCCGCACCATCCCCTGCCACCGCCTCGTACTGGCTCCAGGGAACAGCGCGCGGGAGCTATTCGAACTCTTCGTCGCGCATGGCTGGCCAATCCAGGCGAAGCCGTTCGCGGCGGGGTTCAGGGCCGAGCACCCGCAGGCGCTCATCGACGACATTCAGTACGGACGATCGGCGAGAACGCCAGGGTTGCCCCCGGCGGACTACCGGCTCGCGGACAACCCCAAGGTCGATGGTACGACGCGGGGCGTGTTCTCCTTTTGCATGTGCCCGGGCGGCGTGGTGGTGCCGACGCCTACCGAGCCTGGCTTGCTGTGCACGAACGGGATGTCGAATTCCCACCGCAGCTCGAAGGCGGCGAACGCCGGCGTGGTGGTGGCGGTAGGACCCTCCGACTTCGAAAGGGAGGGCTTCACCGGCCCCCTGGCGGGGCTCGCCTGGCAGCGTGCCTGGGAAGCACGCGCCTATGAGCTGGGTGGTGGCGGCTATCGCGCACCGGCGCAACGCATCACCGACTTCCTTCGCAGGCGACCAGGCGAGCGCCCGAAAGGCTCCTCGTATCCGCCCGGGCTCACGCATGCCGATCTGGAGCTCCTCTACCCCTCGCAGGTCCGCGCTGCTCTGCGAGCAGGGCTACAAGCCTTCGAGCGCCGGATGCGCGGCTACGTCTCGGACGGGGCAATCCTGATAGCGGTCGAGACTCGCACGAGCTCACCATGCCGGCTCGTGCGAGGCGCCGACGACTACCAGTCGCCCGGGATCACGGGCCTCTACCCAGCCGGCGAGGGGGCTGGCTACGCGGGAGGGATCGTATCCTCGGCCATCGACGGCCTCCGGGTCGCGGAGGCAATTGCAGGCGAGCTCGAGCCAGCGTGATGGTCTGAGTACCCGGGGCTCGCGCCGCCCCGCCCCGCCGGCAGAGCCGTCGGGGCCCCACCCTGGCTAAGAAGCCAAAGGCATTTTTCGACAGGTCCTGAGGCCGCCGAGGCGAGGGGTAGTACCGAGACGCTGAACGGGAGTGTCTTCAGTGACCGATCGTCCCAAAGCACGGTATGTCATCAGGGACCAGGAAGGGCAGGAGCTGGTGTGCCCGAGCTTGGCCGACCTGCATGCGCTCTACTCACAAGGCTTCCTCTCCGACGACGACCTCGTGAGGATGGAAGGCTCGCAGCGCTGGGTGCCGGCGGGTACCATGCCCGCCTTGCACGGCGTGCGCGAGGGCAAGACCGACCCGCGCAAGGCCGCCATCCTCCTCGCCGCCGCGATCGTCCTGACGCTGGCGCTGGCCTTGCTCGTGCGGGGGCTGAGGTGAGGCTCGAGGCTTGGGTAGGCGGGAAGGTCAGAGGCTTGGGTAGGCGGGAAGGTCAAAGGGCCATGATGGTCCTTCGCGTCGTCTGCCTCGCGCTGGCTATCGCCGCCGCCTGCCATTCTCGCCCGTCTGGGTCAGGCGAAGACCCCAGCGACGCTGGGGCTCCGAATCTCGGCGTGCCGCCGGCGGAGAGGTTCGACCCTGACGTACCGACATGGCGCGGTGGATGCTTCTTCGAGGGACCCTCGGGAAAGATCGTCAACGGCTCACCGTCTCCCGACGTCCGCCTCTTCGGCGCCGCATGCCCGCCGCCGGGGTCGCCAGCAGGTGCGGGCGGACTCGTCTATCTCGACCGTTACGACCCGGTTTCCGGTTCGGGAGACGTGACGGTGCTCTCCGCCGCGCCCGGCTCGGCGCCCGTGGTAATCGGCAAGAACGGCGGGGTAGGCGCCTTGGCGACCAGCGCCACCGGCGCCCGCTTCGACGACGGGCAGGCCCGCGTGCTCGCGCTCCAGAACGTGGACTTCGTGCGTGGGGACCTCGTCCTGGCTGACCTGCCCGCCGGCGCGCCCGCCCTCACCATCGCGGGCGGAGTGAGGGTCGAGAATTACGACTTCCTGCCCGGAGAGGCGGTGCTTTACGTGGGCAACTACGACGCGCAGGCACGGGCAGGCGACCTCTTTTACTGGAACCGCCAGACTGCCCAGCTCTTGGCGTCACAGGCCTCCCGGTTCGACTTCGTCATGTACCGGCTGTCGCCAGCGCGCGACCAGGTCGCCTACCTCCAGAACTACACCACGGCGGGCGGCGGCGATCTCTCGGTCCAGGCGCTGCCGCCCGGGCAGCCGAGCGCCCCCATCAGCTCGAGCGTGCTGGGGATGAGCTGGACGGTGGACGGGCAGCACCTCGTCTTTCTGAAGCGGAACTCCGACGGGGTCACCTTCGCGATCAAGGCCTGGGACGTCGCGTCGGGGGTCCAACCCATCGCGGGGGAACCGCCCCAGCCCGGAGTGAACTCGAGCGCCGTGGTCGGGAATAGCATCGTCTATGCCGATGGGTGGAACGTGCTCTCCCAGCAGGCGTCTCTCCACGTCGTTTCCGCTGCAGGCGGCACCGATTCGCTCGGAGCGCCGGCTCCCGTCTCGCTCGTGTTCGGCGTCGCGCAACCTCCCGCCCTGGGCGGAAGCGGCGCGCTCGCGTTCGTGGGGCTGCCCAGCCCTTCGGATCACTCCTCCGGAGACCTCTTCCTCGCCAGCGTGCCGCCTGGGCCAACCACCCTCACCGACGCGAACGTCAGCCCTGCTGCGGGCTTCAGCTTCAGCCCGCGCGCCTCCTTCGTAGCCTACGCCAAGGGCTTCCAGAGTCCGCAGGCTCCGGGCAACGTGAGCGCGCAGCCAGGCATCGCAACCGAGCTCATGTTCGCGCCGACGGCGGGCGGGGCGCCTCGGAGCCTGGCGAGGTCGGCGTCAACGCAGCGGATCGCCTGGGATCCCCTCCTCGAGCGCTGGTCAGCCGGGATCGGCAGCTTCGAGCCGGCTGGTAACCGGGGCGAGCTCGTCGTGAAGGACACGACGACCGGCGCGCAGGTCCTCACGGAGCAGCGCGTGGCCGCGTCGTGGTTCGACTTCGGGGTCGACGGCGCCACGCTGGCCGCCATCCGCGAATGGGATGACGCGTTGCAGCGCGGTGAGCTCGTGCTCGCCGACACGCTGGCCCCACCGCCCTGGACCGCCGCTACGATCGACGAGGACGTGACGTTCTTTCTCGGACCGAAGGGTGACCGCGTCATCTACGGCGTGCGCGGCGCCGGGCGCGATGGGCTCTGGCTGGGCGGTCTGCCCTGAGTCGCCGGGGGCGCAGGCCGCCCCCGCCCCGCCGGGCAAAGCCCGTCGGGGCCCCACCCCGGCCACGCCGCAGAGCGATCACATTTTTCGACAGGTCTTGAGTGATGGCGCAACCCACTTGAAATGACGCTCGACGTCACCCCGGAGCGCTCGCCAGGCCACCTCACTCGCCGCGGGTGATTGAAAGGTCGGTCCACTCGGAGCGCGAACGGAAAGTGGCGGTGCTTGCGCTCGATCAATTACGTATTCACATACAGTTAACAGCGCGTCGATTCCCCGGTCAACCAGCGGACGGACCCCCGCGCTACGGACAGCGCCCGTACGAGTCCTCGAGGCGGACGACGTCCTCCACCTCCGGCGTCGACGCCTCCAGGATGTCGCAATCGGTGATCGCGATCATGCGGTGCTTCGTGCCTGGCTTCACGCGGTAGCTCTCACCGGGCCGGAGCCTGCGCTCGACTAGCCCGGAGCCGTCCTCGTCGAGCACGAGGGTGAGCTCCCCGCTCCACAGGTGGATCGTCTCGTCCTTCACGGCGTGGTACTGGAGCGAGAGCCGGTGGCCAGCATTCACGTGCAGCAACTTTCCCACGTAACGGTCCGTCTGGGCCCACCACAGCTCGTAACCCCACGGCTTCTCGACTCGCTTCGGCTGGTCAAAGGTGCTCATGGCCTGGCGATCCTAGCGCAGCGGCAGTGCAAGGTCATCGCCCGGCCGGCGTCACGACGCCGTGGACCCCGGACATGGAGAGCAGGGCGAGCTTGGCGGATTCGCGGCTGTCGTAGGATCCGATCTGGACCCGGTACCACCGGCCCTTGCCCGGAACGTCCGCCGCGACGATGCGCGGCCTGCGAGCGGCGAGCTGCCTGGCGACCCGCTCGGCGTCGGCCCGGTGGGGGGCGGAGGCGATCTGGATGGTGTAGGTGGCCTTCCCTTTCCCATTCGGTTTCGGGCGCAGGGCAGCGGAGCGCGCGGTCTCGGCGGGCGCCGGCTTCGTCTCCCTCGCCACCTTGCGCGCGGGCTGCGCCATCGGCGCGGTCGAGGTCGCGCTGCCGGCCTGGGCGGCCGCCGGCTTGGCGGGCATCGCGGGCACGGCCGAAGACGTCGCGGTCCCGGCATGGGCGGGCGGCGAGATCGGTCCAGGTGCGGCGATGGCCGGCGGCATCACGATCTCCTGCTCGGGCCCGATTCTCTCCTCCGCATGCGGGGCCGGCGTGGCGGACGCCTTCGACACGTTCACTGCTGGGACGGGCATGGTCTTCTCGATTGACCTGCTGTCCGTGAGCGCTTGATGTGCCGTGAGCTCGGGCGGCGGCTCCTCCTTCGCCGCAATGGGATCGTCGAGCCGCGCCAGCGCGTCCCGGAAGGCTGGGATGGCCTGAGCTCCCCCCCCGCCTGACTTCCGGCCCACGCCGAGCCCGAGGGCGAAGGCGGCCCCCAGGACGATCAGCGCCACCACCAGGCAGGCGGCCACCTGCTTGGCTCCCAGCGCAAGCTCGAAGGATTGCTGTTTCGATCGGATGTTGTCGCGCATGTCCCTTGATCCCGCCGCCGCGCCAGGACGCGGCCAGCACTGATGGACGGCCTGCGCAATGTTAGGCGTATCGCGCGATAGCGCCAGTTTTCGGCCGCGCGCGGGGGGCCCTACTCGTCGTCGGCGACGCCGCGCGCGTCCATGCGGTCCGGCGCCGAGACGCCCAGGACGGCCAGCCCGTTCGCGAGCACCTGCTTCAGCGCCTTGACGAGGTAGAGCCGGCCCGCCGTCGTGCGCGGGTCGGGGCCGATGACGCGCTCGCCGGTCTTCTTCCCGACCGTGTAGTAGGAGTGGAAGGACGAGATGGTCTCCTGAAGGTAGAAGGCGACCCGGTGCGGCTCGTACGCGAGCGCGGCGCCCGCCAGCATGTCGGGAAATGCGACGATGCGCTTCAGGAGATCCAGCTCCTCGGGCAGCGAGAGCGCCCGCACCGCGTCGAGCTCGTAGCGCGGTTCCGGGATCCCCGCTTCGGCCGCCTTGCGCAGGATGCTGGCGATGCGCGCGTGCCCGTACTGGACGTAGAAGACCGGATTGTCGAGCGTCTGACGCTTGGCGAGCTCGAGGTCGAAGTCGAGCTGCGCGTCGGCGCGCCTCGTGAAGAAGATGAAGCGCGCGGCGTCGGGGCCCACCTCATCCACCACCTCGCGCAGCGACACCACCGTGCCGGCGCGCTTCGACATCTTCACCGCCTCGCCGCCGCGGGTGAGGTTCACCATCTGGATGAGGACGACGTGGAGGTCCCGTGGGTCGTACCCGAGCGCCTGGAGGGCGGCCTTGAGGCGCGGCACGTACCCGCCGTGATCGGCTCCCAGGACGTCCACCAGCGCGTCCGCCCGCTGGCGCTTCTGCCAGTGGTAGGCGATGTCGGCGCAGAAGTAGGTCGGCGTCCCGTCCGACTTCTTGACCGGGCGATCCACCTCGTCGCCGAAGCGCGAGCTGGCGAAGAGCGTCAGATCGGCGGCACCTCCGTCCGCCTCCCCCTCCGCCTCGAGCGCTCCGCCTTCGTCCGGTACCTCGGCGGTCACGGCCCCCTCGCCGCCCGGGGCCGGCTTCACGGCCCGCGCTCGCACGGGTGCGCCCTTCTTGCTCTTCGGCGGCGGCAGCTTGCCCACGTAGACGAGACCCTTCTCCTCGAGCGTGCGCAGGAACGCGTCCACCGCTCCCGACTGGTAGAGCGCCTTCTCCGATGACCACACGTCGAACTGGATCTGGATCGCCGAGAGATCTTGCCGGATGAGCGCGAGCACGTGCTCGACCGCGCGGTCGCGGAAGAGGCTGAGCCACTCCTGTTCGGGCGCATCGAGCCACCGGTCGCCGAACTCGTCCTTGAGCCCGCGCGCGATGTCGACGACGTACTCACCGGGATAGCTCGAGGGCGGCAGGGGCACCTCGCGGCCGAAGAGCTGCTGGTAGCGCACGTGGACCGAGCGGGCCAGCGTCTGCACCTGCGCGCCGTAGTCGTTCACGTAGTACTCGCGCGTCACCCGGTGTCCGCTCCACTGGAGGAGCCGCGCCACGCCGTCGCCGGTCACCGCGTTGCGGCCGTGGCCCACGTGCATGGGGCCGGTCGGGTTCGCCGACACGTACTCGACGAGAACGGTCCTGCCCTTTCCCACGTCGCTGCGGCCGAAGGCCTCACCCGCCTGCTCCACCTCGGCCAGCGCACGCAACCACACGTCGCGCGCCAGCCGCACGTTGATGAAGCCGGGCCCGGCGATCTCGATGGACGCGATTTCTCCCGCGGTGTCGACCGCCCGGACGGCGTCGGCGATCGCCTGCGCGAGCTCGCGCGGCGGCTTGCCGGCGGAACGCGCCAGGACCATGGCGGCGTTCACGGCAAAGTCGCCGTGCTTCGGATCGCGCGGCGGTTCGACCGCGAAGGCCGCCCCAGCCGCCGGCCAGCGGCCCTCGGCTGCTCCGCGCGCAAGGGCCCTCTCGAAGATGGCGCTGACGTGCTCACGAATCATGGGAGGGTGCTCATATCCCCCTCGGACTGGGGGCGCAAGAATCAGCCCGGCGGGAAGATCTTGCCCGGGTTCAGGATTCCGAGCGGATCGAAGACGGCCTTGAGCCGGCGCTGAAGCGCGACCATCTCACGGCCCTGCTCGTACTCGAGGTAGTCGCGCTTGGCGAGCCCCACGCCGTGCTCGCCGGTGATGGTCCCGCCCATGTCGACGGCGGCGCGCAGCAGCTCGCCCACGGCCTTCTCCACCCGCGGGCGCTCCTCCTCGCGATCGAAGAGGACGTTGGCGTGCAAGTTGCCGTCGCCCGCGTGGCCGTAAGTGGCCACCAGGAAACCGTGCCTCGCGCCGATCTCGCGCGTCTTCCGCACCATCTCCGGGATCCGGGAGCGCGGGACGGCGATGTCCTCGCTCAGCTTGAGCGGGTGCAGCTTCTTGAGGTTCACCGACAGATACTTGCGGCTCTCCCAGATGTCGCGGCGCTGCGACTCGTTCTGGGCCACGATCACCTCGCCTGCGGCGTCCGCCTGCACCAGCTCCGCCACGCGCACGATCTCGGCGAAGACAGCCTCTTCGTCGTTGCCGTCGATCTCGAGAAGCACGGCCGCCCCGGCATCGGCGGGGAACTTGAAGGGCGCGCCCTTGGCGCAAGCCTGGAGCGACACGTCGTCGAGGAGTTCCAAGCAGCGCGGGATGACGCCCGAGGCGAGCACGCGCGAGATGGCGCGCGCCGCGTCCTCGACCGTCCGGAACACCACCAGGGCGGTCGACACGTGGCGCGGCCGCGGCAGGAGCTTCACGGTGATCTCGGTCACGACGCCGAGGGTCCCTTCGCTGCCGACCAGGAGCGCCGTGAGATCGTAGCCCGCCACTCCCTTGATGGTCTGGCGACCAGTGCGGAGGAGCTCACCAGTCGGCAGCACCACCTCGAGGCCGAGGACGTACTCGCGCGTGACGCCGTACTTGAGCGCGCGCGGCCCACCAGCGTTCTCCGCCACGTTTCCGCCCATCGAGCAGAGGTCGGCCGAGTTCGGATCGGGCGGGTAGAAGAGCCCGTGCTTCTCCACCTCCGCCTGGAAGACGCCCGTGATGATGCCCGGCTGCACGCGGGCCGTGAGATCCTCGGGGCGGATCTCGACGATGCGGTTCATGCGCTCGAGCGAGAGCGCGATACCTCCCGCCAGCGCCAGTGTCCCGCCCGACTTGCCGCTGCGCGCGCCCACGGGCACCACCGGCAGCCGGTGCCGGGTGGCCACCGCGAGGACGCGCTGCACCTCCTGCGCGCTCTCCGCCAGGACCAGGACCTCCGGGGCGTAGACACCGAGGTCCGATTCATCCCGGCCGTAAGCCTCGAGCTTGTCCGTCTCCACCACGACGTGCGCGGATGCACTTCGCAGCTCCTCGATCGCCGCCGCCAGGATGTGTGGATCGCTCATCCGAAGACCTCCACGTTCGAGCCGGTCATGGCCTCGGGCGCCTCCCCCGCGCACCACGCGATGACCTTCGCGACGTCGGCGGGCGTCATGGCAGGCGGAAACGGGGTCTTCTTCAGCATCTCCGTCTCGACGCTCCCGGGGGAAACCGCCAAGCACTGCACACCGTGGGGCCGGAGCTCTTCCGCCAAGCACTTGGTGAGCCCGATGAGGCCCCACTTCGAGGCGTTGTAGGCGCTCGCGCTATCACTGCCGATCGTGCCCGAGATCGAGGCGACGTTCACGATGCGCCCCCGCCGGCGCGCCTTCATGCCCGGAATGACGGCGCGCGCACACAGGAACGCGCCCGTGAGGTTCACGTCTATCTGGGCTCGCCAGTCCGCCGGCGCGAGTTCCTCCACCAGGGCACGGTGCAGGATCCCCGCGTTGTTCACGAGCACGTCGCACGGGCCGAGCAGCCGCTGGTGCGCCTCGAGGAGCCTCGCCACATCCTCTTCGCGGGTCACGTCGCCGGCGACGGAAAGGGCGGCTGCTCCGGCGCGCACGACGGCCTCGAGGTCTCCGGTGGTCCTGCCGAACACGGTCACCCTCGCGCCGCACCGGGTGAGCGCCTCGGCCGTGGCGGCGCCGATGCCGCGCCCCCCTCCGGTCACGATGGCGGTGCGTCCTGTCAGCCCGCCCGCGCCGCTCACCGCTTCCTCTCCGAACGTCCCTCCCGCGAGGCGCTCGCACCTCCCTCACGGCCCGCGATTCTCCTCGTGCCGCGCCGTCTCACCCCGGCAGCCGCGTGCGCCACCTGCGCCCTGCTCCGGCCCGCCTCGGACCGCCCGCCGGCGACGAGAGCCAGCAAGCGCGCCTGCAGGCGCGCGTCGCTGTCGAGGGCGCCCAGGAAACACTGTACGTGCGTTCGCGCACCGCGCCGCCGCTCGCCGCGCATGGTGAGGCAGGCTTGCTCCGCGTCGAGAATGCAGGCCGCCCCACGGGCCCCGAGGAGCGAGACGAGGCTCTCCGCCACGTGGCGCGCCAGGTCCTCCTCCAGGACGAGCCGGTGGGCGAAGCAGTCCACGAGCCGCGCGATCTGTCCGAAGCCCACGACCTTGGCACCCGGGACGTACGCGACGTGCGCCACGCCGCGCGACGGCAGCAGGTGGTGAGGGCAGACGGAGTGGAAGTCGATCCCGGTGACCGCCACGAGGTCCTCCCCGGCGGATGGCATCGCCTCGGCCAGGATGGCTGCGGGATCCCGGCGGTAGCCATCGAGGAGGTCCTGGAGCCACGCCTCGGCGACGCGCTCGGGCGTCCCTTCCAGGCTCGCGCGGTCGCGCTCGCCGGGCGGCACCAGCGCGTCGAGGAAGTGGCCGATGGCCGCGGCCGCGTCCCGGGCGGCGAGAGGCGGCGCGCTGTCTTCGATACTGGCCGCTGGCCCCGCCGCACCGTCCCTCGTGCCGGAGGCACCATCTCTCGTGCCGGAGGCACGCTCGCGTCCAGCGCGCAGCTTCCCACCCCCCGCGTCATCACGCGGCCTGAGCTTCCGCGCTGGTGCTCTAAGCGCCAAGCGATCCTCGGTACGTCACGCAGCAGCCCGGGATCTCGTAGAGGCGGATCTCGATTAGTCCAGGAAGGTGCGGCGCGAGCGTCTCGAAGACCCAGCGCGCGATGTTCTCGGCGGTGGGGTTCTCGAGCACGTCGTTGAGGGTTCGGTGGTCGGCGCGAGAGAGCACGTGCTCGCGCACGATGTCCTGGATGCGGCCGAAGTCGGCGACCATGCCCGTGCGCGGTTCGACCTCGCCCTCGACCCCCACCAGCATCCGGTAGTTGTGCCCGTGCATGCGGAAGCAGGGCCCGTCGTAGCGCGGCAGCCGGTGCGCCGCCGCGAAGGTGAACTCCACGTCGAGGCGCGCCCTGCGCGAGTCCGTGTAGTCGATTGTGCTCATGCCAGTCCTCCTCCCTGCTGGCCTTATAGCTCGATCTGCACCTCATCGCTTTCCACGTGGACCCGGAACGTCCGCACGGACGCACCCGGAAACTCCTCGCACAGTCCCGTCCTGACGTCGAAGGGCCAGGCGTGAAGGGGGCAGAACACCGTGGTTCCGCGCAGGTCACCGAACGCGAGAGGGCCGTTTCGATGTGGGCACGCGTTTCCGATGGCGTGGACCTCGTCCCCGACGCGAAAGAGGGCGATATCCTCTCCGTCCACCTCGACCAGGTATCCGCGGCCCTCGGGCAGCTCGGAGAAGCGGCAGACGGTGCGGCGCACGGCATGAAACTAACGGATGCAGACTCGCGTTTCGCGCATTTCGGAACCGCGCCTTGCCAGCACCAAAGGCGCTCGGCGAGGAGTCAAGACCTCTCGAAAAATGTGATCGCTCTGCGGCGTGGCCGGGGTGGGGCCCCGACGGGCTTTGCCCGGCGGGGCGGGGGCGGCCTGCGCCCCCGGGTACTCGGCGCCGGGGCGCTGTGTCACGGTGGACGCG
>JBGQLS010000035.1:0-25725 GCA_041500205.1 Anaeromyxobacteraceae bacterium | reverse complement strand
CTCGCCCGAACGGCCCTTACATAGAATCTCTCCCTCCGGGAGGGAGAGGGTCGGGGTGAGGGAGGCTCGGGGACGCGCGAAGATGCCGAGGTCGCCTCGGCGAAGTTACGGCGGCTCGTGGGTTCGGATCCTGAGGTTCACTGATCGAGAGATACTGGTCGAGACGAAGCGCGTGCTCCAGAACATCTGGGCGGTCATCAGCCGTGAGCGTGCGGCCCCCTCACCCCAGCCCTCTCCCCCGCTGGGGGCGAGGGGGTAATGCTCTCACCCCACCTGCAACTCCACCCCATCGCCCTGGCCAACGCTGGCTCCCCACCGTCCGACGAACCATACTGCGCCGATGACCACGCGCTACGCTCGCGACCCGCTCTGGTACAAGGACGCGATCGTCTACGAGACGCACGTGAAGGCGTTCCTGGACGCCAACGGAGACGGCATCGGCGACTTCGCGGGACTCCTGTCGAAGCTCGACTACCTCGAGGACCTCGGCATCACCTGCCTCTGGCTCCTGCCCTTCTTCCCTTCCCCGCTCCGCGACGACGGCTACGACGTCGCCGACTACGTGGGCGTGCACCCTGCGTACGGAACGGTGGAGGACTTCCGCCGCCTGGTGGACGAGGCGCACCGGCGCGACATCGCGGTCGTGATCGAGCTGGTGGTGAACCACACGTCCGATCAGCACCCCTGGTTCCAGCGGGCGCGAGGCCTTCCACCCGGATCGCCGGAGCGCGACCTGTACGTCTGGAGCGACAGCCCCGAGAAGTACTCGGGAGCGCGCATCATCTTCACCGACACCGAGCGTTCCAACTGGACGTGGGACCCCGTGGCGGGCGCCTACTACTGGCACCGGTTCTTCAGCCACCAGCCCGACCTCAACTTCGACAACCCGCGCGTCCTCGACGCGATCCTCGACGTCATGCGCCACTGGCTCGCGATGGGCATCGACGGCTTCCGGCTGGACGCGATCCCGTACCTCGTCGAGCGCGACGGGACGAACTGCGAGAACCTCCCCGAGACGCACCGGATCCTCAAGGCCATCCGCGCCTTCGTCGAGCGCGAGTTCCCCGGCCGCCTGCTGCTCGCGGAAGCGAACCAGTGGCCCGCCGAGGTCCGCCACTACTTCGGAGACGCCGACGAGTGCCACATGGCCTTCCACTTCCCGCTCATGCCGAGGATCTTCATGGGCCTGCGGCGCGAGGACGTGGAGCCGATCCAGGACATCATGCAGCGGACGCCTCCCATCCCGGAGAGCTGCCAGTGGGGGCTCTTCCTGCGGAACCACGACGAGCTCACGCTCGAGATGGTGACCGACATGGAGCGGGACTACATGGTGCTCGCCTACGCCCGGGACCCCGGCACCATGCTCAACGTCGGCATCCGGCGGCGGCTCGCGCCGCTCGTCGACAACGGCCGGCGGCGGATCGAGCTGCTCAACAGCCTGCTCTTCTCGTTTCCGGGGACGCCCTTCCTGTACTACGGGGACGAGATCGGGATGGGGGACGACGTCCGCCGCCCGGATCGAGACGGCGTGCGGACACCAATGCAGTGGAGCGGGGAGCCCAACGCAGGCTTCTCGACCGCGGACCGGGAGCTGCTCTACTCGCTCCCCATCGAGGACCCCGTCTACGGCCACGCCGCCGTGAACGTGCAGGCGCAGCTGAGCGACCCGTCGTCGCTCCTCCACTGGATGCGGAACATGATCCGGCTCCGCAAGCAGTTCCGGGTCTTCGGGCGGGGTACCATGGAGTTTTTCTCCGCCGGGAACAGGAAGGTCCTCGCGTACGTCCGTCGCTGGGAGGAGGACACCATCCTGTGCATGGCGAACCTCTCGCGCCACCCGCAGCCGGCCGAGCTGGACCTCTCGGAGTTCGAGGGCGCGACGCCCGTCGAGATGCTCGGCTACACACCGTTCCGGACCATCGGACGCGATCCGTACGTACTCGCGCTGGGCGGTTACGGGTTCTACTGGTTCGAGCTGCGGCGCCGCGGGTAACGAGCAGGTGAAGCGCGGAGCCCGTTCGCACGCAGACGGGCATTCCGTAGCGCGGGGGCTTGTTCGTTGTGCAAACGGAGCGATTCCGTAGCGCGGGGGCTTGTCCCCCGCACCAAGGGTCGGATGGGCTGGTCACAGATGATGAAGCTTGCCCTCTTCGTCCTCGTCGTCGGGCTCGTCGAGCGACTTCGGCACGGGAAAGCGCCTCTCGAGCGACCGCGCCACCAGGTCCTTCGCGCCGAGCCCGACCGCCAGCGCCAGCGCGAGGACGACGCCGCCGAACAGGATCGCCAGCGAGACGGGGACCACGCGGCCGCCCACCCCGAGCTGATCGAGCGCGATGCCGAAGGCGAGGATGACGACGAGCCAGCGCGCCCCGAGACCGAGCAACCGGGCCGAGTGCAGGCCCATGTTCACCGCGCCGATGAGGACGCTGCGCTCGGCCGCGCGAGACCCAGCCAGACCGACCGCCACGATCACCACCGCCACCAGGAGATGCGGCACGAAGTCGAGCAGCCGTGCGGCGAGGGCGCTCGTCGAGGCGGCCTCGAACGCGCTCAGGCCGACGAGGAAGCCGACTGCGAGGACGGTCCAGGTGACGAGCCGCGCGATGAGCTGCGACGGGCCGGGGCGGCCCTCGGCGACAGGACCCGCGAATCCCCACTCGCGCAGCCGCCGGTCGAGGGACACGCGCTCGCAGACGCGCCGGACCACCCCCCGCAGCACCAGCGCGGCCGCCACCGCGATGAGCAGGAGAAAGAGCATGGCGAGCGCGCCCGGGAGCTGCCTCGCCGCCCCGTGCAGCACGCGCTCGAGCGATTCCAGGAAGATGCGCTGCGTCTGTTCCCACATGGCCGTCTTCTCCTAGGAGCTCGTGCGCCCACAGCCTCCCGGCTCAGGGGTTGAACCCGTCCGGCCAGCGCCACCGCGAGATGAGATAGCGCTTCTGCGTCTCGAAGGCGGCACAGAGCGCCTCGACACGCGCCTCGAACGCCGGTTCCTCGAGGCCCTGGGTCTCCTGGACGAAGCTGGCGATCCAGCCCAGGTAGAGCGGAGTGAGCGAGGCCAGGAGCTGTCTCCGCTCCATCGTCTTCACGAAATAGGCGACCGCGAAGTCGTAGACGATGCGCGCCCATGCGTCGTCGGCGAGTCGGAACGCGTCCGCGCGGGCGGCGCCTGCCTGACGCAGGGCGAGGAGGGTCGCCGGCGGGAGAACGAGCGACCACACCGGAGCGAGCTCGCGCGCGCCCAGCCGGAACGTGTCGAGGAGCCGCTCCACGCTCACCCGGGGCGCCTCCCCACCGAGCCAGCTGCCGCTGCCGACCGTCGGGACGGGCTGCGAGCCCTCCACGCGTTGCCAGCACCTCGTGTGCCGCTCCATCTCGCGGAACACGAGGCCGAGGGCGCGGACGAGCGTCTCGCTGGCGCCCTCGTCGCCGTGGCTCGCGCGCGGCCAGGCGCCGAGCCACGCCTGGCAGATCCGGTGGCGCCCGGCCAGCACCTTCGCGACGAGCCACGCGTCCGAGCCGGCGTGGACAGGGTCCCTGCGCCAGTCCGGATCGTCCAGCAGCCGGGCGGCCAAGGTCAGCGAGAGCGCCGCCTCGCCCCCGAGCGGCTGGCGAAGCCGCTGGCCGTAGAGGGCGCGCGTGAGGGGATAGATGATACCGGTGTTGAGGGGCGCGTCCGCGCGCCGGCGGAGATACGTCGGGCAGACGTACTCGAAGCCACCCTCCAGCACCGGCGCGAGCAGGAGGCCCAACCAGTCAGCGGACGCGTCGTGCTGCGCGGCGGCGACGAGCGCGACCGCCGCGGCCCGCCTCCGGACCCCCTCCCGCAGCAAGGCACCGAGCGCGCTGTACTGGCCCGGGATGCCCCCCTCCGTCGTGACGAGCGCGGAACGCTCGGAGGTCGGCGCAGGCACCGGCTCGACCTCGCCGGGCGAAGCGAGCACGACCTCGCCGCCGCGAGGTCGTGCCATCAAGATCGTGGCGCGGTTCTTCGGAAACCGTCGGTTCAGCTGGAGCTCGAGCTGCTCCACCCCGCTGTCGTCCACGCCTCCGGCGCCGTCGATCGCCACCACGATCTCGCCGGCCACGCCGGGTTCGATCGCCGTGGCTTCCAATGCCATTGCAGCACCCTCCGTGCAGCCTGCGCGAGCCGTCAGGCAAGGCCCGCCGGCCCTTGCGCCTTCGCGCTCGGGCTAGCTCGCCATCGGTGGAACGAAGTCTGCTTCCTGAGCGCGCGAAAGGTACCTTTGCCGGACGGTCGCTGTCGAGGTGCACCTGACTCGCGGGGCACCCCATCGGAGACCCGTCGTGGCCACTCTTTCTCTCGCGAAAGCGGGGCATTCTAGCGCGAATTGATCACGAAGCAGGGGCCCGGTCACACCTGGCGCTAGCTTGCTCGCCTGGTGGACCTGCTCTTGAGCGTGCGGTCACGAGTGGGTACTCTGGGGGTACGATGCGTCAAGCGCTCCGGTTCCTCCTGCCACTGCTTGCGGTCGTGGGAATCCTCGCCTGGGGCGCGGCCACCGTCGTCAGCGTCACCACGCGGGGCTGGTTCGAGAAGGACGTCCTTTCCCGCGCGATGCTGGCGGTGAACGGCTCGCACGATGCGCTCGTGAGGAACGTCCGGTCCGGTGATCGGCGCCAGCTCGCGAGCATCCTCGACGCCATCTCGCGCGACGACCGGATCATGGCCGCGAAGCTGTGCAGCCCGAGCCTCGCCACCATCGCCGTGAGCGGCACGTTCCCGCACGAGTTCGGGTGCGAGGCGATCGCGGCGCGCGTGCGAGCGCCCACCGGGACCGGGTGGCAATGGACGACCGCGGAGCTCTCCACGTCGCTCAGGGGCGGGCTCGTGCATGCCAGCGCCATCCCTCTCCTGGACGAGCTCGAGCCGCTCGGGTTCGTCGTGCTCCTGCACGACATGAGCTTCGTCGACCGGCGCGAAGCGGCGACGCGCCGGTTCACGCTCATCGCGTTCGCCGCGGTGGCGGTGGCCGCCTCCGTGATGACCGTGCTCATGGCTCGATTCTCCTGGCGCAGGTGGACGGCGGAGATGCACCGCCTGCTCTCGCTCGTGCGCTTCGGCGCCTGGGAGCACCGCGGCGCGGATGCCTTGCGCCGCAAGGAGTTCCAGCCCCTCCTCAGGGACATGCGCGATCTCGTCACCTCGCTCGCGGCGGAGCAGTCCAGCGGCGGCGGCGGGAAGTGGTCGCCCGAGCGGCTGCACCAGACGCTCACGCGCCACCTGGGAGGCGAGGGCGTGGTGGTCGTCGCCAACCGCGAGCCGTACGTGCACGATCGGGCCCCCGACGGCTCCGTGCGCGTGCTGCGCCCCGCGAGCGGTCTCGTCACCTCCCTCGAGCCGGTCATGCGCGCCTGCTCCGGGGTGTGGGTGGCGCACGGGAGCGGGAGCGCGGACCGCGACACGGTCGACAAGCACGACCGGGTCCGGGTCCCGCCGGGCGAGGAGTCGTACGCGCTCCGGCGCGTGTGGCTCTCCCGCGAGGAGGAGAAGGGCTACTACTACGGCTTCTCCAACGAAGGTCTCTGGCCGCTCTGCCACGTCGTCCACACGCGCCCGACCTTCCGCGCCAGCGACTGGGAGCAGTACCAGAAGGTGAACCGGAAGTTCGCCGACGCGGTCTGTTCCGAGGTCCAGGGCGTCGATCCCATCGTCCTCGTCCAGGACTACCACTTCGCGCTCCTGCCACGGATGATCCGCGAGCGCCTGCCCCGCGCCACCGTCCTGACGTTCTGGCACATCCCCTGGCCCAACGCCGAGCAGTTCGGGATCTGTCCCTGGCACCGGGAGCTGCTGAAGGGGCTCCTCGGCAGCAGCATCGTGGGCTTCCACACCCAGCAGCACTGCAACCACTTCGTGGACGCGCTCGACCGCTACCTGGAGGTCCGCATCGACCGCGAGAAGCAAGCTGCGGTCCTGGGCGGGCAGGAGACGCTCATCCGTCCCTACCCGATCTCCATCGACTGGCCGAACCGCTGGCTCGAGTCGGCCCCGCCGCTCGCGGAGTGCCGCCACGCGGTCCGCCAGGAACTGGGGCTCGCGCCTGGCGCGCTCCTCGGGGTGGGCGTCGACCGCCTCGACTACACCAAGGGCATCGAGGAGAGGCTCATGGCGGTGGAGCGTCTCCTCGAGCGGTTCCCGCAGTACCGGGGCCGCTTCTCGTTCGCGCAGCTGGCCGCGCCCAGCCGCACCGAGATCGAGCGCTACCGGCAGCTCAACGCGAGCGTCGAGGCCATCGCCGCCCGCGTCAACCATCGGTTCGGCGACGAGCGCTACAAGCCGATCATTCTCCTCCGCTCGCACCACGAGCCACCCACCGTCTTCAAGTATTACCGCGCCGCGGACCTCTGCTACGTGAGCAGCCTCCACGACGGCATGAACCTGGTGGCGAAGGAGTTCGTGGCGGCGCGCGACGACGAACGCGGCGTCCTCCTGCTGAGCCGCTTCACCGGCGCGGCCCGCGAGCTCACCGAGGCGCTGCTCGTGAACCCGTACGATCTCGAAGACGCGAGCGAGGCGCTCGCGCTCGCGCTCTCCATGTCGCCCGCCGAGCAGGGCGAGCGCATGCGCGCCATGCGCCTCTTCGTCTCCGAGTTCAACGTCTACCGCTGGGCGGGGCGCATGCTGGAGGACGCGGCGCGCGTCCGGCAGCGGGACCGCCTCACCAGTCGCCTGGCGGCCCACTTCTCCGCCTCCGAGGACCTCGCCTCATGACCCAGCTCCTGACTGAGCCCGCCGGCCGCCGCGCCCTCGAAGACGTGGTCGGCGCGGGCGGGCTGCTCGCCTTCGAGTTCGACGGGACGCTTGCGCCGGTCGTGCACGACCGCGCCAGCGCCGCTCCGAAACCTGCCACCCGGGAGCTCCTGACGCGGATCGCGGCCGTCCACCCCTGCGCGGTGATCTCCGGCCGGGCGCGGCAGGATCTGCTCGAGCGGCTGCGCGGCATCCCGCTCGTGGAGGTCGTCGGGAACCACGGCGCCGAGCCCACTCCGGCGGGCACCGACGAGCTCCTGGTCCGGCGGCGCGTGGCGCTCTGGCATGCGGTGCTGGCCCCCTCGCTGCTCGAGATCCCGGGCGTCGAGATCGAGGACAAGCGGCTGTCGCTCGCCATCCACTTTCGCCGCGCCCGGGACCAGGCCGGCGCAGAGCGCCGGGTCCGGCTCGCCCTGCGCCGAGCCACCGGAGCTCGCCTGATCGAGGGCGCTTGCGCCGTGGACATGGTGCCTGAGGAGCTGCCCGACCAGGGTAGCGCCTTGAAGCGACTCTGCGCGCAGCTCGGGGTGAAGGCGGCGCTGTTCGTTGGCGGCGGCGCTGCGCACGCGGTCGTCGCGCGAGCCGAGATCCCCGGGCTCGTCGCGGTCCAGGTCGGCGGGCCGGCCTCGGGCGCGACCTACTTCGTCGAAGATCAGGCAGGCGTCGACGGGATCCTCGAAGCGGTGCTCGAGCTGGCGTCGCGGAGGGGTCCGGCGCAGGGCCTCGCCTCGGTAGCGCGGGGGTGAGCGTTCCTCGCGGCGGTTCCGGTTGCGCCGAGGTTCACGGCTGCTCCAGAGCCGCCTGGTATCCAGACGGTGAATAGCCCTTGACCAACTTACCGCCGATGATGGCCGTGGGAACGTGTTTGTCACCGTCGATGCCAACCTTGCGCTCCAGAGCCCCCGCATCCTTCTCGATGTCGTAGTCGGTGAACCCTATCCCCCTGCTATTGAAGTACTCGCGCGCCTTCTTGCACCAGGGACACCAGCTCGTCGTGTAGCGTTATGTCAATTCGCCAGCGCGTGCTCAAGGCCCCTGGCGCGCGGAGGTGGGAACCTCCGGTGTCGGGCACCCCGCGGGCCTCCCTCTCACCCCACTCAACGCCCGGTGTCGGGGCACTCCGGTGTGCAGGGCGGGCACGACCCGAGGCGGCACACGTGAACCTTCGCGCACATCGGCAGGCGGTTCACCGCATCGATCTGCGCCGCGGCAGCTGCGACCGCTGCCGGTCCAGCGCGGAACGACGCAGCGAACCAGGCCGCTCGCAGCGCGTTCACGTCGTCGCGTCGCATCGCATCCGCAACCGCTCGGTATGTCGACACGTACACAGGGTACATGCAGTCCGCGGTTGCTTTTCCCATGCAGCCTCGTCGGCCCGAAAGGGCGGGTCCGTTAGCCCCTGATCGCAGGAGTGTGACATGGCCCCGGCCCGTCTTGTCGCTGAAGGCAACACACCCACATCGACCGCGGTTGCGGCCGCCGGCCCGAAGCAGGTCAGCGCGCGCCACGCGTAGCGCCTTCAGCGAGGACTGCTAGCGCCTGGTTCTCGCGTCTCCCGAACATGCAAAGCCGTGAAATCACGGAAGGCCCGAGCCCGGCCGGGTAGCCTTACCGTAGGTTCTGGTACGGATGCCGCTGGGACCCCATCTACCTGCGCCTGAGGGTTTGGACGAGTGATTCGCCATCCCTGTGAGCACGAGCAGGTTTGTTGATGTGGTGTCGGCTGGTCCCTGGTCACCCTCGCCGATGGCACGGTCGTGGTGCCATCGCGAAGCTCGACCAGTCCACGTCGCCTACTGGCGCGCAGGCATCTCGGCGAACCCTCGCTGCTCGAGCTGCTTCCGGATCTCGCGATCGGGCCCTGCCTTGCCGGTGTAGAAGGCCATGGTCTGAAGCGTCGGCGGCAAGCCGGCCGCGAGCAGGTCCTCGCAACGCAGCGCCGTGCGAGAGACGCGAAGTTCGTTCAGCACTGGCAGTTCCCCCAACCCGCTCACCGACTTCAGGCCACCGACCGACCTGCGGAGCGCATGAATTTCCGGGGGCAGCTGGACGGGGCCCAGGCGGACCGCACGGGTAAGGCCACGTTCACGCCCTCGTCCATCGGCAAGGGCGGCGTTGAAGACCGGGTGATACGCCACCGCGGTGTAGCCCCCGGTTCTTCATGCTCTCCCATTCCTGCGGGGACTGGCGGCCGAGCGCTTGGGCGGCCGGGCGTCACCCTCCACCACTGTTAGCGTACAAGAGGAGCGTCCCTCGAGTTGGAGGAAGCCTCATGGAACAACAAGGGGCAAACGACATCGGCACGCGGCGAGTTCCGGAGATCGCCGCGATTGAGCATGGGGGCGTCGGCGAGGCCGGCAATGGTCGCGAGGCTTTGTGGTACCCGGTAGGCATCCTCCTCGCCTTGCTCGCGGGCTTTGCCCTGCTCGTGTTCTGTTGCTCCGGTCGGTGGATCGGCTGACCTGAGCAGCCGGGCATCTCGTGCCCGTTCTGACCGCCGCGCGTCCCGATTGCCACTCTGCAGGCCGAGATCGAGGGGGGACATCACGGAGCGCAGCGTCCCGAGGCGCAGAAGGCCGAACCTGCTTATCGCGGACCGAACGGCCGCACAGGCTCCAACCTCGAGTGTGGGGCTCCTCCACCGCCGGAGGACCTGGCCGGCCACACCTGGCCACGATCGATCCGCAACCGGGCGAGGGCGCTGCGGCTTCAGCTGGACGAGGCGCTGCGCGCCATCACTGCCGTCACTCACCGGACCCAGCTCCGCACCATGGCTTGCAATTTGACGGAATCGAATGGCTTCTCCACGCGGAGATTGGGCACCGAATCGAGAAATTGCTGTGCCCTCGGGGTGAAGGCACCGCCCGTTAGCACGATCATACGCTCTGCCTGATCTGGCGCCATACGCTTCAGCTCCGCGTACAGCTCAATGCCCGTCATCTTCGGCATCATCAAATCGCAGAGGATGACGTCGAAGCGTTCGCCGTGAGCGAAGTGTTCCAGCGCCTCATTCGCGCTCGTTAGCGCAAGGACCTCGTGCTCGGAAATCAGCAAGCGCCGGATACATCTTCCGATGGCAGGTTCGTCGTCGACGACGAGGACGCGGCCCCTGCGCCCTTGCTTCACAGTAGCCGTCGCTGTCCGGGCCGCGCCGTCGATTCCGATGACGGGGGGCGCCGGCGGGAGCGCGACGGAGAACACGGTCCCCTCGTTCACCTGGCTATCGACGATGATCTCGCCGCCGATGGCTGTGATGATGTTGCGGCAGATGGATAGGCCTAGACCCGTGCCAACGCCAATAGGCTTCGTCGTGAAGAACGGGTCGAAGATGCGCCTGACGACATCGGATGGTATGCCCGAGCCCGAGTCACGCACTTCCACAATGGCGCGGCCGAGCTCGTCAGTCCTAGTCGTCACGCGAATTTCGTTCTCGTCGACACAGCCTTCGGGAATGGCCTGCGCCGCGTTCACCAGAAGGTTCAGGAAGACTTGGCCGAGGCGCGCCTCGTTTGCGAGCACCGGTGGTATCTTGCCATACTCCTTGACGAGGCGCGCACGGTATTTGATCTCGTTGAAGACCATATTGATGGACGATTCGATGATCGGCCTGAGCTCGACCGTGGCGCAGTGACCTTCGTCCATTCGGGAGAAGGTCTTGAGGTCGCGCACGACGTGCCACACTCGCCCAGCGCCATCGCGAGCCTCGGCCAACGCTTGCTGCAACTCATCCAACGGTTGACCGGGGAGCCTCTGCGCCATCTCCTTGAATTCTCGGACCAGGAAGTCGAGAGCAGCGATGGCGTAAGCGAGAGGATTGTTGATCTCGTGAGCCACCCCAGCCGCCAGCAGCCCCATCGAGGCCAGTCGGTCCGATTGCATCAGCTGGGCCTGCATGGCCTTCATGTCGGTGATATCCAGCGCCATCGAAGCAACGCCAATCACCCCGCCGCTGGAGGAGATCAGCGCGGCGTTGTTCCAGTCGCAGGTGATGATCCGACCGTCCTTGGTGATGTTCTCGTTGGTGGAACGAGTGCCGCCCTTCTGGTCGAGCAACTGGCGGAAGACACCGTCTACATGCGCGCGAGCGCTCGCCGCGAATATGAAGCTCGCGTGCTTCCCCATGGCCTCCTCGGCCGACCAGCCGAAGATGGCTTCGGCGGCAGGGTTCCAGGCAGTAACGCGGAACTGATCGTCCCACTCCACGACTGCGACTGGTGTCGATTGGATGTGGAGCTGTAACCGTCGCGCCGACTCCTCTACCGCCTTCCGGGCGCGCTTGCGCTCAGTGGTGTCGCGGCGATCCCTTGCGGCGATGAAGGCCTGGACGATGTCACTGACTGCCAGGTCTAGACCGGCGTTCAAGCGAGCAAGGTCGACGGCTCGGTCCGCCATCCAAGCGGTCCCGTGTTGCCCTGCATCATCAGCCGCCAGAAGTAGGCGCAGAATAGTCGTGTGCAGTAGCCGGAACTCCCGGATGACCTGTGAGATCTGGTAGGAGGGCTCAAGCCGATCCACCGCGTGCCTCAACGCGACGGCTCGCATCTTTATCGTCCCGGGCTCTCCTCCGTGTTCGAGCCAGTGGGCTAGCCCTTCCAAGAACTCGGGGAGATGGTCCCGCAGGACGGAGTTAGCGAGCTTCACCTCGTCTGGATGCGCTACGACGAGCGATTCCCACTCGTGGAGGATCTCGTCGCTGTGCTCCCGAAGGAATTCATGTGCCACCAGCGACATGGCCGCACCTATAGTGCCTGGCTGAGACCATGTCGCCACGCCCCTCCTGGCCTCCTGGAGTCGCCCAAAGGCGCGCCCCAGCCCGGGTAGGCACTAGCGGTGTAGGTAGCTCGCGCTGCGATTTGTTACTTGCCTTGCGTGGCGCGATTCCCCTCGTGCAAGCGATCGAGCTCATGGAAGATTTCGGTAACCCGGTCCGCTGACCTCAACCCCGTGAACGCTTACCAGGGAAGAACCTGTGCGCCTGAGAACGGACGAGATCCTGACAAGGCCTCTACTGCCGTGGCGCCGGAAGCGCCATGAGCAGGAGGCGCAGAACAAGATCAACAGGCTCCGCGCCAAGTCCGGCCTTGCACCTGAGTCCGTCGAGCAGGCGAGGGCGAAGCGTGGGGAGTTCGACGATCCGGCGCACATCCGTGTCGGAAGCCCTTGTAGCGAAGCACCGGACTCTGGGCGCAGCCGACCCTTACTAGACGGCCGGGGCCGAAGCCGCGCACATCAGGGTCCTGTGCCGCGTCCATAACGACCTCGCCGCGAGGAGAGTCTTCGGACAGGACTGGATGGATAGGTTCACTCGGCCGGCCGGGAACAGCGGCGCTCTCGAGCTCCCCTTCGCTGCACCTCGCGCGGCGCCAAGTGGCGCCGCTACAACCGATACTCCGACACCAACCTGCTCTGCAGCTTGCGCGCCTGCCGGAACGCCTCCTTGAGCGCGTGGCGATCCACGTCACCGAGCTCCCTCGGATCGACGCGGTTGGCGCGGATCGGCGTGCCCTGGGGTCTGCACTGGTTGCGCAGGCGCATGAGGTGGACGAAGTAGAACCCGTCGATGACGGCTCCCAGGCCCTCGCTCGCGAAGTTGAGGGCCTCCGCCGCGCCGCGGAGGCGCTCGGCGGTGCTCGTGTGCTGCACGGCATTGGCGAGGCTGAACACACGGGCGGCGTCGACGAAGGGCCGCGACCCGTACGTCTTGAGGTCGATGGTGTGGGGGAACTCCTCGGAGTTGTCGTAGACGAAGTCACGGATCGTGCCCAGCGGCGGCTCGCAGTGCAGCGCGTTCTCCGCCATGAGGCGCAGGAAGAGCGAGCGGTCCCTCGCCACGCCGAGCAGCCATTCGTGGAGCCGCTCCGCGAGCGTCTCGTCGCCGTAGACCGGCCGCAGGTCGAAGAAGATGGCGGCGTGGAGCAGCGCCTGCGGCTCGGGCTCGAACATCCAGCTCGAGAACCTGCGCTTCCACTCGGCCAGGGTGAGACACCACTGCGGATTGCCCGCCATGATGTTGCCCTTGCAGAGCGAGAAGCCACAGGCGTCGAGCTTCCTGTTCACCGCCTGCGCGAACGGCAGGAGCACGTCACGGACGCGGTCCGCGTCGGTCTCCGGGACGTCGAAGATGATGCCGTTGTCCTGATCCGTGCTGAAGGTCTGCTCGAGGCGTCCCTCCGATCCGAGCGCGATCCAGCACATGGGGACCGTCGGCAGGTCGAGCTCGTCGGCCGCGAGCTCGATGACGCGGATGGTGAGCAGATCGTTCAGCGTGGAGATGAAGTGGGTGAGCGTCTCGGCGTTGATGCCCTGCGCCATGAGACCGCCCGCCAGCTGCCGGATCCCCAGCGCCGCGCGACGGAGCCCCTCCACGTCCCTGGCCGCCTGGATGCCGGTGCTGATCTCCTTCACGCCGACCCGCTGCAAGGAGAAGAGGTCGTTCTGCGAGACGATGCCGGCGAGCCGCCCGTCGCCGTCGACCACCAGCACGTGCCGCACACCATGGCGCGCCATGGCGAGCGCCGCCTCGTGGGCGGTGGCGTGGAGCTTCAAGGTGATGAGCCCGCTCGTCATGACGCAGGCGATGGGCTGCTGCAGGTCGCCGCGCGGCAGCGTCACCCGCCGGAGCAGGTCCTGCAGCGTGAAGACGCCGAGCGGCACCCGCCTCTGTGGATCGGCGACGATGATGCACCCGATGCGCATCCGGTCCATGGTCTCCAGCGCCTCGCGCACCGTCGCGTCGAGCGGCACCGTGATGGGCTGGCGCCGCATGACGGCCGAGAGCGGGCTGTACATGTTGAGCGCCGTTCTCCCGTCGAGTCCCTCCCCCTGGCTCCCTTCCCCGGCGCCCGGGACGACCCGCCCCGTCGCCGCGCTCACGGCCCGCTCCCGAGCAACCGCTTGATCTGCGCCACCAGGTCCTTGGTCGAGAAGGGCTTCGTCACGTAGGCGTCCGCGCCGAGGCCCAGGCCCCGGGCGACCTCCGTCTCCCTGCCCTTGGCCGTGAGCATGAGGATCTTGAGGTCTCGCGAGTCCGGACTGGAGCGGATCTGCCGGCAGACCTCGAACCCGTTCATCTTGGGGAGCATCACGTCCAGCACCACCAGATCCGGCCTGCCCCGGGCGAGCGCCTCGAGCGCCGCCTCGCCGTCGGCGGCGATCTCCGTCTCGAACCCCTCGCGCTTCATGAGGAACTCGAGGGAGATGACGATGTTGGGCTCGTCGTCGACAATGAGGATGCGCTTGCTCATGGCCCGCACTCCCCTAGCTCGTGGTCTGCACAGCTCTCGTCCCGAGCTTCTCGCCCGCCCCGGAGGAAGCGCCCAGCGGCAGGATGAAGGAGAAGGTCGCTCCCTTCCCGAGCTCGCTCTCCACCCACAGTCTACCGCCGAAGTGCTCGACGATCCGCCGGCTGATCGGCAGCCCCAGCCCGGTGCCTTCGGGCTTTCCCGTCAGCGTGTCGCCGACCTGCCTGAACCTCTCGAAGATGGTGTGATGATCGGCCGGACTGATCCCCGGGCCGTTGTCCTGGACGTCCACACGGACGAAGCCCTTGGCGACCGCGAGCCGGATCTCGACCCGCCCTTCGCCAGGCCGGCAGAACTTCACCGCGTTGGAGAGCAGGTTGATGAGGACTTGCATCAGCCGATCCCGGTCGGCGAGGACGCTGGGAACCGACTCGGGCACGGAGAGCCGGAGCTCCACGGCCCGGTCGCGGAAGAGCTGACCGGTGGCGTCCACCGCTTCCCGGATCACGTCGCGCACGTCCAGCTCGGCGGTCTGCCACTCGGCGTTGCCCGACTCGATCTTCGCCAGGTCGAGCATCTGGTTGATGAGCCGGGTCAGGCGCTCGGTCTCCTTGACGATGATGGCGAGGAAGCGCTGCCGCTCGGCGAGGTTGAGCTTGGGGTCGTCGAGGAGGATCTCCGAGAACGACCGGATCGAGGTGAGGGGCGTCCGGAGCTCGTGCGTCACCGTGGACATGAAGTCGTCCTTCATGCGGTCGAGCTCCTTGAGGAGCGCGTTGGCGGCGCGCAGCTCGGCGGTGGCCGCCTCCAGCTCGCGCGACTTCTCCTCGAGCTGCCGGCTGTAGGCGCGCGCCTGGGAGGCCTCGTCCAGGATGTCCATGACCTCGTCGAGGCCGGGCGGCTCCTCCTGCACCACCGAGGCGACCATGACCCGCGCCGAGGCGCTCCCGATCGCGCCGGCGAGCTGGGTCTCGGCGAAGTGGACGAGATCGGCGTCGGCCCGCAGCTCCTCCAGGCCCGCCAGACCGCGGCGGCGGGCGTAGGCGAGGAAGGCGTCGCGCGCCCGCTCCGGCCCGAGGAAGCGCCCGATGAGCGGGAGCAGGTCCTCGACCGAGGCGCTCCCGCGCCAGATCTGCGAGCGCTCGAACCCCTGGGTGTGGTGGAAAACGTCGACGAAGAGCGCGGCCTGGCTCGTCTCGGCCACGCCGGGCCGGCCAATGAGCGACACGGCCAGGTAGGTGCCGATGTTGCCGAGCAGGCTCCAGAACAGGCAGTGCGAGATCTCGTCCGCGCCGGAGAGCCCGAACAGCTCCTGGGGCTTGAGCAGCGCCACCCCGAAGGGCCCTTCGGTGACGAAGGCCGCGGGCAGCCACCCCGACTTGGCGAACGAGGGGAGGAGCAGCGTGTAGGCCCAGACGGCGAACCCGACCGAGAGCCCGGCGATGGCGCCGGCCCTGCTGCCGCCCTTCCAGTACATGCCGCCCAGGATGGACGGCGCGAACTGGGCCACGGCCGCGAAGGAGATGAGGCCGGTCGCGACCAGCGCGTACGCCTCGCCCGCGGCGCGGAAGTGGATGTAGCCCAGCATCAGAATCGCGCAGATGGCGAAGCGGCGGATGGCGATGAGCAGGCGGGTGACGTCGTGCCGCTCGTTGAGGCGCAGCCACTTCTGCCGCAGCAGCACCGGCATGACGAGGTCGTTGCAGACCATGGTGGAGAGGGCGATCGTCTCCACGATCACCATGCCCGAGCCGGCCGACAGCCCGCCGATGAAGGCGAAGAGCGCGAGCGCCTGCGCGTGCCGCGCCATGGGCAGCGTGAGCACGAAGGTGTCGGCGTCCACGCCGCCCGGGGCAAAGAGCATGAGGCCACCGAGGGCGACGGGGAGGACGAAGACGTTGATGAGGAGGAGGTAGAGCGGGAAGAGCCAGATCGCCTTGCCGAGGTGGTTCTCGTCCACGTTCTCCACGACCGAGATCTGGAACTGGCGCGGGAGGGACATGAACGAGAGCATGGAGAGGACCGTCAGCGCGACCCATGTGCCGTAGCCGCCGCCCGTGTTCGGGACGGTCAGGAGCGCCTCGAGCTTGGGCGTCGCGCGGGCGAGCGTGAAGATGTGGCCGAAGCCCCGGTAGACGCCGAACGTGACGAAGGCGCCGACAGCCAGGAAGGCGAGTAGTTTCACCATCGACTCGAAGGCGATGGCGGCGACGAGGCCTTCGTGGCGCTCGGTGGCGTCGAGGTGCCGCGTCCCGAAGAGCAGCGTGAAGGCCGCCAGGATCATGGCGATGTAGAGCGCGCTGTCCTGCAAGAAGGGCCGCGCCACCGAGTTCGCCGGCATGACGATCGCGGGGTAACGCAGCAGGATGGTGAAGCTGCTCGAGATCGCCTTCAGCTGCAGCGAGATGTAGGGGATGACGCCGAGGACCGCGATCACCGTCACCAGCCCGCCCAGCATCTGGCTCTTGCCGTAGCGCGAGGCGATGAAGTCGGCGATGGAGGTGATGCGGTAGGTCTTGCTGATGCGGATGATCTTCCGCATCACGTACCACCACAGGGCCACCATCAGCGTGGGCCCCAGGTAGATGGGGAGGAAGCCGATGCCGTTCGAGGCGGCGCGCCCCACGCTCCCGTAGAAGGTCCAGGTCGTGCAGTAGACCGCGAGGGAGAGGGCGTAGATGAAGGGGTTGGCGATGATCGAGCGGCCTGCCTCGGCGCGCTTGTCCCCGTAGTAGGCGATGGCGAACAGCACGCCCAGGTAGGCGAACGAGACGAGGACGATCATCCAGCCCTGGAGCATGATCGCTCCTACTCGCGCGGCCGCTCGACGACAAAGGCCATGAGCCCGATGAGCAGCGACCAGGCGCCGAAGACGTACGCGAAGAGCAGCGGGATCCCGGCGATTTCCCCATGCCGTGCGAAGAGGAAGAGGATCGGGAAATTGAGCAGGACGCAGCCCATCATGAAGATGGCAGCCAGGCGCTGACCCGTCTTGCCGGAGCGTTTCATGGTCCCTCTGCGGGAGGCCGTGTAGGCACTATACCGCCGCGAGCGCCACGCACAGGCGCAGCGGGGAGAGTATGCTCGGGGGATGCTTCGGATCGTGCCCGTCCTGGCGCTAGCCGCCGCTTGCCACACGTCGGCGCCTCACGCATAGGCCATGCGACACGCTCCCTGCTCCGGCTTGCTCCGCATGCGACACGCTCCCTGCTCCGGCTTGCTCCGGGGATACGTCCGTTCGGGGCTCTTGCCCCATGGGCGGTAAATTGAGTTGATCTCGATCTACGCGACCGCAGCAAGAAAGGACTCCCTATTTCACACCATCGCGCGCTGCTCGTTTACCCTCGCTTCAGCTCTCGGACCTTCTGGAACTACCAGGAGACTTGTGACGCCGTCGGGGCGCGTTACTCGGCGACCCCCCTCGGCCTCATCACCGTCGCGGCCCTCCTTCCCGGCGACTGGGAGGTGCGGCTCGTCGATCGCAACATCGAGGAGCTCGAGGACGGGGACCTCGCCTGGGCAGACGTGGTGATGATCGGCGGCATGCTCCCGCAGCAGCGCGACGCGCTGGCGCTGGTGGCGCTCGCGCAAGGCGCCGGGAAGCCTGTCGTGGTCGGCGGGCCGGACATCACCGAGAGCCCCGAGGTCTACACGCACGTGGAGTTTCAGGTGCGCGGCGAGGCCGAGGAGCTCCTCCCCCGCTTCGTCGCCGACTTCGAGGCCGGAGGGGAGCGAGGCACCTACGTCGCGGCGAGCTTCCCGGACATCACGCGCTCGCCCGTTCCCCGCTTCGACCTCCTCAAGCTCCAGAGCTACATGCACGTCGGCGTGCAGTTCTCGCGCGGCTGTCCCTTCAACTGCGAGTTCTGCAGCGTCATCGAGCTGAACGGCCGGAGGCCGCGCACGAAGACCCTCTCGCAGATCTGCGCGGAGCTCGACGCGCTGCGGGCGGTCGGCCACCGCGGCCACGTCGACTTCGTCGACGACAACCTCATCGGGAGCAAGAAGGCGGTGAAGCCGCTCCTGCGCGGCCTCGCGGCGTGGAACGTCGAGCGAGGGCACCCCTTCGAGTTCACGACCGAGGCGAGCCTCAACCTCGCCGACGACGACGAGCTCCTGGCCCTCTTGCAGGCGGCCAACTTCTTCGCCATCTTCGTCGGCATCGAGACACCCGACCCGGCCGCCCTGGTCGAGGCGCACAAGCTGCAAAACACCCGGCGCGACATCGCCGAGAACATCCACAAGATCCACCGCGCCGGGATCTTCGTGAACGCGGGGTTCATCATCGGCTTCGACTCCGAGCGCGCGAACGTGGCGGACGAGATGGTCGCCTGTATCGAGGCGAGCAGCGTCCCCGTCTGCATGGTGGGGCTCCTCTACGCGCTGCCCGGCACCCAGCTCGCGCGGCGCCTCAAGGCCGAGGGACGGCTCCACGCCGACACATACCTCGTCCAGGAAGGCGACGCCGATCAGTGCACGTCGGGGCTGAACTTCACGACGACGCGCCCGCGCGACGAGATGCTGTCGGACTACCGGACCGTCCTCGACCGCATCTACCAGCCGAAGGCCTTCTTCGGAAGGGTGCGCCGCGCCTGCCGCGAGCTCGACTGTTCGCAGCACCGCCTGCGCATGCCGCTGCGTCACGTGGTTCGAGACCTGCGCGCCTTCGGGCGCATCGCGGCGCAGGTCGGCTGGCGCGATCGCGGCGCGCGCCGGTGGTTCTGGGGCGCCTTCTTCGATTGCCTCCTCCACAATCCCCGCGCGCTCAAGATCAGCGTCTCCTTCGCGGCGCTCTACCTGCACCTCGGCCCGTTCTCGCGGTGGCTCGTCGAGCGGATCGACCACCAGATCGCGGAGATGCCCAAGCCGTTGGCGGTGACCTACGCGCGGCGCGGCACGGCCGGGAGCGCGGCGCCCGCCCTGGGCAGCCGGCGCGAGCTGGGCGCTCCACGGCAGTGAGGTTCGACGGAAGCTGAAGAGGCTGCAGCAGAGGGAGAAGGTGAGCGCTCGGCGGGTGGGACGGTGCCGCGGATCGACTTGACAGCACCACCTCCTGCGCGAACAGAACGGGCTCAATGCAAGCGAGGACCGCTGTCAGGCGCGGGCACTCGAGGCGAGCCGCTTCAGCAAGGGCACGAAGGCGAGCATGACCGCCGCGGCGATGAAGCTGGACACGACGAAGATGGAGTAGAAGCCGAAGTTCGTGTGGCTGACCCGCTGCAGGAAACGCCCGATGCCTTCCGCCTCCACGGCGCGCACCTCGCCCGGCATGGGCGTATAGGCGGCCAGCACCCCGGCCAGCTTGTTCGCCGCCGCGTTGGCGAGGAGCCAGATGCCCATGAGCAGGGAGGCGAACCGCGCCGGGGCAATCTTCGTCACGTAGGAGAGGCCGACCGGCGAGAGGCAGAGCTCGCCCAAGGTGTGGAACACATAGGCCCAGGTGAGCCACATGGGACTGACGAGCGCGCCCGCATCGGCGCGGCGGCCTCCCGCCACCATGAAGAGGAACCCGACCCCGAGCAGGAAGAGTCCCAGCACCATCTTCAGCGCCGTGGACGGCTCCTTCTTCCGGCGCCCGAGGGCGCTCCACATGGCGGCGAACGCCGGCGCGAACAACAGGATGGCGAGCGGGTTCAGCGACTGGAACCAGCTCGACGGCACGTGGAACCCCGCGAAGTCGAGATCGGTATTCCTGTCCGCGAACAGGTTCATCGAGCTGCCCGCCTGCTCGTAGGCGGCCCAGAAGAAGATGACGAAGAAGGCGACGATGAAGATGGAGATGACGCGCTTGCGCTCCTCGCCCTGCGAGCCGAGCACGGTGACGGAGAGTGCCGCGCCGACCGTCGCACCCACGACGAGCGCGAGCGCGCTCGCGCCGCCGAGGAGCGCCGCCACCGCGAGCCCCGCCACCGCGCCACCCGCCCCGTCGAGGAGGATGCGCCGGTCGCCACCCCTCCCTGCCGACGACGTTCCGCCAATGGCCTCCGGCCCCTGAGCACGCAGCCCGATGCCAGGGAGGTACTTGTCGCGCCCCCACACGTAGGTGAGGAGGCCGAGCACCATCCCGACACCGGCGGCGGCGAAGCCCCAGTGCCAGCCGAACCGATCGCTCTGCGCCAGGTATCCGCAGATGAGGGGGCCGAGGAAGGCCCCCGCGTTGATCCCCATGTAGAAGATGGTGAAGCCGGCGTCGCGCCTCGGGTCGCCCTCCCGGTAGATCTGGCCGACCATCGTCGACGCGTTGGGCTTGAAGAAGCCGGTGCCGACGATGATGAGCCCGAGGCCGACGTAGAAGGTCGTCATCCCCGAGAAGGCGAGCGCGAAGTGCCCGAGCGCGATGATGAAGCCTCCCAGGACGAGGGAGCGCCGCGTCCCGATGAGCCGATCGGCGAGGTACCCGCCCACGAGCGGCGTCAGGTACACGGACATCGTGTACGTCCCGTAGAGCCCGGCCGCGCGCGCGGTGTCCCAGCGCAGGGCGTTCACGAGATAGAGGACGAGGATGGCGCGCATCCCGTAGTAGGAGAAGCGCTCCCACATCTCGACGACGAAGAGGAGCCCGAGGCCGCGTGGGTGGCCGAGCAGCGCCGTGTCGGAGAAGGCGGCGGGCCGGTCAGATGCCCGACTGGCGACCTCGGTGGCATTGTGCTGGATGGACACTGTGGGCAGCTCCAAGCTGTGTAGGACGGCGAAGAAGCAACCTCGACCCGCTATGAGCGTGGTCGCATCGGAGAGCGGTCTCCGTCCAGGCCTGGCCGCTGGCGCACATCGTGCAGCACGTCGATCGCGATATGGCTGACGTGATCATCAGACGTCGACGGGACGGCATCGTCCAGATCCTCCCGCCCGTGAGTCGCCGCGGAGATCCACATTTCGCGAGCCTCCTCACCCTCCTCGTCGGAACCGGCCTCTACGTTTCGACCGCAGTTCATTGTGCCGCCGCCATGATGGTGGTCTGGGTAGGATGCCTGATCCGCTCGCTCGTGTACGCCTGCAGGGCGCGCATGCTCAGGCGGAATCCGCTGGCCGAGGTACAGGATCTGCCAACGCGATGGCGCCGCGCGTCGTAAGAATCGTCACACTGTCAACCTCCCAGATGTGACGGAAGTGTTCCAGGTCCGTGGCCACCCGGCAGCGCAGAGACAGGGGTCAGGAAGAACGTAGCGCGCCGCCTCCGTCGCCGCGAGCGCAGCGCTACGCCCGCTGGCGAGCCGCGCGCGCCTTGTCGTGGGCGGGAAGACCCTAGAGCACCCGATCAGCGAGAAACGCAGTCGAGTCCGTGCCTACCCCCACTCCCCGCAAGGCTCGGCACTAGTCACAAGCGGGTTCGAGGCTTCAAGAACGCGGGCGGCCGGCTCTGCTCGCCTCCGCCAGAGGGGAGGCCAAGGGATCCCGTCTCCCTCTCCCTCCGCGAGACTCCGCGAGGGAGAGGGTCGGGGTGAGGGAGGCTCAGGGAGCGCGAAGCGTCGAGGCCGCGGGGTTCACTGATCGAGAGATACTGGTCGAGACGAAGCGCGTGCTCGAGAGCATCCGGGCGGTCATCAGCCGTGAGCGTGCGGCCCCCTCACCCCGGCCCTCTCCCCCGGTGGGGGCGAGGGGGTAATGCTCTGGCCCCTCACCCACCTCCAACTCCACGCGAGGCGGGATCCGCGGCGTCGCGAAGAGGGCGACGAGCCCGTGGGCGATCGGCTATGGTTCGTCGTCACGGGAAGGGCGGCTGCGCAGCCCGAGTCCGAATATCACGTTCCGTGCATGGCGCCTGGCGCGTCGCGCGGGACTCTCCGGGAGGACCGATGGCAACCCTGATTCTGAGGCGCACCTGCCTGACACTCCTGGCCGTCTCGGCGGCAGCATCGCCGGCCCTGGCCGAGGACACCATCAAGGTCGGCGCCCTCCTGGCGGTGACGGGCCCGGCGGCGTTCCTGGGCTCGCCCGAGGTGAAGACGCTGCAGATGCTCGTCGAGGAGGTCAACGCCAGGGGCGGGCTCGGCGGCAAGAAGGTCCAGCTCGTCGTCAAGGACACCGGTGGGAGCCCGGAGAAGGCCATCTCGTTCGCGAGACAGCTCATCGAGGAGGAGAAGGTCTTCGCGATCATCGGCCCCTCGACGAGCGGCGAGACGATGGCGGTGAAGAACCTGGCCGAGGAGGGCAAGACCATCCTCCTCTCGTGCGCCGCGGCCGAGGTCATCGTCAACCCCGTCGCGAAGCACGTGTTCAACACGCCACAGAAGGACCGGTACGCCGTGGTGAAGATCTTCCAGCACATGAAGAAGCTGGGAGTCACGCGGATCGGGCTCCTCTCGAGCAACACCGGGTTCGGAAAGGCCGGCAAGGAGCAGGTCGAGAGGCTCGCCCCCGAGTACGGCGTCCAGATCGCCGTGAACGACGTCTACGACAAGGCCGCCACCGACCTCACCGCCGAGGTCACCAAGCTCAAGGCGGCCAACGTCCAGGCCCTCGTCAACTGGTCCATCGAGCCCGCGCAGGCCATCGTCATCAAGAACGCCCGGCAGCTCGGGCTCGCCATCCCCATCTTCCAGAGCCACGGCTTCGGCAACATCCAGTACGTCAAGGCGGCGGGCGCGGCCGCGGAAGGCGTCATCTTCCCCGCCGGCCGGCTCCTCGTCGCGGGCGGGCTCTCCGACCAGAATCCGCAGAAGCCCGTCCTGCTCGCCTACAAGAAGGCCTACGAGGCGCGGTACGGCGAGGAAGTCAGCACCTTCGGCGGACACGCCTACGACGCGTTCCACATCCTGGTGAAGGCGGTCGAGCAGGCCGGCCTCGACCGGGAGAAGGCCCGGGCGGCCATCGAGAACATGAAGGGGTTCGTGGGGACCGCCGGCGTGTTCAACCTCTCGCCGGCCGACCACAACGGCCTCGACCTCGGCGCCTTCGAGCTGCTGACCGTGAAGGACAGGCGCTTCGTCGTCCTCGACCGGTAGCCGCGGATCGAAGGCGGTTCGCTCACGGGTGGGCGGCGGCCCCGCCCCGAGACCATGTTCGCCGAGCTCTTCTTCCAGTACCTCGTGGCCGGCCTGACGTACGGGGCCATCTACGCCATCGTCGCGATAGGCTTCAACATCATCTACAACACCACCGGTATCATCAACTTCGCGCAGGGCGAGTTCGTGATGCTGGGGGGGATGACGGCGGTGACGCTGCACGAGCGCCTGCGCCTGCCGCTCCCCGCCGCCATCGCCGGCGCGGTCCTGGTGACGATCGGCGTCGGCGCGCTCATCGAGGTGACGTTCATCCGCTGGCTGGAGAAGCCATCCGTCCTGCGGATGATCGTCATCACCATCGGCGTCTCCATCCTCGTCCGCGAGGCCGCCCTGCTCCTGTGGGGCCAGGACGTCCGGACGCTCCCCTACTTCACGGGCGACGAGGTGAGCTCGCTCTCCCTCCTGGGCGCGCGCATCTCGCCCCAGGTGCTGTGGACGCTCGGCACCTGCGCCGTCGCCGTGGCGTTCCTCTCCGCGTTCTTCAAGTTCACCATGCTGGGGAGGGAGATGCGCGCGTGCGCGTCGAACCGCGACGCCGCGGCCCTGTGCGGGCTCCCCACCAGGAACCTCGTCACCCTCTCGTTCGTGCTCAGCGCCGGCATCGGCGCCCTGGCCGGCTGCGTGGTCTGCCCCATCACGTACACTCAGTACAACGTCGGGACCGGGCTCGCCATCAAGGGCTTCACCGTCGCGATCCTGGGTGGCCTGGGCGACAGCGTGGCCTCGATCGCGGCCGGGCTCATCCTGGGCGTCGTGGAGTCGTTCAGCGTCTGGGTCCTGCCGACGGCGTACAAGGACGCCATCTCCATCTCGATCCTGCTCGCGATCCTGTTCCTCCGGCCGAGCGGCCTCTTCGGCGCGAAGGGCTCGAGATGAAGTCGGGCTCCGCGCGCTATCTTCAAGTGTCCGTCTTCGCCGCCGCCACCGTGGCGGTCCAGCTCACCGCCCAGGTGAGCGGCAAGGCCTACTTCCTCACGCAGCTCACCATGACGGCGTACGCCACGCTCGTCGTGGTCGGCCTCTCGCTGCTCATGGGCTATGCCGGGCAGATCTCGCTCGGGCACGCCGGCTTCTTCGCCCTGGGAGGCTACACCGCGGCGGCGCTCACCACCTGGGATCTCGGCCCGCGCCGCGGGCAGGCGATCGTGGCCGCCCTGGCCAGGCTCCACGTCCTCGTCCTGCGCCCCGACCCGTACGGCGCAGACGTGTTGACGGTCCACCCCTGGGCCGCGTTCGCCTGCGCCGTTGCGCTGACGGCGGCCGTCGCCTTCGTGATCGGCATCCCCGTCCTGAAGCTCACGGGTCACTACCTCGCCATGGCGACCCTGGGGATCGGCACCATCCTCTACAGCGTCGCCCTCGGGACGCCGAGCCTCGGGGCCGCCGACGGGATCTCGGGCGTCCCGCCCTTCCAGCTCGTCCCGGGCCTTCAGATCGGCGGCAGCCCCTCGATCCGCGTCCAGAACTACTACCTCGCCTGGGCGCTCGTGGCCCTGTCCATGCTGCTGCTCCTCAACCTCATCCATTCGCGGGTTGGACGCGCCCTGCGCGCGATCCACGCCGCGGAGGACGCCGCGAGCGCGATGGGCATCGACACGGCGCGCTTCAAGCTCAGGACCTTCGTCCTCTCCGCCGCCCTGGCCGCGGTGGCGGGCGTCTTCTCCACGCACTTCAACGGCGGCATCGGGCCCTCCGAGGCCTCCATCATGAAGTCGGTCAAGTACCTCGCCATCGTCGCCGTGGGCGGGATGGGGAGCCTGTGGGGATCGCTGACCGCGAGCGCGGTGCTGAACTTCCTCTCCCTGCGCGGCTACTTCGGGAGCTTCGACGACGCGGTCTTCGGCGGCATCCTCATCCTGGTGATGCTCTTCTCGCCGGACGGCATCCTCGAGCTCGACCTCCGGGCGGCGCTCCGGAGCCTGCTCCGGAAGCCGCGGCCCACCGGGGAGAGCTGAATGACGGCGCTCCTCGAGGTGAGCGGGGTGAGCAAGCGGTTCGGCGGCCTCCAGGCAGTGAAGGCCGTGAGCTTCCGCGTCGAGAAGGGGACGATCAAGGCTGTCATCGGCCCGAACGGCGCCGGCAAGACGACCCTCTTCAACATCGTCTCGGGCTTCCTGGCCCCCGACGCCGGCACGATCGCGTTCCGGGGCGAGCCCGTCCAGGGGAGCCCGCCCCATCGCGTCTCGGCGCGCGGCCTCGCGCGGACCTTCCAGCACATCAAGCTCTTCGCGCGCATGAGCGCCCTCGAGAACGTGATGGTGGGCCGGCACGTCCGGAGCCGCGCCGGATTCGTGGCCGGCATGCTGCACCTCCCATTCACGTGGAGCGAAGAGCGGGAGGTCCGGGCACGCTCTCTCGACCTCCTCGACTTCCTGGGCATCGCGTCGCTGGCGGACGCCGAGGCGACGAGCCTTTCGTACGGGCAGCAGCGCGCGGTGGAGCTCGCGCGCGCCCTCGCCTCCGAGCCGGAGATGCTCCTCCTCGACGAGCCCGCGGCCGGGCTCAACATGCGGGAGACAGCCGATCTCGCGCAGCTCATCCGGCGGATCCGCGAACGCGGCGTCACCGTGCTCATCGTCGAGCACGACATGTCGCTCGTGATGAGCATCTCCGACGAGGTGATCGTCCTCTCCTACGGCGAGAAGATCGCGGACGGCGATCCGCGCTCCGTCCAGCGGGACGCCGACGTGATCCGGGTCTACCTCGG
>JBGQLS010000034.1:0-25816 GCA_041500205.1 Anaeromyxobacteraceae bacterium | reverse complement strand
GCGCACGCAGCTCGTCATCTCGCTCGACGCGGAGACGCGCCTGCGCGAAGGCGAGCAAGCCGAGCTGTGGCTCGATCCCAGGCGGATTCACTTCTTCGACCCGGTCAGCGGCGAGAACCTCACCCGATACGCTCCGTCCGCGCGGGCCTGACGTCGCGCTGGCCGAGCCAGCCAGGAGCCTGTTGGCCTAGACCACCAAACCTGGCCAGGGCATTCGATCGCCGGCCGGGAAGGGGTTTGCGGCAGTGCTCGCGCCGGGTCTCACCGCCGGAGTGGGCCGATCGTTTCCGGCCGCTCGGGTCGCGCAAGCCAACGAGCCACGCCCCCAGGCGGAGTTGCTAGGGGAGCGGTGCATGGGGCGTGGCTCCGGGCTTGCGTTGCTCCGCTGCTCTGCAAGCGGTTCCGGCCGCTCCGCCCGGTCGCTGCGCGCTGGCGCAACCCCCTCCCCGGCCTGCAGCTGGTTCCGTGGCGTGTACTTCGCGCACACCGGTCAGATCGGGCGAGGCCACCTGCGGTCGTCGAACGCTGCGCCGGTCGCGGCCGGGGTGGGGTGCGGCGGAGGCCGCCTCCGCAGCGCGCGAACCCCGTCTCCGCTTCGACGCGCCAGGCACGCTCCTTCGCGGCGGCGAACACGCGCCAAGAGCGCGGCCAGAAGATTCTTGCGCCGGAGCCGCCTTTCGCCGCCGCGCTGCAACGCTCGCGTGCGCGTCGAGGCCAAACCACGATCGGCGCGCGCGAGGACCAAGCGGCCGGAGACGTGCCCCACCCCGGGCCCCAGCCCAGGATGGGTGGCGTTTTACGCCAACACGCTCCTATCCCGCTCAGGTCAGGCGGCAGAGTTGAAGCCGCTCTACTCGGAGTGGCAGAAGTCGTGCGCCCGGCAGGAGCACGTCCATGCTCGACGGTGGCTCGGTGAGGCGTCTCCTCGGCCTGCTGCTCTTTGCCGCGACGGCGTGCGCCGGTGCGGGGCGCCCGGCGGACAACGGCCCTCGCGAGACGCTGGCCGCAGTCCCCGACGCGGCGACAGGGCTCGACCGGCCCTGGTCCGATGACGTCCTCTACTTCGTCCTCGTGGATCGCTTTGCCGACGGAGATCTCGGCAACGACGCCGACGTGGACCGCTCGGCGGCCGGCGCCTTCCACGGCGGCGATCTGAAGGGGCTCGTGGCGCAGCTCGACGACATCGCGTCGCTGGGCGTCACCGCCCTGTGGGTGAACCCCCTCGTGCGCAACGTGCCCGGGTACGTGACGGGCGCCGGCTTTCCGGACTGGGCGTATCACGGCTACTGGGCCGACGACCTCGGCCAGCTCGACGCGCGCTTCGGGACGGAGGAGGACCTGGCGACCCTCGTGCGCGAGTGTCACCGGCGCGGGATGAAGGTGCTCCTCGACGTCGTCTACAACCACGCCGGCTACAGGTCGCACTACCTGACCGACCCGCGCACGCGAGATTGGCTGCGCTCGACGGAGCGCGGCGGCTGCGGCGACGACGACCTCACCCAGTGCGTGGCCGGCCTGCCGGACTGGAAGACCGAGCGGGCCGAGGTCGCGGAGTGGCTGCTCGCGCAGCAGCTGCGCTGGGCGGAGCGCTACCACCTCGACGGGTTCCGCCTCGACACGGTAAAGCACGTGGCCCATCCCTTCTGGGGGGAGCACCGCCGCCGCACGCGCGCCGCGCTCGGGCCGCGCTTCTTCCTCCTGGGAGAGGTCTGGGGAGGCGACCGCGAGGTACTCGCCCCGTACTTCGACGCGGACGAGCTCGACGCCGGCTTCGACTTCCCGTTCCAGGGCAGCGCCATCGCGTTCGTGCAGGGGCGCGGCCGCGCGGTCGCCTTCGACCGCTATCTGACGTCCCGGGAGCGGGTGCGCCCGGGACACCTCCTCGCGCACTACCTGTCGTCGCACGACGTGCCGGGTGGCTTGTTCCAGCTCGGGGGGGACCGCGACCTCTTCCGGCTCGCCGCCGTCCTGCAGTTCACGGTGGCCGGCCTGCCGGTCGTGTACTACGGCGAGGAGGTCGCCCGCGCCGGCGGCGACTGGCCCGAGAACCGCAGCGACATGCCGTGGGGGGCGCGCGCGATCCTACCTGGCGCCGGCAAGGAACGCGACGAGGCGATGCGCGACTTCTACCGCCGCCTCATCGCGATCCGCCGGGCGCACCCGGCGCTGCGGAGAGGCAAGCACGAGGGACTCGTCACCGACGGTGACCTGTACGTGTTCGCGCGCCGCGAACCGGCGGCCCACGACACGGTCGTGGTGGCAGTGAACCGCGGGACGAGCACCGCCGAGGCCAACTTCCCTGTGCCGGCGGATTGGCAGGGCGCGGGCGCGCGCGACCTCCTGGGCGGCGGCGACGTGGCGTCACGGGATGGGCGCGCGCGAATCGCGGTACCGCCGCGTGAGGCGCGCGTGATCGGCGCCCGGCGAGATGACCGGTAGAGAAGATGATCGGGGTTGCCGCACCCAATTGAGCCGATAGCCGATCGGCCGTCTGGCCTAGAGTGATCCACGCATAGAGAACCTGCGGATTCCTTCGGACCTTCGCGTACGGGGGTCCCCGGTGGGGTGCAGGCATGCCGGGCGTGCAGATCGCGTCCCTCGCGAAGCGGTTCGGCGAGACCTCGGTCATCGAGGGGCTCGACCTCGCCGTTCAGGATCACGAGTTCATGGTCCTGGTCGGTCCGTCGGGCTGCGGGAAATCGACGGTGCTGCGGATGGTGGCGGGCCTCGAGGAGATCTCGGGCGGAACCATCTCCATCGGCGATCGGATCGTGAACGACGTCCCGCCCAAGGAACGCGACGTCGCGATGGTCTTCCAGAACTACGCGCTCTACCCGCACATGACGATCCGGGAGAACCTCGAGTTCGGCCTGAAGATCCGCAAGACGCCGCAGGCCGAGGTGGACCGGCTCGTGGGCGAGGCGGCGCAGGTGCTCGGCATCGCACAGCTCCTCGACCGCAAGCCGAAGCAGCTCTCCGGCGGTCAGCGGCAGCGGGTGGCGGTGGGCCGCGCCATCGTGCGCAAGCCGTCGGTGTTCCTCTTCGACGAGCCGCTCTCGAACCTCGACGCCAAGCTGCGCGTCCAGATGCGCGCCGAGATCAAGAAGCTCCAGGCGCGCTTGCGGACCACCACCATCTACGTCACGCACGACCAGGTCGAGGCGATGACGATGGGCACCCGGATCGCCGTGCTGAAGGACGGCAAGCTGCAGCAGGTGGGGACGCCGCTCCACGTCTACGAGAGCCCCGCCAACGCCTTCGTGGCCCAGTTCATCGGCACGCCGCCCATGAACTTCGTGCGCGGCGTGCTGGCGGACGGCGGGACACGCGTCGCGGCGCCGGCGTTCTCGATACCGGTCCCGGCAGGGCTGCGCGGCGCCACCGCCGGACGCGACGGGCGCCAGGTCATCGCCGGCATCCGCCCCGAGCACGTCCTCCCGGACGGGCGCGGCGCGCGCGGCGACACCGCGCCGGTCCCGGTCGTGGTCGAGATCGTCGAGACGCTCGGTGACGAGGTGGTGGTCCACGCCCGGGCCGGCGACGACCTGCTCGTCTACAAGGAAGACCCGCACCGCGCCCCCGAGCCGGGCGCAGCCGTCGGCGTCCAGCTCGAGCTTTCCGCGCTCCACCTCTTCGACGCCGAGACCGAAGTGCGCCTGCGCTGACACGTCAGCCCGACCGGAGGCAACGATGCACGCGACCCATCTCGTCCGAACCCTCACCGCGCTCCTCACCCTGGCGCTCGCCGCGCCTGCCACCGCCGCCGACCTTGTGGTCTGGCACGCGTACCGCGCCGAGGAGAAGCTGGCGCTGGAGAAGGTGGTCGCCGCCTACAACGCGAAGAAGGGGACGGCCGGGCCGAAGGTGACCACCCTGGCGGTCCCTTACGACGCTATGGCCGACAAGATCTCGGCGGCGGTGCCGCGCGGCAAGGGGCCCGACGTCTTCATCTTCGCGCAGGACCGGCTCGGCGGCTGGGTCGAGGCCGGCAGCACCGTCGAGCCCGTCGACTTCTACCTCGACGACGAGACGAAGGCGCGCTTCATCCCCACCACGCTCCAGGCGATGACCTATCGCGGCTCGGTGTACGGCCTGCCGCTCAACTACAAGGTCATCACCCTCATCTACAACAAGAAGCTGGTGAAGGAGCCGCCCAGGACCAGCGCGGAGCTGGTGGCGCAGGCGAAGAAGCTCACCGACCGCAACGCAGGGCGGTTCGGCCTCGCCTATTCGTACGCCGACTTCTACTACCACGCAGCGCTCATGAACGCCTTCGGCGGACGGGTCTTCGACCAGGGCGCGCGCCCCACGCTCGACTCGCCCGAGAACGTGAAGAGCTTCGAGCTGCTCATGAAGTGGCTCGACCAGGACAAGATCCTCCCCGCCGAGCCGTCCACCGCCCTCATCACGGCGCTCTTCAACGAAGGCAAGGCGGGGATGGTCTTCTCGGGCCCCTGGTTCCTGGGCGAGATCGCGAAGAACGTGGACTGGGGGCTGGCGCGCCTCCCCGCGGTCACGGAGGCGAACGGCGCACCCATGCGGCCGTGGATGACCGTCGAGGGCGTGTACGTGTCCGCCCCTTCGCAGCAGAAGGAGGCCGCCTACGACTTCGCCAAGTTCCTCACCGACGTGGACGCCGCGCGCACGATGGCGCTGGAGGGGCGGCAGAGCCCCGCCAACAGCAAGGTCTACGGCGACGCCAAGGTGGGCGGCGACCCGGCGCTGAAGGCCTTCCGCGACCAGGTGGAGGCGGCGGTCCCCATGCCCAACGTGCCCGAGATGACGATGGTCTGGTCTCCAGCCACCACCGCCATGAACACCGTCGTGCGCCACGCCGCCTCGCCCAAGGTGGCCCTGGAACGAGCCCAGAAGCAGGTCGAGAAGGACGTCGCCAGCTTGAGGAAGAAGCCGTAGCCCGGGGGGATCGGTGGTCCGCGGCCCCTCCAACCTCTCGCGCTTCCTCGTCGGTACCGCCCTGGCGGCGGCGCTGGGGGTGGGGCTTGCGCTGGCGCTCGCCGCGAGCGCGCGCCGCGAGGTGGCCGAGGAGCGCGCTCGCCGCACCGCGGTCGTGTCTACCCTGGCGCTCGCCGACGTGTTGAGCCGGGCCTGGGGCTCACCCGAACGCGTTCGCGAGGCGGTGGCGCGCTTCACCGAGCAGGCGGTGGCGCGCGCGCGGGTGGTCGCGCTCGGTGGCGCGCGGCTCGAGGCCTCGACCTTCCCGGAGGACGCGGGCGCGAAGGCGGCGCCGCGCCGGCTCGCGCGCGAGGAGAAGCCGCTCTACGACCGCGGCCAGCGGCTGCGCTCCGCCGTGGCCACGAACCACGAGGAGAAGAGCGCGCAGCGGCCGGAGCTGGAGGTCGCGCTCCTCCCCTCGTCCGCGCTCTCGCTGGCGGTGCCGGTCGAGGTGGGCGGAGAGGTGGTCGGCATACTGGAGGTGGAGGCGCCCCCGTCGCCCCCGGCGCCGCGCCCGTCGCTCGTCGCGGCGCTCGCCGCCCTGGTGGCGCCGGTCCTCGCCGTGGCGCTCGCCGCGCTCGTCCTGGGCGGGCGCCGCGCATCCCTAGCCATCGCGGCGGCCGCGGCGCTCGGCGGCGCGCTCCTCTGGTACGACGGCGTGTCGCTGTCCACCCTCGAAGGGGACCTGGGCGCCGCGCAGGGCGCCGTCGAAGAGGCGCTGCGCACGTCCGAGGCGCGGGCGCGCGACCTGCTGCAGCGCGGCGGCGTCAAGGAAGAGCCGCCGCTCGCGCCGCGGCGCTGGGACGCCGACGCCTACCGGCGGCCCCTCGCTCCGAGCGGGCAGCAGGCATCGGAGCGGCTGGCCCACAGCATCGTCATGGCACGGGGCGCGGCTCGGCGAGCGCTCGCGGCCGTGGGCGCGGCGGCCTTGGGGCTCCTGCTCTTCGTGGGGCTGGGCGGCGCCGGCCGGGTGGGCCACGTCCTCGCCACACACCGGCAGGCCTACCTCTACGTGCTCCCCGCGGTGCTGGGGACCCTGGTGCTGGTCTTCTTCCCGTTCCTCTACGGCATCGCCATCTCGTTCACCGATCAGAACATCTACAACACGGGCAAGCCGCTCTCCGAGATCTGGATCGGCCTGCGCAACTACCGTGACATCCTGGGCGACTTCGGCGCGGTGCGGCGCTCCGCCGGTGGCGGCCTCGTCTTCAACTACCTGAACTTCTACTGGACGCTGCTCTTCACCGTCGTCTGGACCATCTCGAACGTGACGATCGGTGTCACGGTCGGGCTGGCGCTGGCGCTGGTGCTGAACCAGAAGCTGCGCCTGCGCGCCCTCTACAGGGTGCTCCTCATCCTTCCCTGGGCCATGCCCAACTACATCACGGCGCTCATATGGAAGGGCATGTTCCACCAGCAGTTCGGAGTGGTGAACCAGATCGCGCGGCTCTTCGGGGCGCAGCCCATCGCCTGGTTCGACCGGCCGTTGACGAGCTTCCTGACCGCCCTCGCCACCAACGGCTGGCTCTCCTTCCCCTTCATGATGGTGGTCTCTCTGGGTGCGCTGCAGTCGATCCCGGCCGAGATCTACGAAGCGGCGCGGGTGGACGGGGCCTCGCGCTGGCAGCAATTCAGGGCCATCACCCTGCCGTCCCTGCGCCCGGCCCTCATCCCGGCCGTCATCCTCTCGGTGGTGTGGACGTTCAACATGTTCAACATCATCTACCTGGTCACGCAAGGTGAACCAGGGTCCTCCACCGAGATCCTCGTGACGCAGGCCTACAAGTTCGCCTTCGAGCGTTACCGCTACGGCTACGCCGCCGCCTACTCGACCATCATCTTCGGGATCCTGCTCGTCTACGGGGCCATCCAGAACCGCGTCTCGCGCGCCACGGAGGCCGCCTGATGGCGCGCAAGAACCGCGAGGAGCTGCCCCACGGCCCGCTCCACCTCTTCCTGGCGGTGATGGTGCTCTACACCGTCTATCCCATCCTCTGGGTCGTCTCCATCGCCTTCTCCGGGAGGCAGAGCCTGGCCATCGCGGACGTCCCCGGCGACGCCGGCGCGCTCTCGAGGCTCCGGGCGATCGTGCCCTGGCCGGCGCAGTGGTCGCTCGCGAACTTCACCTCCGTCTTCCATGACCAGCCCTTCTCGCGCTGGATCGTGAACAGCTTCCTCGTCTCGTTCGCGACCATGATCCTGGGCGTGTTCCTGGCGTGCACCGCCGCCTACGCCTTCTCGCGCTTCCGCTTCCCCGGCCAGCGCACGGGGATGATGGCGTTCCTCGTGTCGCAGATGTTCCCCGGCACGCTCATGCTCATCCCGCTCTACATCATCATCGTGCAGTGGCTGGGGCTGGGCTCGACGCGCACCGGCCTCATCCTCGTCTACGCCACCACCTCCGTCCCGTTCAGCGTCTGGATGCTGAAGGGCTACTTCGACACCATCCCCAAGGAGCTCGAGGAGGCGGCGGTGATGGAGGGCGCCTCGGCGGGAATGATCTTCTGGCGCATCGTCCTGCCCCTGGCGACCCCCGCCATCGCCATCACCGCGCTCTTCTCGTTCATGACCGCGTGGAACGAGTTCATCCTCGCCGCCACGCTCATGGACAAGGAGGACATGTACACGGCGCCCGTGGGCCTGCGCTTCTTCGTCGGTGGCTTCTCGCAGCAGTGGGGCTACTTCGCCGCCGGATCGATCATCGTCTCGATCCCGGTCGTCGTCCTGTTCCTGTACCTCCAGAAGTACCTCGTCTCCGGCCTGACGGCGGGAAGCGTCAAGGGCTGAGGCACGCCACAAGGAAGGGAGAAACCGTATGGCTGGCACCCGCATCTCACTGGCAGCGCTCCTCGCCGTGGTGGCACTCGCGGCCCGGGCCCAGGAGGTCACCTTCGACGATCCGGTAGGCGACGACAACGGGCCCGGCACTTACAAGTACCCCACCGACCGGGCCTACAAGGCGGGCTCGTTCGACCTCACCCGCCTCAAGGTGACGCAGAAGGGCGACAAGGTGACGTTCGAGGCGTCGGTGAACGCCGACCTGGAGGACCCGTGGGGATTAGGCTCGGGCTTCGCGTTGCAGATGCTCTTCGTCCACCTCAAGACCGGCCCGGGTGGCTTCGCCGAGGGCATCCCGGGGACGAACGTCGCCTTCGCGCCGGACGACACCTGGAACAAGGTGGTCATCCTCTCGCCGCAGAAGGCGTTTCGCGTCAAGCAGGAGCTCAAGCAGAAGTGCGACCCGAAGATGAGGGACGCCGCCGTCGTGCCGGACGCCACGACAGGTAAGGGCCGCACCATCACCGCCACCGTCAGCAAGAAGGACCTCGGCGAGGGCGACGTCACGAAATGGGGCTACCAGGTCCTGGTGCAGTCGAACGAGGGCTTCCCGGACAAGAACGACGTCCTGACCCGCAAGGTCAACGAGTTCGAGGGGCAGCACCGTTTCGGCGGAGGGAACGACGGCGACTGCGATCCCCACGTGCTCGACGTGCTCGCGGGGAAGGGCGCCGGCGATAAGAGCGAGATCGAGGAGCAGCACAAGATGCTCGCGTACGAGTGCAACCCGGACGGAACGGCGAAGAAGAAGGCGACGCTGAGGATGGTCCGTAAGTGAAGGAGACGATCGAATGGCGAAACGACGGAGCCTTTCCGGCAAGAACCACGCAGTGCAGGCATCACAATCGCAGGAGAGACCGATGAGAGCGAAGAGCGCAGTGCTGGCGTTGACCGCGATCGTCCTCGCCGCGACACCCCCGAGCGCCGCGGCCGTCGAGCTGCACGGGTATCTGCGCTCGGGCATCGGCGGGAACGGGAAGGGAGGCACCCAGGTCTGCTTCCAGGCCCCGAACACGGATTTCAAGTTCCGGCTCGGCAACGAGTGCGAGACCTACGCCGAGATCGAGCTCCGGGACAGCCTCTACAAGGACAAGAGCGGGGTCGAGTTCAACTACGTCGGCATGCTGGCCTACGTCTCGGCGCAGCGGCAGGACTTCGAGAGCCTCCAGAGCACCAACGGCAACGACATCGCGCTGCGCCAGAACTACATCGAGGTGAAGAACCTCCTCCCGGGGGGCGCCAACGCCTGGCTCGGCAAGCGCTACTTCCACCGCAACGACCTGCACATCATCGACTTCTTCTACTTCGATCCCTCAGGGTTCGGGGGCGGCGTGGACGACATCAACGTGGGTGGCCTCCTCAAGGGCGCGGTCACCGTGTTCCAGAACAAGAGCGACGATCTGGGCAGGGTGGTGTGGCGGCCCGAGGTCCGCGCCTACGCTATCCCCATCCCGGGAGCCGGCCAGCTCGAGGCGGCGGTCATGCTCGGGATCATCAGCGAGGCGGGCGCAAACAGGGCCCCCGGCCGCGCCAGCGTCAGCCCCTGGTTCACCGTCCAGCACTTCTGGCAGGGGCTGGGTGGTTTCAACAAGCTCGCCTTCCAGTACGGCACGGGCCTCGTGGCCAGCCTGAACCAGTTTCCGTCGTACAGCGCGACGAGTGACGCGTACCAGTGGCGGATCGTCGAGCAGCTCCAGGTCCAGCCCCTCCAGCAGTTCTCGGCCATGTTCACGTTCGTGTACCAGAACAAGACCAGGGTGAACGAGGACCGCACGCTCCGCGCGGCCAACCCGGCCGGCGTGAACTTCGTGGGCGACAGCAGCACGAGCTGGGCGATCGGCGCCCGTCCGGTCTTCCACGTGAACGACTTCTTCAAGGTCCAGGCCGAGATCGGCTACGAATCCATCACGCCCAAGAACGAGAACCTGGGAAGCGGCAACGGATTCCTGTACTCGAACACGGACAAGCGCGAGCTCATCAAGGTCACCGTCGCGCCGACGCTCGTCGCCGGCGGCACCTTCTGGTCGCGCCCCGAGCTGCGCGTCTTCGCCACCTACGCGACCTGGAACGGCGCCGCCCGGACCGCCGGGGGGACGACGAACTGCGGGGGTTCCGGCACCAACCCCTTCCCCTGCGACACGCACTTCACCTTCGGTGCGCAGGCCGAGACCTGGTGGTAGTCGCCCGCGAGCCGCGCAGGGGGATGTCCCGGCCCCCCTGGGTCACGGCCTGCCTCCTGGCAGCCGTCGCCGGCTGCGCTGCGCCTCGCGCGGAGCGCCTCCAGGCGCAGCTCGACGAGCTCCGCTACGGGCGCCCGCTCGACGAGGTCTGGCTCGGCGCCCGGCGGCTCCTCGCCGACCAAGGCTACCCCCTGGCCGGCGAGGACGCGAAGGCGGTGGGCCAGCCCGAGATGGCGTCCGGCGACCGCATCCTCTCCCCGGCCAAGGCGACGCACCCGTACGGCGAGGACGTCGGCCTGCTGCAGCGGCTGGGCGTCGTCGGCGGGAAGGCCGGGGACTCCCGGATCGGGCGATCGCTCGACACGGGATGGCGGAGGACGCGCGACCGTTACCACCTGGACGGTTTCGAGGACGGGCGGGGTTGCCGCGTTGTCTTCACCCGCGTCGTCGAGGACCCGACGGAGCACCGCGAGCAGCGCTCGCGCGATCTGGATATGGAGCTTACTCTGGCGCGGCGGCTCGACCCGGAGGCGGCCGCCCGCATGGCCGATGCCGCGCAACCCGGGCCGAGGCCGGGAGCGCCATGAACTCACCCAACGGAGGAACTGCGATGAGACGGTCGAAAGCGCTTCTCACGATGTGTGCAGGTCTGCTCTCGCTGGCGGCGTCCCCGGCAGCGGCGGCGGGCGTCAAGGTGGGCCTCTCGCTACCCACCCAGCGTGAAGAGCGCTGGGTGAAGGACAGGCAGGCCATGCAGGAGGAGGCCAAGAAGAAGGGCATCGACCTCCGGGTGCAGGTCACCGACAACGACGCTTCGAAGCAGGTCGCGCAGTGCGAGAACCTCCTCTCGCAGGGGGTGAAGGTCCTCATCCTGGCGCCGCACGACGCCTCGAGCGCCTCCGTCATCATCGACAAGGCGTCGAAGGCGGGCGTCAAGGTCGTGAGCTACGACCGGCTCGTGACCGACTCGCCGCTCGACTACTACTACCTGTCCTTCGACAACGTGAAGGTGGGCGAGCTGCAGGGAGAGTTCATCACGAAGAAGGTGCCCAAGGGCACCTACATCATCCTGGCCGGCTCGCCGACGGACAACAACGCCAAGCTCTTTCGCGAGGGGGCGATGAAGTTCATCCAGCCCCTGGCCGCCAAGGGCGACATCAAGATCGTCATGGACCAGTTCGTGAAGGACTGGCAGCCCTCCGAGGCGCAGAAGCTCTGCGAGCAGGCCCTCACCGCGAACCAGAACAAGGTCGACGCGGTGCTCGCCCCCAACGACGGCACGGCGGGTGGATGCATCCAGGCCCTGGCCGCGCAGGGTCTCGCCGGCAAGGTCCCCATCACCGGCCAGGACGCCGAGCTGTCGGGGGCCATCCGCATCGTCCAGGGCACGCAGAGCATGACCGTCTTCAAGGACACGCGCGAGCTGGCCAGGAAGGCCATCGGCATGGCGCTCGACCTCGCGAACGGCCAGGCCATCGACACCCAGGGCAAGACCGTCTTCAACAACAAGAAGGCGGTCCCGTCCGTCCTGCTGACGCCTATCATCGTCACCAAGGACAACCTCGACGAGGTGCTCGTGCAGAGCGGCTACCTCAAGAAGGAGCAGGTCCACCGCAAGTAGCCCGGGGCTGTCCGCCGATCCGCCGTCGGCTGCGGAGCGCCACATGAGCGACCTCTTGCTCGAGATGCGGAAGATCACGAAGGAGTTCCCGGGCGTGAAGGCGCTCGAGGACGTGACGTTCCAGGTCCGGAAGGGCGAGATCCACGCGCTGGTGGGTGAAAACGGCGCCGGGAAGTCGACCCTGATGAAGATCCTGAGCGGCTTCTACCCGTTCGGAACCTACAGCGGCGACATCGTCGTCGACGGAAAGGTCCAGAGGTTCTCCCGGATCCGCGACAGCGAGGAGGCGGGGATCGCGATCATCTACCAGGAGCTGGCGCTGGTGAAGCAGATGACCATCGCGGAGAACATCCACCTCGGCGCCGAGCGGCTCCGCGCGAGGGGCGTCATCGACTGGAACGAGACGTACCAGCGGACGGAGCACGCCCTCGAGCAAGTCGGCCTCAAGCTCACCCCGGCGGCCCGGATCATCGACCTCGGCGTGGGGTCACAGCAGCTCGTCGAGATCGCGAAGGCGCTCTCGAAGCAGGCCCGCCTGCTCATCCTCGACGAGCCGACTGCTGCCCTCACCGAGTCCGAGGCTGACAACCTGCTCCGCATCCTCGCCTCGCTGCGGGAGAAGGGCGTCACCTGCATCTACATCTCCCACCGCCTGCGGGAGGTCACGCGGATGGCCGACCGCATCACGGTCCTGCGGGACGGGAAGAGCATCCTCACCGACGACAAGGCGAACATGAGCGAGGAGCGGATGATCCGCACCATGGTCGGGCGCGACCTCGCCAACCTGTTCCCGAGGACGGCGCGCCAGCTAGGCGAGACGGTGCTCGAGGTGAAGCACTGGACGGTCAAGGACCCGGTCACGGACGCCGTGAAGTGCCAGGACATCTCTCTCCAGGTGCGCAAGGGCGAGATCCTGGGCATCGCCGGCCTGATGGGCGCCGGGCGCACCGAGCTCGTCATGAGCCTCTTCGGCGTTTGGGGGAAGAAGCAGTCGGGCGAGCTGTGGCTGCAGGGAAAGAAGATCGATATCCGCGGCGCTCAGGACGCCATCGGCTGCGGCTTGAGCCTCGTGTCGGAGGACCGGAAGCGCTATGGGCTCGTCCTGGGCATGGACGTCAAGGAGAACTCCACGCTGGCCAGCCTGGAGCGGATCTCGCGGGCCGGTGTCATCAACAAGAACGAGGAGATCAAGCGATCCGGGCAGTTCGTGAGGGAGCTCAGGACCAAGACGCCGTCCCTGGAGCAGAAGGTGGGGAACCTCTCGGGCGGCAACCAGCAGAAGGTGGTCATCGCCAAGTGGCTCCTCACGACACCCAAGGTCCTCTTCCTCGACGAGCCGACCCGAGGCATCGACGTCGGCGCCAAGGTCGAGATCTACAACATCATGAACAAGCTCGTGGACCAGGGCGTGTGCGTGGTCATGATCTCGTCCGAGCTGCCGGAGGTGCTCGGCATGAGTGATCGGATCCTCGTCATCCACGAGGGCCGCCTCACGGGGGCCTTCTCGCGCGACGAGGCGACCGAGGAGAAGGTCATGTACAGCGCGACGGGCGGGGCGTAGCGCGCGACGGACGGTGCGTCGAACCTGCGGGAGGCTGCCATGGAGATATCGGCCAAGGATGCGGCGGGCGCACGGACGGTGGGGCTGCAGGAGCTCGTCCTCACTTCGCTCAAGCAGAACACCAAGCAGTACACGATGTTCCTGGCGCTGATCGCCATCTGGGTGATCTTCGCCTTTCTGACCGACAGCGTCTTCCTCACCGCGAGGAACCTCTCCAACCTCTTCGTGCAGACCGTGACGACGGCCATCCTCGCCATCGGCATGGTGCTGATCATCGTGGCCGGTCACATCGATCTGTCGGTGGGATCGGTGCTCGGCTTCACCGGCGCTGTCTGCGCGATGTGCATGATCAAGCTGGAGTGGGGGGTCGTCCCGTCGGTGCTGGCCACGGCCGCGATGGGGCTCGCCATAGGGGCGTGGCACGGGTTCTGGGTGGCGTACCGCAAGGTGCCCGCCTTCATCGTCTCGCTCGCCTCGATGCTGGCGTTTCGCGGGCTCATCATCGGGATCACGGGGGGCCAGACGCAGGGGCTGGAGATGGCGCCCGAGAAGGCCGCCTCCGCGTTCAAGCTCATCGGCCAGGGCTACGTGCCCACGATCCACGCCGCGGGGGAGGGGCAGCTCCACGACACGAGCCTCTACTTGTCCATCGCGGTGATCGTGATCTTCGTCGTCACGCGCCTCCGCAGGCGCGCGGCCCGCGTGAAGTACGGGTTCTCGGTGCTCCCCATGTATCTCGAGCTCCTGGGGCTCGCGCTGACGTCCGCGCTCATCGCGGCGTTCGCGCTCTTGATGGTGCTGTACCTGGGCATCCCGTGGTCGGTCATCTTCGTGCTGGTGCTGGCGGTGCTCTTCTCCTTCATCGCCAACGACACCACGTTCGGGCGGCACCTCTACGCGATCGGAGGCAATCCGGACGCGGCGCGGCTCTCGGGCATCAACGTGAAGCGGAACACCTTCGGCCTCTTCTTGCTCATGGGCCTCATGACGGCGCTGGCCGGCGTCGTCTACACCTCGCGCCTCAACGCGGCGACGACGTCGGCGGGCCAGAACGCCGAGCTCGACGCCATCGCCTCGGCGGTCATCGGCGGCACTTCGCTGATGGGCGGTGAGGGCACCATCTACGGCGCCATCATCGGCGCGCTGGTGATGGCCTCGCTCGACAACGGCATGAGCCTCATGAACCTCGACATCACGTTCCAGTACGTGATCAAGGGCCTCATCCTGCTCTTGGCCGTCTGGGTGGACATGGCGCAGCGCAAGAAGTAGCGGGGACGGGTCGCGCTCGCGGCGCCCGCGCCCGCAATGAAGGAGATGGGGAGGGTTCGAACACATGGCCTCTACTCGAGCACGTCCCCTGCGCGTCGGGCTGCTCGGCTACGGTCTCGCGGGTAGTGTCTTCCACGCGCCCCTGATCGCGGCCACGCCCGATCTCGAGCTCGCCGCGGTGGTCACCCGCGATCCGGAGCGGCGGGCGAAGCTGTACGCCCGGCACCCGCGGGCCACCCCGCTGGACACTCCGGACGAGCTCTACGCCCGGGCATCCGACCTCGACCTCGCGGTCGTCGCCACCCCCAACCGCAGCCACGTCTCGCTGGCGCGGGCGGCCCTGCAGGCCGGCCTGCCGGTGGTCGTCGACAAGCCCCTGGCGAGCGCGTCGGCCGCCGCGCGCGAGCTCGCGGCGGAAGCGCGCTCGCGCGGCCTCCTGTTGACCGTCTTCCAGAACCGCCGGTGGGACGGCGACTTCCTGACGCTCCGGCGGCTGCTCGGCGAGGGCGCCCTCGGTGCCGTCCAGCGCTTCGAGTCGCGCTTCGAGCGGTGGGCCCCTGTTCCGAAGGTGGGCTGGCGCGAGCGGGCCGAGCCCGAAGAGGCGGGCGGCGTGCTCTTCGACCTTGGGGCGCACTTGATAGACCAGGCCCTGCAGCTCTTCGGACCCGTCGCGACGGTATACGCGGAGCTCGACCGGCGCCGCTCCGGTGCCACCGTGGACGACGACGCATTCGTGGCCCTGACCCACGCGTCGGGCGTTCACTCTCATCTCTGGATGAGCAAGGTCGCGGCGCAGCGCGGGCCGCGGTTCCGCGTGCTCGGCGATCGCGCGGCGTTCGCGAAGTTCGGCCTGGACCCGCAGGAGCCCGCTCTCGCCGCGGGCGGAGTCCCGGGCTCGCCGGGGTGGGGCGAGGAGCCGCCGGAGCTGTGGGGACGCCTCGGGGTCGAGGGCGCCACGCACGAGACTCGCTCGGACGCCGGCTGCTACCAGCGTTTCTACGCCGGCGTCGCCGCCGCACTGCGCGGCGAGGCGCCCCTGCCCGTCGACCCGCAGGACGCCATCGCCGTCCTGGAGATCATCGAGGCGGCTCGACGTTCGGCGGAGACGAGGCTGACGCAGATGTTGCCGGGATGAGCCGCGAGCTGAGTACCCGGGGGCGCAGGCCGCCCCCGCCCCGCCGGGCAAAGCCCATCGGGGCCCCACCCCGGCCACGCCGCAGAGCGATCGCATTTTTCGACAGGTCTTGACTGGTATTGGCTCTACACCTGACCCACCCAGTCACCGCCTATCCGGCGAAAGCGCTCGAGCAGAGCACGCAGCAGCTCCGCGTCGAGAGGTCCCCGCTCGACCGCTCGCACCGCCTCCTCCAGGTGCGCAGGGCTCGCCGTCCCGACCAGCGCGGACGAGACACCCTCCGCGTAGGCCGCGAAGCGCAGGAAGAGCTCGGTGGGCGCGAAGCCCTCCGGGAGCGCCCCCCAAGCGGCGAGCCGGTCCCAGTAGAGCGCGACGTCCGGCGACGCGGGGCAGACGGAGAACCGCCAGGGCGCGTCAGCGAGCGGCCGCTTCGCGAGCACGCCCATGCCTCGCCGAGACGCCTCCGGGATGGCGTCCGAGAGGTTCGCCTGGTCGAGCACGCTCACCGAGCACTGCACCGCGCCGAAGGCGCCGCTGCGCACGGCCCACTGGAGCGGTTCGCCGTCCCCCGAGTATGCCGCGACGCGCACCTTGCCGGCCTCGACGGAGCGCAGGAGCGCCTCCACCACGTCGCCGTCGCGGAGCACCGCCGTGCCGCACGAGTGCAGGTGCGCGACGTCGAGGCGATCCGTGCCGAGTCGCGCCAGCGCGGCGTCCACGCCCGCCGCCACGGCGGGACCGGTCCAGTCCTGCAGCCCCGGCACGCCGTACCCGAGCTTGGTGGAGAGCACGACCGCGTCGCGGCGCGTCTGCAGGGCGCGGCCGAGCCGCTCTTCGGAGCGGCCGTAGCTGGGCGCAGTGTCGAGGAGCGTGACGCCCAGGTCGAGCGCGCGGCCGACGAGGCGATCCACGTCCGCATCGGCAAGGTCGGCGCCTCCGAGGCGGCCGGCGCCGAGCCCCACTGCGCTCACGACGAGGCCCGTCGTCCCGAGAGACCTCGTCTGCATGCCACATCCCCTGAGTCGCCGGGGGCGCAGGCGGCCCCCGCTCCGCCGGGCAAGCCCGTCGGGGCCCCACCCTCGCCCAACGGCCGGGCGATCCTTTCTTCGACAGGTCTTGAGCGCGCCGGTGGCGGATCGGCGCCGCGCGCCGGCGTCGCCGTCACTTCTTGCTCTTGCTCCCCTTCGGGCCCATGCACTCCTCCATCGAGAGCTTCCCGTCGTGGTCCTTGTCGATCTTCTCGAACAGCTCGTCGTGGAACTTCATGAACTCTTCCTTCGTGACGTAGCCCTTCTTGTCGGCGTCCATCATGTGCATGGCCTGCATCGGCTTCATCTTGAGGTAGTCGACGTACTCGGCCGGCGGGCCACCGGTGCGCATCTCCGTGGCCGCCCGGGCGGAGGGAAGGAACGCGAAGGCCGCGACGGCGGCGGCGCAGAACGTGGCGGCGATGAGGGGCTTCACTGGGCGCATGATAGGTCTCCTTGCGAGGGTTCCTCGCGCTTCGGTCTTGCGGGCGCGCCATCCGTTACTGGCGCGGCACCGCGGAGCGGGCGTCTCCCATGCGGGTCGCGCGCGCTGACGCTACGCTGCTTGCATGTCAGGAAAGCTCTGTCCCAAGATCATCCTCGAGGGTACCCGCCTCACGCAGAAGACCGAGATCGCGCTCGCGCTGAACGAGCACGCGCGCATCGTCGGCCCTCGCAAGTACCGCTACACCTCGCCGCTTGTCTCCGCCGAGTGGTGCGCCTTCACCAACTTTCCGTGGGGGCGTGGAGCCATCAACTTCGAACCTTCGGAGGAGGCGCTGGCGATGGAGACCTACGCCACCTGGGCTCGGCTCTTCGAGCTGCAGCGCTATTACTCGTGGATCGTGGACCGCTTCCACCTGTCGACGCAGGTGTTCCAGGCGGGGCGCGGCCGGCACCACGACTTCCGCTGGCTGGAGGAGCGGCTCCTGCCGCTCGGCTTCCGCATCGTGCTGTGCACACGCCGTCCCGAGACGTTCGCGGCCGCTCGCGCGGAGCGCCTCGCGGTCTCGGGCAACCCCTCGCAGTACGACGACCTTGCGCCCTTCGTGGCCGAGCAGGAAGTGTTCCGGCGGCTCGCCGACGCGTCGCTCCTGCCCTCGCTCGAGCTCGACGTGTCGGACGGCGACGTGGCGCGCGCCGCCGATCGAATCGCCGCCTGGATGGAGGAGACGGGTGGCCTCTACGCGCCCTGGCCGGCGCCGCCTCGCGGACGGTAGCGCAGCGATCAGTAACCGTACCTATCCCCTCTCCCCCACCGGGGGAGAGGGTAGGGTGAGTGGGCCGATCCTCGGGCGCCAGCCCCTCACCCCGGCCCTTACATAGAATCTCTCCCCGGGGAGAGGGAGACCCTGAACTCCAGGCAGCCGAGGCTCGGCTCGTCACTTCAGGTGCATCCCCTTCGTCTTGATGGAGCTCATCAGGTCCTTCCAGGACGCGACGAAGGACCTGGCGCCCTCTTCCTGCAGGGTGGCCGCGAGGCCGGCGAGGTCGACGCCGACGCTCTTGAAGGTCGCCAGGACACGCTCGGCGTCGCCGCCGCCGCGCGGAACCGTGCCGCTCGGCTGGCCGTGGTCGGCGAAGGCGAGGAGGGTCTTCTCGGGAATGGTGTTGACCGTGTTGGGCGCGGCCAGGGCGTTGACGTAGAGCACATCCGAGGCCTTCGGGTTCTTCGTGCCCGTGCTCGCGAAGAGCAGGCGCTGGGGTCGCGCCCCCTCGTTCTCGAGCCGCTGCCAGCGGTCCGATTCCAGCACGTCTCGGTACGCCTTGTACGCTTGCTGGCCGATCGCGATGCCCAGCTGGTCGCGCAGCTCCACGGGCACCTTCGTGGACACCGCCACGTCCCAGCGGCTGAGGAAGAGCGACGCCACCGAGCGCACGTCCGGGCTCTGCCCGGCCGCGATGCGCCGCTCCAGGCCTCGCTGGTACGCGTCCGCGGCGGCCAGGTACTGCTCGCGCGAGAAGAGCAGCGTCACGTTGATCGGCACGCCGGAAGAGACGGCTTCCTCGATGGCGGGCAGGCCCTCCTTCGTCCCGGGGATCTTGATGAACAGGTTGGCGCGCCCGGCCTTGTGGTGGAGCGCCTTGGCCTGGGAGACGGTGTTCACCGTGTCGTAGGCGAGCAGCGGCGACACCTCCAGCGACACGAAGCCGTCCACACCGGCCGTGCGCCGGTGGATGGGCGCGAAGAGGTCGGCGGCCCGGGTGATGTCCTGCAGCGCCAGATCGAAGAGGAGCGCCTCGCCCGTCCCCCCGCCGGCCCTGAGGCGCCGGATCTCGTCGTCGTACGAGGCGCTACGCGAGATGGCCTGGTCGAAGATGGTCGGGTTGGAAGTGAGACCCGTGACCGACAGCTCGTCGACGTAGCGCTGAAGGGTGCCTGTGTCGAGCAGGTCGCGCGTGATGTTGTCGAGCCACAAGCTCTGCCCCGCTTCTCTCAGCGCGCGCGTCGGTTTCACGATCGGCTCCCTCTCGGCCAGGTCAGCGCCGACCGACGATCCTGGACAGGCGCACGTCGAACGACCACTCACATCCGGTGGCAACGCGCCGGACAAATGGGGTCCCTGCCCGCCAGCCGGGCGAGACGGCGCCAATGGCGACGAGAAGTCACGGGGTGCAGGGCAGACGTCACGTCGCCGGGCGGCGCTCGGAGGTGCGGCCGCTCGCAAGCACGCTGCCTTCGCGAGAGCTTCGACGCCGGCGAAGGCGGAGCTTCCCCCTTTGCCCGTCCGTCGTTCAGCTACCAGGCGAGCGCATCTTCGGCTCGTCGATCGCGCGCCGAACGGCGTGTGCCAGCTCGGACGGCGTGAAGGGCTTCCACAGCGGTCTGCTCGCGGGGCCGGGCAGGGAAGGGCCGAGCGCGTCGCGCGGGTTGCCGGAGATGAAGAGCACCGCCAAACCTGGCTGCGCGCCTGCGAGCCGCCGCGCCAGCTCGGGACCGTTCATGTGCGGCATGATCACGTCGGTGACGAGCAGGTCGAGCTGGTCCCCACCGTCCGCCAGGCGGAGCGCCTCGCGTGGATCGTCCGCCTGGAGGACCTGGTACCCGAGGTCCGCCAGGGTCTTGCACACGAACTTGCGGACCGCCGCGTCGTCCTCCGCCACCAGCACCCTCTCGCCGCCACGAGGCAGCCGATCCCCCGGCTCCGGCGGCGCCAGGGGCACCGGACCGTCCGCGGCGGGGAAGAGGAGGCGCAACAAGGTGCCCTCGCCGATGCTGCTCTTCACCTCGATCGTCCCGCCATGCTGCCTCACGATGCCGTGAACCGCCGCCAGCCCAAGCCCCGTGCCTTTCCCCGGGGACTTGGTCGTGAAGAACGGTTCGAAGATCCGGTTCAGGACTTGCTCGTCCATCCCCGTCCCGGTGTCGCTCAGGATGAGCGCCGCGTACCGGCCCGGAGGCAGGTCGATCGCGGCGGACCGCTCGTCGAGCCGCTCCTCGCGGACGGCGATGCGCAGCGTGCCGCCGCGTGGCATCGCGTCCCGAGCGTTGATGGCGAGGTTGAGCAGGACGAGCTCGAGCTGGGCGCGATCCGCGCGGACCAGCGGCGCTCCACAAGGAGGCGCGATGACCAGCTCCACGTCCTCGCCCAGCATGGCGCCCAGCATCTTCCGCATGCCCTCGGCCATCTCGGCCATGTCGAGCAGCTCCACCTTCAGCTCCTGCTTGCGGCTGAACGCGAGCAGCCGGTGCGTCAGCTCCCGCGCCCGCTGGGCGGCCCGCTTGATCTCCTCCACGTCCGGCCGGAGCCGGTCCTGGGGGGGGAGCTCCTCCAGCACGATCGAGGAGAACCCGAGGATGGGCGAGAGCAGGTTGTTGAGGTCGTGCGCGATGCCGCCCGTGAGGCGCCCCACCGATTCGATGCGCTGCGCGTGCTGGAGCTGTTGCTCGAGCGAACGACGCTCCCGTTCCTCGCGCTCGCGCTCCTTCACCCGCTGGCCGAAGCGGCGGCTGGCCACAACGATCCCGGCCACCCCGAGCAGCCAGATCAGGCCGTGCGCCGACGCCAGCGGCAGCATCTGGCGCCGCTGGATGGCCAGATAGGGCGCGAGCGGCACGGAGATGCTGACCCCGCCGCGCACGTCGCCGACCTTGTACCCCTGCGAGCAGTGGCACTTCAGGCACGACTCCTCGACCATAAAGCGGCGCATGAACCGCAGGTGCGGCGCGCCCCGCAAGACCTCGGTCGAGTGGAGCTCCTCCTCGCCCCGCCCCAGCCGCTCCAGCGCGGATCGCTCCCAGCCGTCGGGCGCGTTCTCCGGCCGCAGCGGTCTCAGGCTGGTGAGGTGTCCCTGCGCGCCGGCGGAATCGGCCGCGATCTCGTACGCCTGGCGCACCATGTAGGCGGGGTTCACCAGCGTGAGCCGCTTCCCCGTCGTCGTCACCACGTCGCGGTCGGGCAGGCCGCTCAGGTAGGGATTGGGAGGTGTGTCCTGGAGGATCGGGACGTACACGCCGCCGTGGTGCGCTCCCCAGCGGCGGTACACCAGGTCCTTCTCGAAGTAGGCGCGCGCAGTTTGCAGCACGAGGTCGCCGATCGCCGAGCGCTGCAAGTGCAGGTTCCACGTCAGCGAGCCGGACAGGGCGGTGGTCCACACCACCAGGGCCAGCACCGCGTAGGAATTGACAGGTAGTTGATCCCGGAGCGGCTTTCGGGCGCCGGCGTCCGGAGACAGCGGGGGTGGCGCGTCCGAGACCGACGGTGGCCCGCTCGCTTCGCTCATCGTGCTCTTCGACACAGTGACTTCCCTTCCAGGGCGATCGCTGGGCTGCGAGAGCGGATACGGGATCGGTGGATGGATTACTCTTGGAGCAAAGCGGCGCACGGGGCAACTGATGCACTGATGCAATGTATGCGCCGCAGATGCGCCGCGGCGTGGCTTTGCGCTCGCGCGCGTTCTCGCTGGGGCCGTGGGCTCCCGCAGCGACGCACCCGGGCCGAGGAAGGTCGATCGCCAGGGAAGCGGGACCCGGGTCCCCCCGCACCTGCCTCTCGGACGTGGAGCGTCTTCTGGACGCCGGAATGTCGCTTCGCCTGCCGCGTGGGAGCCATCGTGCGGCCATCAACTGCGCGTGATTGGTGGCGTCGACCCGTCGCGCTGGTCCGTGAACTGCGGGTGCGCCCGGATCAGGTCGAGCGCGCCCCCTGGCGCGCCGCCAGGGAGCGGCGCCGAGGAACGCAGGAGCCGCTCCAGCCAGCGACCATCGAGGGGCCGCGCCAGGTCGGCGCCGTCGCAGGCGGCGGCGGTGGTTTGCTCTTTCGGGCCGGAGGGATCGCCCACGCCCACGAAGAAGCCGGCCAGGAGCAGCGCGCTCCGTGCCGACGTCGCCGTGCTGTAGGTGAAGACGACCGCGCGCGAGCCGCAGGCGGCGCGCAGAGCCGAAAAGGCGTCCACCGTCCACAGCTCGGGATTCACCGCCGGCGAAAAGGGGTCCCAGAACACCACCTCGGCGCGCGCGCTATCCGCTCGCTCGGTCCGGGACCGGAGCGCCTCGACCGCATCGCCCGGGACGAGCCTCCAGGAGAGTCGCTCCTCCGCGTGGTACCCGACCGCGAGCAACGCCCGCGCCGCCTGAACGTCCTCGGGAGAGAAGCCGAGCCGGCCCGCGCCCTCCTCGGAGGCGGCCAGCGCCAGGGCTCCCGTGTCGCGCTCGAAGCTCACGACCTCGAGCGGCCGGCTCCCCGGGCCCAAGGCTCGCGCCGCCCGCAACGCGGCGAGCGCGTTCGCCCCGGCGCCGAGCCCCACGTCGAAGAGCACGAGGCTTCCACCGGGGCCGCCCAGCCGTTCCGCGAGCCGCGACTGCCCCACATACAGCGCCTCCGCCTCGCTGGTCGGTCCGATCACCGGGTGCATCACCTCGCCCACCACCCGGTCGCGCACCGCCGCCGCGCCGCTGCTGGTCGTGACGAGCTCGAAGCGCGGCTCCCGCGGGCCGCGCCGGGTGCCGGGCGGCCGGCGCTCGAGGTCGTGCTCGTGCCGGTCGATGGCGGCGATCGTCTCACGGGCGAAGGCCGCATATCGACCCGATTCGATGGCGGCCCGCACCGCTCGCATGAGCGCGAGGTAGTGGTGGAGGTTGTGGAGCGAGAGCAGGCGCGGACCCAGCGGCTCCTTGCACTTCATGAGGTGGTGCAGGTAGCCGCGCGGGTGCCGGCGGCAGGTGGAACACGGGCAGCCCGGATCGAGCGGGGCGTCGGAGAGGCGGTGCTCGCCGCGCGTGAGCCGCACGCGCCCGGTCGACGTGAAGGCCGTGCCCTGCCAGGCAAGCGTCGTCGGTATGATGCAGTCGAACATGTCCACCCCGAGCGCCACCGCTTCGAGGATGTCGACCGGCGTACCCACGCCCATGAGGTAGCGGGGCCGATCCGCGGGCAGGAGGCCGGTCGTGAGCGCTATCACGTCCCCGCGCTCGTGGCGCGTGTCCCCCACCGCGAGCCCACCGATGGCGAAGCCGTCGAAGGCGTGCTCGGTGAGGAACTGCGCCGACTCCTTCCGCAGCGCTTGCGAGAGGCCGCCCTGCGCGATTGCAAAGAGCGCCTGCCCGGGATCCTGCCGCGCCGCGAGCGAACGCAGCGCCCAGCGGTGGGTGCGATCCATCGCCTCGCGCAGCGCCTGGGGCGGCGCAGTCGAGGGCAAGCACACGTCGAGGACCATCATCACGTCGGCCCCGAGCGCCGTCTGAACCTCGATCGACCGCTCCGGTGTGAGGTGATGATAGCTGCAGTCGACGTAGCTCTTGAACCGGGCGCCCTCCTCGGTGACGGTCCGGTCCCTTGCTAGCGAGAAGATCTGGAACCCGCCGGAGTCGGTGAGGAGGGCGCGGTCCCACCCCATGAAGCGGTGGAGCCCGCCGAAGTGGCGCATGGCGTCGGGCCCGGGGCGCAGAAGGAGGTGGTAGGTGTTGCCGAGCACGATCTCGGCGCCGAGCCCCGCCACATCCTCGGCCGTGAGCCCGGTGACGGTGCCCCGGGTCCCCACGGGCATGAAGGCGGGTGTCTCCACCCGGCCGTGCCGGGTGAGGAGCGCGCCGCGGCGGGCGTGGCTCCCCGGATCGCTGGGGCCGGCTTGGAACGAGAAGGGCACGCGGGCGAACGATTTCTACCCCAGATGGGCGGCGCAAGCACCCGCTCGTCCTGCTTTCGCCGGGCAAGCCGAGGGGGGTCCCGAGAGCTGAGGTCTTGCCGCTCCAGAGTACGCCCAGACCCCGGGGCTCCGCCAAACCCCTTTACTCGGGCGGTGCAACGTCAGCGATTCGCGACCGCAAGCTGCAGGAAGGTGCAGCGCCGGCGCGTCACGATGGCGTGCAGGCACCGCACGTAGCATCCGAGCCCCCACAGCCGACAGATCGTGACCGGGTGCCAGAGGACATCGCGCGCGGTGATGCAGCCTTGCACGGCGACCTCAGCGCACGAACAGGAGCTGGCGGCTGCAGCGGCGCGCCAGAGGGGACAGGGTGAGCAGCGTCGCGGCGCGTTCTGCCCGCTGCCGCCCGAAGCCGTCGCTGGCCTCGTACGCCGCGGCGATGAGGTCACCGAGTGTCATCACGATCTTCTTCGGGAGACTGGTCGGGGCGGCGTGGCGAGGTGTCTTCATGTTTGGACTCCTATGCAACAGAGACACCAACAGACGCGGATCGGCCACGCGACGCGAATTCAAGGGGTTGAGTTTTCGGAGCGACGCTGGAAATGATCTACGTCAAGGATTTTTTACAAGAAGGTGTACAGGACGCGTTCCCCCCGGACCTGGCTGAGTTTTGCCCTGTAGTCTTTTCAAAACATCGCGCTGTCGCCTGCGGCGTCCGTCTCAAGGGACGCAGCGATCAGCCTGACCTTCCACAGGTTTTGCCTGTCGGTCATCTGCTCCGTGACCGATCCCACTGGTCGGGCTGCCCTACCTGCACGAGAGCGACCGGCGCAAAGCCGACTCCCCCCGAGCTCTCGCCAGGAAAGGGATCCTTCATGAAGAACCATATCGTGACCTTCGCGGCTCTCCTCGCCCTCGCCGTCGCTGCTTGCGGTGGCCCCGAGCAGTTGCAGCCCACGGAGACTCTCGCCCAGGCCTCCACCGCCGGCGGCATCAGCAGCCTCAGGCTCGCCTCCACGACGGCCGCCGCTGGAACCGCTATCACGGCCACGGTCGCGCTGAGCGGCTCGGCGAGCAGCTCCTCGGGAGGCGTGATCGTCTACCTGGCGTTCCAGAACGCGCTCCTGGCCGGCCCGAAGTTCATTCGCATCCCGAACGGGCTGAGCAGCGGCACAGCCACCTTCTACGCCAACCCGTTCCTCTCCGCGCCGGCGAGCGCATCGATCACGGCGAACACCTCGAGCCCGCAGCCGTCCAGCTTCGTCATCCAGACGCTCTCGCTCACCCCCTCGCTGACCCCGCCCACGACGCCTCGCCCGCAGGTTTCGTCGCTGACGCTGAGCCCCGCGACCGTGGTCTCCGGAAGCCCGGTGACCGGCATCGTCACGCTCACCGATCCGGCCCCGCCGGAGGGAGCCGCTGTCCAGCTGTCCAGCTCGAACGACTTCTTCAACCTCGATGCGGAGCTCCCGCCTGTCGTCATCGTCCCTGCCGGAGCGACAAGCGCCTCGTTCACGGTCCGGACGCACATCTCCAACAGCGCCGTGACCTCCACGCAGGAGATCATCGTGGGGAACTACTTCGGCGGGACCTTCCAGGGCGCGTATCTGACCATCGACCGTCCCTGAGCGCTTGCCGCGATCCGCGCGGCTGCCCCGGGGAAGGCAGTCGCGCGTTGCTCTCCCGCGCCGCGGGAAACCCGGCCGCGCGGGAGAGTAGGTGCGTTTCCGCAGACATCGACTGCGCCGGGCGAGGACAACCGCGGCCCGCGCATCGGCCTGCTGCTACCGCTGCTCGGCCTGCTGCTGCGGGGCTTCGCGCTCGCGCGCCTCGGTCTGCTGTCGGCGGACCGCCGCGACCCACTGCAGCGTCTCGAGCTGCTGCTGCGTCAGGCCGGTCTGGACGACCGCCGAATCAGGGGACTGATCCCTCGCCGAGGCCTCGACGGCGCCGCGCGCCGCGCGCGCCTTCTCCTGGAACTTGAGGAAGTTCGGGATGGCGATGGCGGCGAGGATGCCGATGATCGCCACCGCGGCCATCGCCCCCCCAGCCGAACCGCCGCCAGCGAGCCCGCCGAGAACGGGCGCGAGGGGCCACGCGAACGGGTTCCGGCGCACCGCCAGGACCCGCGCGTCTGGAAGGGCG
>JBGQLS010000033.1:0-25950 GCA_041500205.1 Anaeromyxobacteraceae bacterium | reverse complement strand
GGTCGAGCTGGTGCCGGTGGTCGAGGCCGCCATCGACACCGTGCGCCCGGCCGCTGCCGCGCGGGAGATCGAGATCGCGGCGGTGCTGGAGCCGGGCGCCGGGCCCGTGGCGGGCGATCCGGGACGGCTGCAACAGGTGACCTGGAACCTCCTCACCAACGCGATCAAGTTCACTCCGGCCAGGGGTCGCGTGGAGGTGCGCCTGGCGCACCGGGGCGATCACGTCGAGCTCACCGTCAAGGACACCGGCTCGGGGATCACGAGCGAGTTCTTGCCGCACGTCTTCGAGAGGTTCCGGCAGGCCGATTCCTCCACCACGCGGGCGCACGGCGGGCTCGGGCTCGGCCTCGCCATCGTGCGTCACCTCGTCGAGGCGCACGGAGGGACTGTCTCAGCCGACAGCGCGGGCTCGGGCAAGGGCTCCTCGTTCACCGTCTCCCTCCCGCTCTTCCATGTCCGCGCCCGCGCCAGGGAGGCCGACGCGCCGCGCCCCCTCCCGCGCCCCGCCACGCTGGTGCCGATGACCGCCTCGCTGGACGACCTCCGCATCCTCATCGTGGACGACGACGTGGACACGTTGGAGGTGGTGAAGCAGTTGCTCGAGCAGGCCGGCGCGAGCGTGACGGTGGCGGCGACCGCGGACGAGGCGCTCGCAGCGCTCCGCGAGTCACCTCCGGACGTGCTCGTCTCCGACATCGGCATGCCGGGACAGGACGGCTACGAGCTCATCCGGCGCGTGCGCCGCCTCGCGCCCGAGCAGGGCGGCCGCGTCCCCGCCGCTGCCCTCACCGCCTTCGCCCAGTCCGACCACCGCCAGCAGGCGCTGGCCGCGGGGTACCAGCTCTACCTCGCCAAGCCCATCGAGCCTACCGAGCTCACCGCCGCCGTCGCGCGGCTGGCGGGGAGGACGGCGTAGCATCACCCCAGGTGCTTGAAGATCCCGCGCAGGCGATCGAGGAGCTGGTGGGGCTCTGCCGGGCGAGTGGCCCCGGCCCCGGCCTTCTCGACGGTCCGCTCGAATCCCTCGCGACGCCTGGCCAGGACGTCGGCGAGCTTGCGCGCCGCCTCCGGCGCCCTGCGGAAGAGCTCGGCGAAGGCGTCGCGGTCCACCGCCACGAGCGCGAGGTCGCGCTCCGCCACGGCGGTCGCGGCTCCCGGGTCGCCGGTGAGGGCTCCCATCTCGCCGAAGAACTCGCCCGGGCCGAGTCGCGAGACCTCCCGCTCGCCTCCGTCCGGCGAGGCGACCCGGAGCGCGACCTCGCCCTCCGCGATCACGTAGAACGCGTTCGAGGCGGTGTCCCCCTGGCGTAGCACGACCTCGCCGCGGCCGAACCGCACCACCCGCGCGCGCTCCGCCAGCGCATCGCGCAAGGGCGGCTCGACCGGCGCGAGGAAGTCCACCCTGTCGAGGAGGGCGCGCACGTCCACCTGGGCGGCGCCGGCGGCGACGCGCGCGCCGCGGGCGAGGCGCACCTCGTTCCCGACCGCGGAGAGCGCGATGCCGGCGCGGTGCAGGCGGTACCATAGCTGTGAGCGCACGTCGTCCTCGACCTCGCCGCCCTCCTCCCAGCGCGCGACCCAGAACACGACCTCGTAGCTGATCCCGTTCGTCCCCAGGTCGGCCGTGCGCACGACCGCTGCGGGTTCCGAGGCGATGCGCGGGTGCGCGCGAAGCACCGAGAGCGCCGCTTCCTTGAACGCGTTCGGCGGCACGTCGTAGCCAGCCGAGAGCGTCACCTTCCGCATGGCCGAGCCGCGCCGGCTCAGGTTGTAGACCGCCTCCTTCGCCACCGTGTTGTTGGGGATGGTGAGCCCCTCCCCGGCGCCGGTGAGGAGCCGCGTCGCGCGCCACCCGATCTCGATCACCTTGCCCTGGTGCTGCCCGATGCGCACCCAGTCGCCCTCCGCGAAGGGCCGCTCCGCCTGCAACGAGAGCCCGGCGAAGAGGTTTCCCAGGGTCTCCTGCAGCGCGAGGCCGAGGACGAGCGAGATGACGGCGGAGCTGGCGAGCACCGCGGAGAGGTCCACCGACAGCGTGGCCTGCAGGATGACGAGCAGCGCCAGCAGGAAGAGGATCCCGTCGACGAGGTCGCGCAGGATCTTGGGCGTCTCGACGCCGGTCTGGCGGCGGTGCAGGAGGCTCCAGGTCGCCGCCGCGCCCCGGATGGCGCCGAAGGCGAAGAGCACCAGGCCCGCCACGAAGAGCCCCTTGTCCAGCCGGTACCACCGCGCGGGCGTGAGGACCCGCAGGAAGGTGGTGCCGAGAAAGAGGAGGAGGTATCCCTGCGCGCCGCGCAGGTCCCGGCCGTAGGCCTTTTCGGATGTCACGGCGCGTGCTATCGCCGTCGCGACGAGCAGCGCGATCCCGACGGCGCCCGTGGCGTATCGCGCGAGGATGTCCTCGATGGCCATGCCGCGACGATACTAACAGCGGGAGGAGCGCGCAGAGCTTATGTTATGGTCCGCCGCCCATGCCGTTCTCGGAGCTCATCGGCCAGGATCGCGCGCTCGGGGCACTGCGGTCCGCTCTGGCGCGCGGTGCCCTTCACCACGCGTACCTCTTCGGCGGGCCGGAGGGGGTGGGGAAGCGGACCGCCGCGCGGCTGCTGGCGCAGGCCTGCAACTGCGAGGGAGCGCCCGCGCCCGCCGGGCCGCGATCCGGGGAACCCGCTCCGTCCTCGCCTCCATCCAGCGTCGATCCCTGCGGTGTGTGCGGCCCCTGCCGCAAGATCGAGCGCGGGATCCATCCGGACGTGATGGCGCTCGCCGAGGAGCGCGTGATGGCGAAGGCCGGCCGCTGGGAGCCGAAGGGCGGGCGCGCGCCCTCGAAGGACATTGTGGTGGACCAGGTGCGGGACCTCGTCGACCACCGCCTCGCCATGAAGCGCTTCGAAGGCCGGTGTCGCTTCGTCCTCATCGACCCCGCGGACGCCATGAACGTCCAGTCACAGAACGCGCTCCTCAAGACACTGGAGGAGCCGCCCGCCGACACGATCCTGGTGCTGGTGGCTTCGAGCCCGGATCTCCTCCTCCCCACGCTCCGCTCGAGGTGCGCGCGCGTGTCCTTCGCTCCGCTGGCGGACGACGTGATCGCCACCCGGCTCAGCGCGGCCGGGCATCCACCGGAGGGGATACGGCTGGCGGTGGCGCTCGCCGGCGGCTCGCTTGGCAGGGCGCTCGAGCTCGACGCGAAGGCGCTGGCGGAGCGCGAGCAGGCGGTGGCGGCCGCGGCGGAGCTCGATCCGGACGACGCTTCCACCTGGATCGCCTTCGCGCGGGATCAGGGCGAGGGCCGTGAGGCCGCGCGCGAGACGTGTGAGCTGCTCGGCGTCTGGCTGCGCGACGTGCTCGCCTTCCAGGCCGCCGGCGAGGCGGCGTCGCTCGCGCTCGGTGACCTGGCGCCCCGGACGCGCGCGGCCGCGGCCGGACTCACGCCCGTGGAAGCGCTCCGTCGCATCGAGCATGCGCGCGCCGCGGCGGAGGCGCTCCGGCAGAACGCGGCGCCTGCGCTGGCCCTGGAGCGGATGCTCATCGGGTGGTTCCATGGCGACCTTCGGTAAGGGGAGGCCTGCGAAGGGGCCTGACGGGTCCACCCTGGAGCGGTGCCTCGCGGAGGCGCGCGCAGGAGAGCCGGCCCAGGTCTACTTCTTCGACGGGGATCCGTTCCTGGCCGGCCGCGCGGCGCGCGAGCTCGCGGACGCGCTCGTCCCGGAGGCGGAGCGCGACCTCAACCAGGTCGAGCTCGACGCGGCGGCCACGCCTGGCGAGATCGCGGCGGAGCTGGCGACCCGCGGGCTCTTCGCGGGGCCCGCCTCGCGCAAGGTGGTGCTCGTGCAGGAACCGGCCTTCCTCTCCTCGAAGGAAGAGAGCGCCGATTCCTTCGAGCGGGCCCGCGAGATGTGGACCCAGGGCCGCCAGCGCGAGGCGGCCCGGCGGATGCTCGCGCTCGCGGCCAAGGCAGGGTGGAGGGCGGAGGACCTGGTCCCGGAGGCCGGCAAGGCGCCGCGCGCAGGACAGTGGAAGTCGGAGCTGGGCATCGCGCTGGGAGCCGAGGGTGCGGCGTTCGTGGCCGCCGCCGCGCGCTACGCGATCGAGCGCGAGATGAAGACGGCCAAGGCCGACGCGCCGGCGCTGGACTCAATGCTGGGCCGCGGCTTACCTCCCGGCCACGTCCTGGTCGTCGCCGCCGGCAAGGTGGACGGAAAGCTGCCGCTCGTGAAGAAGCTCGCCGGCGCCGGGAGGCGTGTCACGTTCGCCCTGGCGAAGGAAGGAGCCTGGGGCGAGGAGCGGCTGGTGCTGCGCCCGGTGCTGCAGGCGCTCCTCGCCGGCAGCGGCAAGGTCGCGGACGCCGGCGCCGAAGCCCGGCTGGCCGCGCTCGTGGGAGACGACACGCGCACGCTCGCCAGCGAGGTCGCGAAGCTGGTGGCATTCGCCGGCGACCGGAAGACGATCACGGCGGCCGACGTGGAGGCGGTCGTGACGCGCGTCGCGTCCGATCCCTTCTTCGCGCTCGGCAACGCCGTGGAGGCGAAGGACTTCCCGCAGGCGCTGGCGGTGGTCGCGCGGAGCCTGGCTGACGGCGCGAGCCCGTTCCTGCTCCTGGGATCCCTCGCCTCGACGTTGCGCCGGCTCGTGGTGGAGCGCGAGCGGGCCCACAAGGCGGCGGCCGGAAAGCGTGTCTCCTCGTTCGACTCCTGGCAGCGGCTCGTCCTCCCGGCCATCCCGGCGGAGGAGCTCGGCGCGAGGAAGCCCTACGGCTTCTGGATGAAGTACCAGGCGGCGCAGCGCTATTCGAGGAGCGCGCTCCTGGGCGCCCTCGCGGACCTGGCTGACGCCGACCTGGCCATGAAGTCCGGCTCGGAGGAGCGGCCGTTGCTCGAGCGCGTCCTGTGGAAGCTCATGGCAGGCGTGGAGGCCCGGACATGAATCTGGCACCGCGTCGCCCGTCGCCGATGGTCTTGCCTGAAGCCCGAGGCCCGAGGCCCGCGCTGGATGTGGAAAGGACATCACGTGAGTGAAAGAATCCTGGTGACGAGCGCGCTGCCGTACGCGAACGGCAGCATCCACCTCGGGCACCTCGTCGAGTACATCCAGACCGATGTCTACGTGCGCTTCCGGCGCGCCTGCGGTGACGAAGTCACCTACGTCTGCGCGGCCGACTCGCACGGCACGCCCATCGAGGTGAACGCTTCCAAGGCCGGGATGTCGCCCAAGGCCTTCGTCGAGAAGTACCGCACCGAACAGTACGAGGACTTCAAGCGGTTCCTGGTGGAGTTCTCGACCTACTACACGACCGACTCTCCCGAGAACGAGCGGTGGGCGCACCGCGTGTACCGGGCGCTCAAGGCGGAAGGCCTCATCTACAAGAAGTCGGTGGAGCAGCTCTACTGCGAGGTGGACGGGCGCTTCCTCCCCGATCGCTTCGTCAAGGGCACCTGCCCGAGCTGTGGCAAGGGCGGGCAGTACGGGGACGTGTGCGAGAACTGCGGGACCACCTATGACCCGCGGGACCTCAAGGACCCCCACTGCGCCATCTGCGGCACAGCACCCGTGGTCCGCACCTCCGAGCACGCCTATGTGAACCTGCGCAAGGTGGAGCCCGAGATCCGACGCTGGGTGGAAGCAGAAGGTCATCTCGAGCCCGCCGTGCGCGAGCAGGTGAAGGGCTGGCTCGACGATCTCCAGGACTGGGCCATCACCCGCGACGCGCCCTACTTCGGGTTCCCGGTGGACGACGCCGACTTCCCCGGCAAGTTCCTCTACGTCTGGGTGGACGCCCCCATCGGCTATCTCTCGTCCGCCGAGCACTACTTCGCGAACGAGGCGCCCCCGGGCGAGAGGCTCGCGCCGGCGGACTTCGAGGCGCGCTTCCTGGCCGAGGGCGTGAGTGCGCGGCTCGAGCACTTCATCGGCAAGGACATCCTGCGCTTCCACGCCGTCTTCTGGCCCGCCATGCTCCGGGCGGCGCGCCTCAAGACGCCGGACCGGATGGCCGTGCACGGGCACCTCACCGTGAACGGCGAGAAGATGTCGAAGTCGCGAGGGACGTTCATCACCGCGAAGACCTATCTCGACGCCGGGCTCGATCCGCAGCTGCTCCGCTACTACTACGCCGCGAACCTGGGGCCGGGCATCTCGGACCTGGACCTGTCCCTGGACGAGTTCCGCAACCGCATCAACGCGGACCTGGCGAACAACGTGGCGAACCTCGCCTCACGCGCCTTCGCCCTGCTCAGTCGGCTCGACGGCCCGCTCGACGTGCAAGCCGAGGAGGGCATCGTCGAAGCGGCGCGGGCGGCGCTCCACCTCGCGCGCGGCGCCTACGCGGCCCTCGAGCTGCGGGAGGTCGTGAGGCTGGTCTCCGAGGTGGCGAACCTCTGCAACCGGCGCATGCAGGAGGCGAAGCCGTGGGAGGACCCGGGTTCGCCCGGATCGCGTGCGCTCCTCTTCAGCGTCGCGAAGGCCTTGCGCGCGCTGTCGGTCGTCCTGGCGCCCATCCTGCCCGTCTTCGCCGAAAAGCTGGCGGCCGCCTTCGGTCAGCCGGATCCACGCTCCTGGCCGAAGGAGCTGGATCCCTTCGCGGGGCCGCCCGTCGTCGCGAAGACCAAGCCCCCCCAGATCGCCCGGCTCGACGCGAAGCAGGTTGCGAAGCTGATCGCGACGCCCGCCGAGCAAGTGCCGCAGCCCGTCTCGGCGGCGGCGAGCCCCGCCGAGACAGCGTCGAAGGTGAAGGCGCCTCCATCCCAGCCCGGGGACGCGGAGCGCGGGGCCAAGGTCGGAGCTTTCGGCGTCATCCAGTACGACGACTTCGCGAGGGTCGAGCTGCGCGTCGGGCTGGTGAAGAGCGCCGAGCCGGTGCCGAAGGCGGACAAGCTCCTCAAGCTCGCCGTCGACGTCGGCGAGCCCGAGGCCCGCACCATCGTGGCGGGCATCGCACAGGCCTATCCCGATCCCCAGCAGCTCGTAGGCAAGCGGATCGTGGTGGTCGCGAACCTCGCTCCGCGGCCGCTGCGCGGTATCACCTCGCAAGGCATGCTTCTGGCGGCCGGGGAGCCGCCGAAGCTGGAGGTCGTCACCGTGGGCGAGGGGATCGCGCCCGGGACGAGGGTGAAGTAGCTTGCCCCGCCTCCTCGACAGCCACGCGCACCTCGACTTCGAAGATTTCGAGGGAGATCTCGACGCTGTCGTCGCGCGCGCGCGCGCGGCGGGCGTCTGCCGGATCGTCCTCATCGGCCTGTGGCGTACGCCGGGGGCCTTCGGCAATGCACTCGAGCTCGCCGCCCGCGAGCCCACCTACTTCGCGGCGACCATCGGCGTCCACCCGCACGACTGCTCCCGGGTGCCGGAAGAGGACTGGCGGACGATGGAGCAGCTGGCGCGCGACCCTCGCGTGGTTGGCGTGGGCGAAACGGGGCTCGACTTCCACTACGACCATTCGCCACGGCCCGTCCAGGAGGCGAGCTTCCGCCGATCCCTCGCCGCGGCGAAGGCGGCCATGAAACCGGTCGTCATCCACGTGCGCGAGGCCGACGAAGCCTGCGTTCGCGTGCTGGAGAGCGAGGGCGTGCCGGAGGCCGGCGGCGTCGTCCACTGTTTCAGCGGCGACTGGGCGCGCGCCAAGACCTACCTCGACCTCGGCCTCCATCTCTCGGTGGCCGGCGTCGTCACCTTCAAGGCCGCGGCTGACCTGCGCGAGGCCGTGCGCAAGGCGCCGCGCGATCGTCTCCTCGTCGAGACCGACTGCCCCTTCCTCGCGCCCGTGCCCCACCGAGGCAAGCGCAACGAGCCAGCCCATGTGGCCAGGACGGCCGAGAAGGTGGCTGAACTCTGGGGGCTTCCGGTGGACGAGGTCGGCGAGATCACGACCGAGAACGCGAAGCGGTTCTTTCGGATTCCGTAGCGCGGGGCCTCGTGCCCCGCTGGAATGCGCCCAGGCGGGGGACAAGCCCCAGTACCGCTCACTTAGCGCCATGGGCTTCGGGCCTCAGGCTTCGGGCTTCAGGAGAAGCCTAGAATTCGCGGTCGTTCTCTTTCTGAAGCCTGTAGTCGGTAGCGTGGAGCCAGCGCTAACTGAGTACCCGGGGGCGCAGGCCGCCCCCGCCCCGCCGGGCAAAGCCCGTCAGGGCCCCACCCCGGCCACGCCGCGGACCTCAGCCATTTTTCGACAGGTCTTGACTGGCATTGGGACAAAGCCCCCGCGCCACGGGACATCGACGCGACGAACTACCCGTCCCAGCTGCCCCATTCGTCAGCGGTGTCGGGTGGGAGCGTGCCCTTGGTGCGCTCATGCCAGGAGACGATCTCCCAGCCGCGGCGCGCGGCGGTGGCGCGGAAGGGCGGTCGCGGATTCACCACCACTGGATTCCCGACGGCCTCGAAGAGCGGGACGTCGGCGGCCGAGTCGGAGTAGATGAAGCTCTTCCCCAGGTCGATGTCGTAGGCCTCGGTGATGCGCTCCACCACCGCGCGCTTCCCGTCGCGGAAGACCACCGGCGGCACGATCTGATCGGTGGCGCGACCGTCCACTATGCGCGTGCGCGTCCCGATCGCGACGTGGACGCGAAGGTGCCTGCCCACCTCGTCGATGATGTACTGCGGCGAGCCGGAGGCGATGACGACGAGGTGGCCGGAGAGCAGGTGCTTGCGGATCTGGCGCACGGCGCCGGTGGTGATGCGCTTGCGCAGGTGCTTGTGGAAGCAGGCGTGCGCGTGCCCCTTGAGCTCGTCGGCGCGCAGGCCCTGCTGGCAACGCGAGCCGACCTCGACCATGTCCTTCTCGCTCAGCCGCCTTCGCGCATACTCGTAGATGATGCGCGGGATCTTGGACCGCATCTCGGGCCGCATGATCTTCTCGCTGTAGAGATACCAGGTGAAGATCGTGCCGGCGTTGCCGTCGAGGAGCGAGTCGTCGACGTCGAAGATGGCGGCGGTGCGGCCGAAGGGAACCACGTGCAGCGGATTCTACGCGCCCGTGGGCGCACTGCAAACCTCGTCCACGGTGGTTCCTGGCGGGGGACGAGCCCCCGCGCTACGGAATGAATCCGGAGCCACCCCCGCCGGGCGCGCCTCCGCGGGAGAAGCCAGACGCCCCCGGGCCACAGACCGTAGCCGGACGCCCCCCCGGGCCACAGAGCGTACCCGGACGCCCCCCGGGCACAGACCGTAGCGCGGGGGCTTGTCCCCCGCTGGCGGCGGCCAGGCCGCCGCCGTGCTAGTGCACGCGGCGCGCTACGGCGGAGCTCATTCCCCCTCGCCGTGGGCGGGGCTCTCGATGCCAGCGGCAGGCGTCTCCCGCTTCTCGGGGACGGCCTCGGGTGCGCTCTCGGCAGGAGCGGCCTGCGGCTCGGATGGGGGCGCGGCCTCGGCTGGAGTAGCGGCCACGGTCTCGGCCTGTGGTTCGGCCACCCCTGGCGCCTCGCTACCCCCGGCGGCGATCTCGCCCGACTCGATCTTCTGAGCGAGGGCGGCGAACGGGTTGTGGGTGAGCGCCCCGGCGGCCTTCGGCTTAGCCTGCGGCCCCCTGTCGCCCGGCAGACGCGGCCCGGTGTAACCGCGCTTGCGATCTCCTCCCGGCCCGCCTCGGAAGCCGCCACCGCGCTCGGGGCGCTCCGGACGGTTCGGGCGCTCGGGGCGCGCCGCCTGGGGGGCGTCCGGTTTGGCGGGCTCGGCTGGCGTCGCCGCCGGCGCCGCGCCCTCCGCCCTCGCCACGTCGGTGGTGCGCGGAGCCTCTGCCCGTGGCGCCTCGACCCGGCGCTCGGGGCGCTTCTTCTTCTGCTGCTGGGCGGGCCGGTTCTGCTGGCCATGCACCTCGCGGGGCACGTAGATGACGGGCGTCATCGCTTCAGCGGGCGGCCCCTTCTTCTCGACCTGCACGGTGGGCAGCGTGCCGCGCCAGATGTGCTGCTCGTAGACGTTGTTCGAGTCGGTCCAGCGGCGGTTGCCGCCCTCGCGGCCCATCAGGTTCAGCCACGAGTTGACCCTGCTGTCGATCTCGTCGATCTCGTGCGTGAGGAGCGCCTCGAGGGTCATGGGCACCTTCGGGGAGCCGTAGTCGAGCCGGCCGTGGTGGGCGAGCACGAGGTGCACCACCTGATGCTCGAGGTCGCGCGGCACTCCCACCCGCCGCGCCTTGTCGTGGATCCACTGCGCGGTCATGACGAGGTGCCCGATGAGGCGCCCTTCGTCGCTGTACTCGACCTGCCGGTCGTAGCTGAGCTCGCGGATCTTGCCCAGATCGTGGAAGAAGGCGCCCGCCACGAGGAGGTCGCGATCGACCTGCGGGTAGTGATCGCACAGGCGGTGCGCGAGCTTGAGGCACGAGACCGTGTGTTCGAGGAGGCCACCGGCGTAGGCGTGGTGGACGCTCTTCGCCGCCGGCGCCCGACGCAGCCGACCCACGACGTCGTCGTCCTCGAGGAACGCCTGGATGAGCACCTTCACGTTGTGATCGGTGATCGCCTCCAGCAGCGCGAGCAGTTCCTTCCAGGTCGCCTCGTCCTGGTCGCTGAAGCCGGTCTTCTCCGGTTTCTTCGGCTCGGGAGGCGGCGCCCACATGAACTCCGATGCCTCGATCGCCGCTGGGTCGGCCTTGTTCAACTGATCGAGGCGGAGCTGGGGCTTGCCCTGGAAAGTGCCGACCTGCCCCTGGACCTCGAGATAGTCCTTCTCCTCGAAGACCTGGGAGAGTTCCTCCACCCGCTCGAACGCGCGAGCCTCGAGCTCACCCGTCTTGTCGTGCAGCGTGACCGACAGGTACGCCTTGCCGCTCTTCGCGGTCGGGACGGTTTTGCGGGCGACGAGGAAGACGCTCTTCACGGTCTCGCCTTCCTTCACGTCCTTCACCCAGATCTTGTCCATGGGCGCGGAAGCTAGCTTAGGACGCGCGGCGAGACAACACGCATTCCTCTATGTTTCGTGGCCATGCGCATCGAGCGATCGTGTGACGCCCTCCTGGTCGTCGACCTGCAGCATGACTTCCTGCCTGGCGGGGCCCTGGCCGTCCGGGAGGGCGACGAGGTGGTGGCCCCCATCGCCCGTCTGGCGCCGTCGTTCGAGACGGTGGTTGCGACGCAGGACTTCCATCCCGCTGGCCACGTCTCCTTCGCGTCGGCACACGCTGGCAGGAAGCCCTATGAGGCGGTCGCCCTCCCGTTCGGGACCCAGGAGCTGTGGCCTGACCACTGCGTCCAGGGTACGCGCGGCGCGCAGCTCCATACCGGGCTACCCGATCGCGCTTTGACGCTCGTGTTGCGCAAGGGGACGCGCCGCGACGTCGACTCCTACAGCGCTTTTCGGGAGAACGTCGGCCCCGACGGGACGCGTCTCGCCACCGGCCTCGCCGCCTGGCTCGAGGCGCGTGGGCTCCGGCGCGTCTTCGTGTGCGGCCTGGCCCGCGACTTCTGCGTGAAGTGGAGCGCGATCGACGCCGCCGCCTCCCATTTCGAGACGTACCTTCTCGATGACCTCACCCGCGCAGTCTTCCCCGACCGCCGAGCCGAGGTCGATGCCACCCTGGCCTCGGCGGGCGTGAAGGTGATCCAGGGGCGCGACCTGGAGGTGTGAGCACCGCGCTCCGTCCTCTTGACGTCCCCCCCCGTTCGGAGGTCCGATGGATTAACCGCCTTCGAATGCCCATGGATCAGCCACCGCGACCGCTCCCCCAACCACCTTCAGCGGCCGGCGAGCGCCCCGCTGCCACGACCGCGGCCCAGGCCGCCGGCGCTGTCATAGTCGCCTTGGTGCGCGCGGCTCGAAGCGTCCTCCTCTACGACCCCGGCAACGCCATCGTGCGGCAGTTCCTCGCCGAGTACCAGGCGAAGACGCGCTCCGCGCTCGACCAGCACGGCGAGCTCTCCTTCGAGGTCCGCCCATTCGAGATGCTGGTCGCGGGCGAAGTCGTGTACCGCGACGAGGACCGCGAGAAATCGCTCTCCTTCAGGCTCTTCCGCGACGGCGTGCGCCGGCTCGCGCTCCTGCCGCACGTGACCTGGGGGGAGCTGCACCAGCTGCTCTTGATCCTGGCAGTCCGCTTCACGGGGGTCCGCCAGCAGGAGGACGACACGGTCACGCTGCTCCGCAAGGCGGGATTCGGAGGCATAGCGATCCAGGCCGTGGAGGGTTACACGCCAGCCGAGGAGAGCCCGGAAGCCGACCTCGCGGAAAAGGCTGGCCGCGCGCGGCGCTTTCAGCCGCCGGCCGGCTGGGACACACCCCTCCAGAAGCTGCCGCAGCCTCGCCCGCTCAGCTTCAGGGCGGTCGGAGACGAGGCCCTGGCGCCGTTGCGAGCCGAGGACGACGACGCCGCCGTCCCCGAGCTCGCCCTCTCGCTGGCGCGCGACCTCCTACAGGAAGCCACGCGCGCCGGCTGGCCCAAGCCCAACCGCGACCTGATCGCCTTCTTCGCCGAGCTGCGCGACGGCCTCCTCGCGGACGGAAGGCTCTCGTCGCTGCAACGCCTGGTCGAGCTCCTGGGCGAGGCAGGCGGTGGAGAGTTGCGCGACGAGATGCTGCGCGGTCTCGGCGATGGGCGCACGCTCGACCTCGTCCTCGCCGCGGTGCCCGAAGACTCCGCCCGGCTCCCGGCCGACCTGGTGCCGTTCCTGCCGTTGCTCGGGATCGAGGCCACGCTCGACCGGCTCGCTGGCGATCTGGCCGAGGGCCGGCGCCGGCTGCTCACGCAGATCGTGCTGGCGCGCCTGCCGCGGGAGGCGGACGCGGTGCTGGCGCGCCTCCCCACCCTCGAGGCCCGGCTCGCGCGCGACCTTGGCCGCGGGGTGTTGGCGAGGGCGCCGGAGCGCTCCAACGACGTGGCGCGCCAGTTCCTCGGGCTGCAGGACGAGTCGCTGCGGCTAGAGGGGCTCGCGGCCCTCGAGGCGGCGCCGGGCGATGTGCCGCTGCGGCCCCTCTGCGATCTGCTGCACGACCGCTCGGAGGCGGTGCGCGTGCGCGCTGCCGAGGTGCTGGGGCAGCGCGGTGACGAGTCGGTTCTCGCGGCGTTGCGGAGCGTCCTCGAGGAGGGGCAAGCCGTGGCGCCGCGTGAGGCCGAGGCGCTCGGGCGCGCCCTGGCCGGGATCGCCCCCATCGCCGCGGCGCGCCTCTTCGCCGGCTGGTTCGAGCCCAAGGCGCGCTTCCTGCGCAACCTCTCCCCGCAGCAGCGTTCCCAGCAATGGGCTGCGGTGGCAGGCATGGGGGCGCTGCCTGGCACCGACCCCGCGCCCATCTTGACGGCCCTCGCCGAGCGCTCCGACGGTGAGCTACGGCGCCACTGTCTCGCGACGCTCGCGCGCCGCAGGAACGTGACCAATGACCCTCCCCGTGACTGACGAGCTGTCGCGCGCGCAAGCGAGCCTCGGGCGGGCCATCGGACGCGCCCGCGCGGGCGAGGACCACGAGCTGTCGCAGAAGGTGCGGGAGCAGGGTGAGTGCCTGGCGCACGTCCTGGGCGGGCTCCTCAAGATGAGCCGCGTCCACGCCGCCGACAATCGCGCGTTCGACGCGCCCGTCGAGCAGCTGTCGCGAGCGCTAGGGGAGCTCGTCGAGCTGCTCGGACCGGTGCACCTCGTGACGGTCGAGGAGGAGGCGTACGTCAACGACGTGCGCATCCGCTCCGAGGGAAAGGGGAACGTCAGGGACCTCGGCTCCGAGCTCGCGAGGCACAACACCGGCGGCGTGACCTTCCACGCGGCGCTCGACACGGGCGCGGTGCGCGCGCTGGTGGCGGCCTTCGCGCGGAAGCCGGCCGAGGCAGCCCCGCGGCGCGCCCTGCAGCAGGCGCTCCTCGAGCGAGACTTGCGCTCGGTCGAGCTGGCTCCCCGCTTCCGCTTTCGCGTGCAAGGTGATGACGAAGGGCGCCAGCACGATCCGGTCGAGGCGCTGCGGCGCACCCTGCGTATCGTCGAGGAGACCTTCGACAACCTGGCGGCGGGGCGGGTCCTGAATCCGCTCCCGCTCCGGCGCCAGGTGGTCCAGATCCTGGACCTCGGCGTGGACGCGCCGGAGCTCTGGGAAACGCTCGGCCAGGGGTCGCCCCACGCTTCGCACGCCGTCACAGTGGCCATGGTCGCGCTCCTCGTGGGCAGGGCGGCGGGTTTCCGCCAGGCCTTCCTCCAGGACCTCGGGCTGGCCGCGCTCGTGCACGACGCCGGCTACGCGGCCTTGCCCACGGACACCGCCGCCGGGCCAGAAGGCCTCATGCGCCATCCCGCGGAGGGCGCCCGCATCATGCTGCGGCAGCGTGGGTTCCACCCGGCCAAGTTGCGGCGTCTGCGGGCGGTGCTCGATCACCACCGCGACTACGTTGAGCCGCGCGGCCGGCCTTCCGCGCTGGGCCAGGTGCTGCGCCTCGCCGAGGACTACGCGACCCTCATTCGCGTCTACGCGAGCCGCATCTCGCCCGAGGACGCGCTCGGCGCCATGGCCGCCGCAGCCGGGCGCACCTACAACCCGGCGCTGACCCAGGTGATGGTGAACGCGCTCGGCAGGTATCCTCCCGGCACGCTGCTGGAGCTGGAGGACGGCCGGTACGCGCGCTCCGTCTCTCCGGTGCGCAGCCCCGAGACGTTCGCCACCCCGCTCGTGCGGATCTACGACCTGAAGACTCGCGCGCTCTCGGCCGAGAGGCACGACCTGGCGCTCGAGGGAGCGATCCGGCGCGCCCTGCCTGGCTGAGTCGCCGGGGGCGCAGGCCGCCCCCGCCCCGCCGGCAGAGCCGTCGGGGCCCCACCCTGGCCTCTGCGACCGCAGCTGATTTTTCGACAGGTCTTGAGTGCCCTGGGCTTCAGGCTTCAGGAGAAGCCTGGAACTCGCGGTCGTTCGCGGCATTTGGCTTGGATCAACCCCCGGACATTGAGGCGCCGCGGAAGGGTCGCGCGAGCAGCTATCCCGCCTGGGATTGTGTGCTCGAGGAGGCAGCCACCGGAACGCAAGGCATGCGTTCAGGCAGTTGCAGAGCGCAACTTCAGCGCAACAAATATACGTAAAATCAATGACTTGGCGTCCGGCACGGACCATGAAAAGGCCGGATTCGAAAGGACGAGGCCTGATCCGGCTCGCGACGGAACCGCAGATGAGCAGCATCGAGACCGAAGCCCGCAAGATGCTGCTCAAGCGCCGTGAGTCCCTCTGCCGGGAGCCCCCCGACGCCTTGTTCGCCGACCCGTCCGCCAGCTGGCGCGACTGGGAGTCGCAATCCGGCACCACGCCGGAGCTCACGCGCCGCGAGCTCGACGAGATCGAGGCCGCCCTGAGACGGATAGACGAAGGTAACTATGGCCGGTGCGAGGCGTGCGGCGGCCCCATGGGACTGCAGCGCATCCGCGCCATCCCCGAGGCGCGCTTCTGCCTTTCGTGCAGCGGACAGCGCGAAGACGTGGAGTGAAAGAGGCTTCAGGCCTCGGGCTTCGGGCCTCAGGAAACTGAAGGGCCTGGCGACACCTCGCAACGACATGGTCTAAGCTCAATGCCAGTCAGTTGGCTCTGGCTCCAGGCAACGGACCACAGGCTTCAGGACAAGAACGACCGCGAATTCTAGGCTTCTCCTGAAGCCCGAAGCCTGACGCCCGAAGCCCAGGGCGCTAAGTGAGCAGTATTGGGTCTAAGCTGTCTTCCGAGGCCTGTCGCCCTCAGCCAAGTCATGCCGCATCCCGCTCCCCGCACTCCCGTGCTCGCCTATCCCCTCGGCGACGCCCTCTATCTCAACTTGACGAGCGCCTGCACGCTGGCGTGCACCTTCTGCCCCAAGGTCCGCGACGACGAGTGGAGGGTGGGCGGCTTCGACCTCAAGCTGGCGCGGCCACCGGCCGTGGATGACGTGTGGCGTGACGTCTCGGCCATCGGTCTCGCGGGGCGCGCGGAGGTGGTCTTCACGGGGCTGGGAGAGCCGACGCGGCAGCTCGAGGCCGTGCTCGAGCTCACCCGCCGGCTCAAGGCCGCCGGCGTGCGGCGCGTGCGCCTCGATACCGACGGCCTCGCCAGTCTCCGCGAGGGTAGGGACGTCATGCCCGAACTCGTGCGCGCGGGCCTGGACGCGGTGAGCGTCTCGCTCAATGCCGCGGACGCCGCGACGTACGCGCGTATCTGCCCGAGCCGTTTCGGAGCGCGCGCGTATGACAGCTGCCGCGACTTCATACGTGCGGCGGTTGCAGCCGGGCTCGACGTGTCCGCGACCTGCGTGGCTCTGCCAGGACTGTCCGAGGAGGCTTGCCGCGCCATGGCCGAAGCGCTGGGGGCGCGTTTTCGCTGGCGCCCCTACGACCGGCTCGGGCGGGCCGAGGGATCGCCCGCCCCGCCGCGTTCCGGAAGCTGATCAGGCTCAACTGGTCCGGATCCGAGCGAACGCTCGAAGGGACAAGGCTGCCAACGTAGGTGCCCATTTGGGGCTGAAGCTCCATTAGTTGGCAGACGGTGTGGATTGTGGCACGCAAAAAGTGCATACATGTCCGCAGGCGCGCAGTCTTTGCGGCCTACACCGCATGAAAGGTGGGCATGAGCATTGCTAAAGCGGGTCCGCGCATGGCCAAGGAACGGATCCTCGTCGTCGATGACGAGCAAAACGCTCGTGTCGCGCTGAGGACGATCCTCTCCGAAGAGGGCTACGAGATCGCCGAGGCTGCCGACGGCGAGGAAGCGCTGGCGCTCCTGCCCGGGTTTGCCCCCGCCGCCATCCTGGCCGACGTCCGCATGCCCCGGATCGACGGGATCACGCTTCTGAAGCGCGCCCGGGAGAGCGGTTCCGACGCGGTGTTCGTGATGATGACGGCCTTCGCCAGCGTGGAAGCCGCTGTCGAGGCGATGCGGGCCGGCGCCGAGAACTACCTCGTCAAGCCGCTCGACGTGAACGCCGTCCTGGTGGTGCTCGAGAAGGCGCTCGAGAAGCTGCGTCTCCAGCGCGACACGGCCAACCTCCGCGAGCGCGTCCGGGAGCGGTACCGGTTCCACAACATCGTGGGCGACGCGCCCGAGCTCCAGGCGGTGTACGAAGTGGTGAAGCGCGCCGCGCCCACGAAGGCGACCGTGCTCATCCTGGGCGAATCCGGAACCGGGAAGGAGCTCATCGCTCAGGCGCTCCACGAGGAGTCGCCTCGGGCGGGCAAGGCCTTCATCAAGGTGAACTGTGCCGCCCTCTCCGAGACGCTCCTCGAGTCGGAGCTGTTCGGGCACGAGAAGGGCTCTTTCACGGGAGCCATCGGCCGCAAGGAGGGGCGCTTCGAGCTCGCGGACGGCGGCACGCTCTTCCTCGACGAGATCGGCGACATTTCTCCCGCGATCCAGATCAAGCTCCTGCGCGTCTTGCAACAGCGCGAGTTCGAGCGCGTGGGGGGAACTCAGACGATTCGGGTGGACGTCCGCATGGTGGCGGCGACGAACCGTGACATCGCAGCCGAGGTGAAGGCGGGCAAGTTTCGCGAGGACCTGTACTACCGCCTGAACGTGGTGGCCGTGACCTTACCGCCCTTGCGCCAGCGCAAGGGCGACATCCCCGCGCTCGTGAGCCACTTCGTGGAGAAGTACACGAAGGCTTACGGCAAGGAGATCCACGGCCTCGCGCCCGGCACCCTCAACGCGCTCCTCAGCCATGATTGGCCGGGCAACGTGCGTGAGCTCGAGAACGTGGTGGAGCGGGCAGTGGTGCTGTGCAAGAGCGCGGAGCTGACCGCCGATGACTTGCCGCCGTCGCTGCGGGGGCCGCGCCCTCGCGAGCGCGCCCCCGGTACGCTCATCCCCGGGGCGACCCTCTACGAGATCGAGCGGGAGGCCATCCTGCGCACGCTCGAGATGGTGGGTGGCTCCACGTCGCGCGCAGCGGAGATCCTCGGCATCAGCGTGCGGAAGATCCAGTATCGGTTGAAGGAATACGCCTCCGGCAACGCGCCTGGGAGCGAGGAGCAGGCGGAGGCCGAGCAGGGCTCGGAGGGGAACGGGGCGGCGTAGGGTTGTTCCCGAGCCCGTGAACGCGCCCGAGCCCGAGCCCGGTATTTTGGACTGATTCGCGGGAGTTGCGCCCTAGATGCCGGGCTCGGGCGCGGGCTCGTTCACGGGAAGACTCCCTCACCGCGCCAGGGGCAGCTTCAGCACGAAGCGCGCGCCTCCGTCGGGGGCGTCCTCGATGGAGATCGTCCCACGGTGCTGGGTGACGATGGCGTGGACGATCGACAACCCGAGGCCCGATCCCCGAGCCTTGGTCGTGAAGAAGGGCTCGAACAGCCGATCGCGCGCGCCGAGCGGCACGCCCGGGCCACTGTCGTCCACGTAGATCGCGACGCTGGCCGCTTCGACTTCGTCGAGGCGGCACGTCACGCGCACCGTTCCTCCGCGCCCTGCCGCGTCGATGGCGTTGAGCGCCAGGTTCATCACCACCTGCCGCAGGCGCTCCTCGTCCCCCGCCACGGCTGGGACGCGCTCGAAGTCGCGCTCGAGCGTGATGCGCTGCCGCTCGGCCTCGCCCTCGAGCAGGTCGAGGACCTTGGTCAACACCGTCGCCACCTCCACCGGACGGGGCTGGAACTCGCGGGGGCGGGCGAACTGGAGGAAGTCCTCGAGGATGTGGTCGAGGCGCCGGATCTCGTCGCGCACGAGATGGAGCGGCTCGAGGAGCGGCGGCTGCTCGTCTTGGGGTAGCTTCTGCACTCGGCGCTCGAGCACCGTCAGCTGGAGCGCGGCGGCGTTGAGCGGATTCCTGATCTCGTGCGAGAGTCCGGCGGTCATGGTGCCGACGGCCGCCAGCTTCTCGGCCATCTGAGCGCGCCGCGACAGTTCGCGCTTCTCGCCGTGGAGCCGCACCTGCCGCATCGCCTGCTCGACCGTGACGAGGAGCTCCTGGGTGGCGCAGGGCTTCACGAGATACGCGCAGGCGCCGGCCCTCACGGCCGCCACCGCCGACTCGAGGGTCGCGAAGCCGGTGAGGAGCACCACCTCACCGTCGGGCGACGCCTCCTTGAGCTGGGGCGCGAGCGCGGTGCCGTCTCCGTCGGGCAGCCGGAGGTCGACGAGCGCGATGTCGAAGCCCTCGCGCGCCCCGGCCAGCGCGCTCCGGCAGGTGCCGTAGCCGTGCACGGCGTAGCCCGCGTCCTCGAGGATCTCCGTCAGGTTCTCTACCAGGCTGGCGTTGTCGTCGACGATGATGAGCCGCGGCTTCTTCTGTGGCTGCGGCGCGACGCCCCACGAGGCCGGGCGCGACGCGCCGGACCCTGGCTGGGGAACGTTGGCCTCGTGAGCGCTCAAGGGCGTCCTCAGGATACCGGCGACCGTGCCAATGCAGCCGTCTGCGCTGCCAGTCGAGCGAAGCCGCATGCGGGGCATCGAGGGTGCAGCCCCCGAAACCCATGACGGCGGAGACCGCGGCCTCTCGCGGCGGCGAGCGAGAGCGCTGGAGGCAGGGCCGCCGGGAGCGTTCCGGGCAACCCGCTCATGCAGTTTCTCGCACTCGCGCCCGGTGCTGGCGCTCGACGGCGTCCAGGAGGGATGCGGTGTCGAACGGCTTCGTGAAGAGGCCCACGTGCGGCAAGGGCGGCTCGTCGTGATAGGCCGTGACGACGAGCAGGGGAAGCCCGGGGTACTTCTCCGCCAGCCGCCGCATCGCCTCCCCGGCTGGCCCGCCCGGCACCCGCAGGTCGACGAGCCCGCAGAAGGGCTCCACGGGACCGAGCCGTTCGGTCTCCAGCACGGAGGCGGCCGTCACGGCAGCGAATCCGCGGCCGCGCAGCGCCTCGCACAAGTTGTCGCAGAGAGCCGCGTCGTCCTCGATCACCACGACCAGCCCGTCGCGGCGCGCGGCCCGGAGCAGCTCGAGGAGCCGCCCGATGGGGACCGGCTTGGGCAGCGTCGCCAGGAGCCCCTCGTGCCTCGCCGCGTCGAGGTCGTTGTCGCGCACGTAGGCGGTCACGACGATGGCCGCCAGCCCCGGGTCGATGCGCCGAACGTGGTGGACGAGCTCGGCGCCGCCCATGAGCGGCATGCGCATGTCGGTCACGATGGCGTCGAACTGGCGCTTCTTCGCGAGCGCGAGCGCCTGTTCGCCGTTCTCGGCGACGGCGACCTCGTCTCCCAGGTCGCGCACGATCTCGCCGAGGTTCTCGGCGAAGGCGCGATTGTCGTCGACGATGAGGTAGTGACGCATCGCTGACCTCACGCGGGAAGACGGACGGTGAATCGCGCGCCACCGCCGGCGCGCGGCTCGTAGCCGACCGCTCCGCCGTGCCGCTCGACGATGCGCTTCACCAGGGCGAGGCCCAGGCCGACCCCCTTGTCCTTGGTGGTGATGAGCGGCTCGAACAGGCGGCGCGCGGTCGTCGCGTCCACGCCCGGGCCGGTGTCCTCGACCGCGACCTCGACCTCGGTATCCGTTCGGCGCCCCTGGACGCGCACCTCCCCCGACGGGGAAGCGGCGTCCACGGCGTTGAGGAGAAGGTTCACGAAGACCTGCCGGAGCTGGACCGGATCGCCTTGGACCTCGAGATCCGACACACCCTCCGACGCGTAGCGCACGGCCTCCGGCCGCGCCACCGAATCCGCCGCGCTCGCGAGCACCGCGCCGAGCTGCACCCGCTCCTTTGCCAGGGGCTTGTTGCGGATCATGTCGAGCAGGTTCGTGATGATGCCGTTTGCGACGCCGAGCTGCTCGCCGATCCGGTCGAGGTGCTTCTTCGCGCGGTCGTCCTCGCCGACACGGGTGCGCAGGATGAAGACGGAGGTCTCGATGACGCCCAGTGGGTTGCGCAGGTCGTGCCCGATCGAGCCGACCAGCTGGCCGAAGGTCGAGAGCCGCTCCGCCCGCGCCTGCTGGGAGAGGAGGTCCTCCCGGTACGTGTGGAGCATGACGGCGAGCTCGATGTCGAGAATGCGCCCGACCGCGCGGCGGGCTTGCCCGAGGCGTGCCGGCTCGCCCGCGTAGACCTCGTCGACGACGGCGTTCAACTCGCGGCGGACGACGTTCATCGCTCCGAACATGTAGTGCTGTGGCAGGCTGATGCGGACGTGGTAGCGGCCGATGCGGGCCCGGTTCTCGTAGTAGGCCTCGTCCCACGGACCGCTCAGGAGCCGATCGAGCCACTGCTGGAGCGTGATCTTGAGATGGCCGACCTGGCTCTCCCCGCCCGTCAGCGACTTCCTGGCTTCTTCGTGCCCGAGGATGGTGGCGTAGAAGACCTCGGCGATCCGCGGGAACCGCGGGGCCGTCGGACCGTGGAGGCTCCGGAGCGCCTGTTCGTCCTCTGCACTCCAACCTACGTAGCGCTTCAGCTCCTCGAACAAGGTCTCTTCCATTTTGGGGACGGGTTTATGGCCCAGCTTGTCCGAGATCAAATCAACCGTACCTGGAAGGGCGCGTCAAGGAGGATGCGCCGCGATCGACGCGATCGAACAGGAGGACCGTTCGGGGCTGCCGACGACGGGCCAGCTGCGGCACGTGGGTGCGCGCGTCGGATCTACGGGCCGGTGGTCCGAAGACGTAACCCGCAGCGCGCGATCAGGCTCGATTCTGGGAGCCGACAGCCTCGGCCACGAGGTCGAGGTCCTGCACCATGTCCGCCGCGAAGCGCACGAAGTCCGACTCCGTGATGATACCGATGAGGGTGCCGTCCTCCTCGCACACGGGGAGGCAGCCGAACTTGTTGGCCAGCATGACGCGGGCGGCGTGCACGAGCGATGTCGTGGAACGGACGGTCATCGGCTCGCGCGTCATCACGTCCCTCGCCAACGTCGTCTTCGCCGGCCGGGTGGCCGCCGAGCGCAACAGATCGCGGTGCGTGAGAAGGCCCAGCAGCTTTCGATCGCGTACGACCGGCAGGTGACGGATGCCTCCCAGCCGCAGCATCTGTTCCGCCAGCGCGAGGTCGTCGGACTCCTTCACCGTGACGAGTTCGCGCGACATGAAGTCACCCACGCTGAGCGCCCGGATGCCGCTGCCTTCGACCGCGACCGCTTCCTCGGGTTGCTTCATGTGCACCTCGCCTTCCCGGGCCAGAAAGCGACCCAGGCAGGATGCTGCCACAATTCCGGTGTCGTGGGCGAGGGCCCCCTGGATTCAAGACCTGTCGAAAGATGTGACCGCTCTGCGGCGTGGCCGGGGTGGGGCCCCGATGGGCTTTGCCCGGCGGGGCGGGGGCGGCCTGGTGCCCCGACGGCTCTGCCGGCGGGGCGGGGGCGGCCTTCGCCCCCGGGTACTCAAGACCTGTCGAAAAATCAGCTGCGGTCGCAGGGGCCCGGGTGGGGCCCCGACGGCTCTGCCGGCGGGGCGGGGGCGGCCTTCGCCCCCGGCTACTCAGCGCGCGACGAGCACGGGCTTGTGACTGATGTGCACCAGCCGATCGCTGACGCTGCCGAGTAACACTCGCGCCACGGCGCCACGCCCTCGGCTGCCTACCACCACCAGGTCGACCCCCCCCGAAAGCGCTGCTTCCGCGAGGCTCTCCGCAGGTGATCCGCTCAAGACGAGCGTCTCGGCCCGCACGCCGGATTCGCCCAGCTTCGCCATCGAATCGGCGAGCAGCTTCTCGGCGAACGCCCGGTTTCCCTGCTCCACGTCCTCGACGTTGAGCCCGTATGCGTCCGGGGGCAGTAGCAGGTGCGGCACCACGCAGGCGAGTGTGAGCCGCGCCCCGAACCGGACGGCGATCTGAGCGGCCAGCCGAGCTGCTCCTAACGACGCTTCGGAACCATCGACACCGACCATAATTCGCTTCATGGCGGCCTCCCTCAAGGCTTCAGGCCTCGGCTCCAGGCTTCGGGTACGACCGCGACCGCGGCCATTTGCTGGGCCCCTAGCCGTGGCGACATGCGGAGTTCTTACAAGAGGGATGCCGAGCCGTCGCCACGCGCAGCCCGCAGTCCGAAGCCTGAGTCGCCGGGGGCGCAGGCCGCCCCCGCCCCGCCGGGCAAAGCCCATCGGGGCCCCACCCCGGCCACGCCGCAGAGCGATCGCATTCTTCGACAGGTCTTGAGGCCCGAGGGCTGAGGTCCGTAGCAGGAAGCGAAGGGAGGCCCCAGGCGCGCCAGTCGCCTCGTTCCATTCCTGCGCTAACCTTGGCTTCAATGAGCGCCGTGAAGAACGAGGCGGGGAAGAGCGGGGCGGTCCGCCAGGCGTTCCTGCTCGACGGCGGGCCCGAGGCCTACCCACGCATGCTGGCGGCACTCGCGCTCGCGAGGTACACCGTTCGACTCGAGGTGTATGCCTTCGCCCTTGACGGCGTGGGCCAACGCTTCATCGCGGCGCTCGCGGCGGCGGCGAGGCGCGGTGTCCGCGTGACGGTGATACTCGACGGGTGGGGCTCGGCCGGGGACGGCGGCGAGGTGGCCGCCCAGCTGCGGGACGCGGGCTGCCAGGTCGCCATCTACAATCCGCTCACATCCCTCCTGGCCGGGCGCTTCCGCCGCAACCATCGGAAGATCCTGGTCGTCGACGACGAGGTCGCCTTCCTGGGAGGCATCAACATCGGAGACGAGTACGGGCGGATGGGTGAGCCCGACGTGCCACACTGGCTCGACCTGGCGGTGGAGCTGCGTGGCCCAGTAGTCCGCTGGCTGGCGGCAAGGCTGCTTGGCGCGAGGTTGCCTCCGCCCCGGGGGCCCGTGCGCATCTACCTGTCCGGGCTGGGCGGCGGCCGGAGCCTGCGGCGCCGCTATGTGAAGGCGATCGGAGCGGCTCGCCGGAGCCTGGTGGTCGCGAATGCCTATTTCCTGCCCGATCGACGCCTCGTGCGCTCCATCACGGCGGCAGCGCGCCGGGGAGTGCAGGTGACCCTCATCCTTCCGGGGCACAGCGACGTTCCGCTCGCGCAGGCGGCGAGCCGCAGTCTCTACGGCCAGCTGCTGCGGGCAGGGGTGCGCATCCACGAGTGGACCAGCACGGTTCTGCACGCCAAGGCCGCGGTCATGGACGGGCGGCGGCTGCTCATCGGCAGCTTCAACCTCGATCCCCTCTCGCTCGCCAACCTCGAGACGCTGGTCGAACTCGAGGAGCCGGAGGTGGCCGCGGAGGGTACGGCCTGGATGGAGCGCCTCCTGGCGCAATCGAAGGAGATCACGGCGCAGCAGCGGGCCGCGCGACCCCGTCTCGCGCGCTGGATCCTGGATGCGCTGGGGTTGGCCGTTCTGCGCGTCGCGCATCGGATCGGCCGCCTGCTCGCCATGCGGTGACGCTTCGTGAAATAGCGCCGCGGGCCGGCATCGCGGCGGTGGGTACCTCTCCCGGAAAACCACACCACCTCCTCCCATCCACATCGCAGAATGCCGTCGGCGTCACCGAACTTGCGCTATCGCAAGGCGCGCGGGGCGTCCGCAGAAGGTGCGGCTTGCCCGTGCGTGCGCCGCAGAATTCGCATGCGCCGCGCTGCGAGCAGTCGCGTAAGCTCAGTGGCTGCGAGTACATCCCCGGGCCTAGCCGAGGTGCCGGGCTGCGAGCCCCGCCAGGAGGAAAGGCGCGGGAGTACCTCGTGCTACTTCAAGGGCTTCTGACGATGTCCCGCGGCGGGGATCGGCCGCCGCAGCGACGGGGGACGTAGATTCGCGCCGCTCCGCCAGCCACTCGGCACGTCTCCTGTAAGGGGCAGGTCCTGGGGGAGGGGAGGAACATGAATCTCACCAGCAGCGAAGCAGCGCGGCTGCTCAGCTCGAGACGGAGGGCGCTCGCGGGCGGGGGCCACCACGATACGTGGAGCCCGCTCGGCTCGAGCGACGCGAGTCCCGAGGCGGTGCGGGAGCTCGTCGAGATCGACGCGGCGCTCGCGCGCATCGCCGACGGTACGTACGGCACATGCGAGATCTGTGGTGGGGCCATCGGCCGCGACCGGCTACGCGCGCTTCCCGAGACCCGGCGCTGCGTCGGTTGCAGCGGCTAGGCCCAATGCCCTTGGCATCTTAGCCGGGGTGGGCCCCACCCCGGCCACGCCGCAGAGCGATCGCATTTTTCGACGGGTCTTGAGTGAGCAGTATCGCGGCCAGGCCCAAGAAAGACGAATCGGATGGTGAGCGAGGGCTCGCCATCCGATTCAAGGACGCCCCGCAGCGCGGCCCCCCGGCAGCACTCATCCCTTCCCGACGGAACAGCAGGCTCTACCCCGGCTGGTCCGCCTCGCGGCGGAAGAACCGCCTCTCGATCCCGCTCTGGCGGGATGGGAGCCCGCTACTGTCGTTTGGGGCTGCGCGCGAACGGCGATGCTCAGTCGCCGGCCTCGGTGCTACGTGCGTCCCTTGGGCTCACATGGCGAGCAAGAGGAGGGCCAGAGTGCCTGCCGCTCATCGGGTAAGGATTCCTACGGCGCGGGCTGCTTCTTCTGCTCCTTCGCCGGCGGCGCTTCCTCTTCGTTCGGCTTCGCTTCCTTGAACGCCTTGCGGAAGCTCCGGACGGTCTCGCCGAGACCCTTGCCGAGCTGGGGCAGCTTGGTGCCTCCGAACAAGAGGAGGACCGCGAGGAGGATGAGGAGCAACTCGGGGAGGCGGAGTCCGAACATGGAGATTCCTGGATCGCGCGGGCGGTCCGCGTGCGCTAAGACCGCTTATAGCGTGTTCAAGACCTGTCGAAAAACAGACCGCCGGCCGCTTGGCGTGGGTGGGGCCCCGACGGGCTTGCCCGGCGGGGCGGGGGCCGCCTTCGCCCCCGGCTACTCAGGCGTTCGCGTCTTCCAGGGCGATGGCCGCCAGGCGGCGGGCGTCGAGGACCCGCACGCCGCGGGAGGCGTCCACCACGCCATCGCGCTCGAGGCGCGTGAGACAGCGCGAGAGCGTCTCCGGACGCATTCCAAGGAGGCGCGCCACCATCTGCTTGCGCACGGCGTTCGGGCGGTCGGCGAGGAAGCGCGCGTGAGCGAGCGCGAAACGCGCCACCCGCGAGAGGCAGTCGCCCTGCCTGTAGTTGACCTCGTCGCGCTGCATCTTCCCCTCGCTGAGGAGGAGATCCAGGACCGCGCGCGCGGGGCTCTTCTCGGGCCCGACCCAGGCCCCCATCTGGTCGCCTGCGAT
>JBGQLS010000032.1:0-26083 GCA_041500205.1 Anaeromyxobacteraceae bacterium | reverse complement strand
TCGCATGCTGCGCGTCAGCGCCGGCTCGGTGCGCTTCCGTGGCGAGGAGCTGACACGGCTCCAGCCGCACGAGATCGTCGCCCGTGGCCTCGCGCACGCGCCGGAGGGGCGCGGCATCTTCCTCAACCTCACCCTGCGCGAAAATCTGGAATTGGGCGCCTTCCTCCGCACGGACGGTGACGGGATCAAGGCCGACCTCGAGAAGTGCTTCACGCTCTTCCCCATCCTGAAGGAGCGCATCGACCAGGTGTCGGGGACGCTCTCCGGCGGCGAGCAGCAAATGCTGGCGGTCGCGCGCGCCCTCATGAGCCGGCCCCAGCTCCTGCTCCTCGACGAGCCCTCGCTCGGCCTCGCCCCGCAGGTCGTGGAGCGCATCTTCCAGGTGCTGAGGGAGGTCTCGGCCTCTGGCGTGTCGCTCCTCCTCGTGGAGCAAAACGCGCACAAGGCGCTGCAGATCGCTCACCAGGCGTACGTGCTCGAGACGGGCGAGGTGGTGATGAAGGGCACGGGCCAGGAACTCCTCGCCTCGCCCGAGGTACGCAAGGCCTACCTCGGCGAATAGGGATCCCCCGCCGCAGGCGGTAGCGCGCCGCGACAACCTGGGATTGTTCGGGCGGGTTCCAATCGTTCGTTGCTCGCCCTCGGTGTCCCCGGATATGGTGACACTTGAACATGGGCCGCCAGCACAAGATCCTCCTCGTTGACGACAACCAGGAGCTGCTCAGGCTCCTGGCGCGTCTCGTGGAGGCCGAGGGCTGGCTACCCGTCACCTACCTGCGTGGCAAGGCCGCGATCGACGCTCTCGGGAGCGAACAACCGGCGGTGGCGATCGTCGACGTGCTCCTGCCCGACATGATGGGCTACGACGTCGGGGCGGCCCTCAAGAAGGCGGGGATCCCGTTCGTCTTCATGACGGGCGTCTTCAAGGGCGGGCGAGCCGCATCGGAAGCCCGCGTCCAGCACGGCGCGGCCGGGTATTTCGAGAAACCCTTCGAGGCGAAGAAGCTGCTCGAGGCGATCCGCGGGCTGCTCCCGCCGGAGCCGCCCGTCCGCGTCCAGCCCGCGCGGGCAGCGCCGTCTGCGCGGGCCGAGCCGCCGCCCCCGGGCCGAGGCAGCGACGACTTCGACGTGGAGGTGGCGGTCGAGGCGGAGGAACCCGTCGATGCCTTCGAGCTCACCGGCCGCGTGGTGGTGAACGAGGTGGGCGCGGTGTCGGCGGTCATTCGCGGCGGGGCGCTGCAGGCCAGGCGCGTCGCCCCTGGCGCCGCCGCGCCACCGGCGCCCGTGGTGCAGGCGCCGCGAGCCGGACCGCCCGACGAGGGAGAGCTGCGCGACAACCTGCCCGAGCTCATCACCGCCTTCTGGCTGGCGCAGCAGACCGGCGAGCTGGCCCTTCACCGGGGCAGGGTGAAGAAGGCCATCTACTTTCAGAAGGGCCGGCCCTGCTACGCCATCTCGAACCTCATGGCCGACCGCTTCGGCCCGTTCCTGGTCCGGGTGGGCAAGCTCACCGCCCCCCAGCTCGAGCTGTGCGAGGCCGCCGCCCTGAAGAAGGGCCGCCGGGCCGGCGAGGTGCTGGTGGACATGGGGATCTTGAAGGAGACGGAGAAGCTCTACTACCTGGCCCAGCGCGTGAAAGCGATCGCGTACTCGCTGTTCGGTTGGGAGGACGGCCAATACCGGATCCACTTCGCCGATCGCGCCGCGCTGGAGTCGACCAAGGTGGATCTTCAGCCGGCACGTCTCATCTGGCGAGGCGTCACGAAGCTCTATCGCCCGGAGCGCCTGGCGCGCCTCCTCTCCGACCGTGACCGGCTCATGCCGACGCAGCAACCGGCCTACGGGCTGCACGAGGTGGAACTCGACACCTGGGAGGCACAGCTCCTCACGCACGTGGACGGCACCCGGACCGTGGGGGAGCTCACCGCCCTGGCGAGGAAGCCCGCCGCGCAGGTGCGAGGTTCGCTGTGGGCGCTCGTTGCCCTCGAGATCCTGGAGAAACGGGAGAGCTGAGTCGCCGGGGGCGCAGGCCGCCCCCGCCCCGGCCACACTGCAGAGCGATCACATTTTTCGACAGGTCTTGAACGATCACGCCAGCGTGGGATCTCGCCCGGTCGTGAGCGGCGGGATGCGCGCGGCGAGCGCCAGGTGCGCTTCCGTGCGCAGGCTGTCTTTCACACAACGTGAGTCAGGCGGCGGGCTCGCCCAGGTGAGCAGCTCCGCGACGCGGCGGCGTGCCTCCGCCAGACGCTCCCGGGTCACGCGCCCGCCCTCCACGGCCTCGCGGGCGAGGTCGATGGCGCGGTGCTGCACGCCAGCCCGATGGCAGACGAGGAGCGCGTCGACGCCGGCGGAGAGGGCTGCCGGCACCGCCTCCTCGAGCGGGAAGTGTTCCGCCACGGCCTTCATCTCGAGGTCGTCGGAGATGACGCAGCCGTCGTAGCCGCAGTCCTCGCGCAGGAGCCGCATCACCTGCTCGGAGAGCGTGGCGGGGCGGCGCTCGTCGAGGGCCTCGAAGACCACGTGCGCCGTCATGGCCGACGCGACGCGCGCGCCCGCCAGCGCGCAGAAGGGCACGAGCTCGACCTCGCGCATCCGCCTCAGCTGGTGCGGCAGCCGGGGCAGCTCCTGGTGCGAGTCCTGGCTCGTGTCGCCGTGGCCGGGGAAGTGCTTGGCGCAGGCGGCGACGCCGGCCGACTGGAGCCCGCGCGCCACCGCCAGGCCCATCCGCGCCACCTGGCGCGGGTCGCGCGAGAAGCTGCGATCCCCGATGACGGGGTTCTGCGGGTTCGTGTCGACGTCGACCACCGGTGCGTAGTCCTGGTCGATGCCGACCGCGCGCAGCTCACGGCCGAGGAGCGCGCCCACCTCGTAGGCGAGGTCCGCGTCGCCCGTCGCGCCGAGCGCGCGCATGGGGGGCAGCTCCGTGAAGCCTTGCGGCGAGCGCAGCCGCGCGACCCGCCCGCCCTCCTGGTCGATGGAGACGAGGAGCGGCCTCCCCGTCGCTCGCTTCAGGTCCCCGACGAGCTCAGCGACCTGCTCGGCGTCCCGGACGTTCCGGCCGAAGAGGACGACCCCGTACACGCCGCGCTGGATGAGCTCGAGCACCTCGGCCGACGGCGAAGTGCCCTCGAAGCCCACCGCGAAGAGGCCCGCCACGTCCTGGTCGAGGCTTGCCGTCGTCATGCGTCGAGATCCTCCACGGGCGCATCCCGGTGTACCTCGGACACCGCATGGATGGCCCGGTAGTTACCCGCGATCAAGCTGGCGCAGCCGAGGCACTCGCTCTTCTGCGCTCGCCCGTTCACGGCAGCAAGCGAATCGGCACCCAGCCGCGCAGGGCGTTGACGAGCCAGAGCCGCCGGGCGCCGCGGAGGTGCTCCATCCGGAGCGGCGTCTCGCGGATCTCGCCGCGCGCCAGGAGCTCCCCGCGGAAGACGCCGGCGAGGAGTCCAGCCTCGCGAGGCGGCGTGAGTCGCTCGCCCTCGACCTCGACGACGAGGTTCCCGATGGTGAGCTCCGTCGGCTCGCCCTCCTCGTTCCGGAGGAGGACATCGAACGCGTCCGGTCTCTGGCGGCGCCGCTCCTCGTAGACCTCGCGCCGTGTCGTCTTGTGGAAGAGGCGCCAGTCCTCCCGGGAGACAGGCGCTCCGGCCAGCGCGACCGGAAGGGGTTCCGTCGCCGCGGGAGGGAGCGCCGCGGCCTCGAACCGCACGTTGCCCGTCTCGTCGAGGTGGAGGCGCAGGCGATGTCCGCCCCGGCGCAGCGTCGCCGCCTCGCGCTCGAACGCGGCCCGGACCGCGGTCGCGTCGAAGGGAAACCCCAGGTGCCGGGCCGACCTCCCCAGCCGTTCCAGATGACGCGGGAGGAGAGCGCAGGCCCCGCCCTCGAGCCGCATCGTCTCCAGGAGCTCGAACGCTCCCCCTGGCGCCTCGAGCACCTTGGCCTTGGCGAGGACCTCCTCCCATTCCGCTTCGGCGGAGGAGAGCCAGGTGATCCCTCCCCCGGCCCCGTAGGTGGCCTGGCCGGTCTCGAGATCGAGGTCGAGCGTGCGAATGGCGACGTTGAAGGCGGCGTCGCCGCCCGGGGCGATGAGGCCGGCCGCGCCGCAGTAGGGTCCGCGGGCGCTGCGCTCCTCGGCCGCGATGATGCTCATCGCGCTGGGCTTGGGCGCTCCCGTCACGGAGCCGCACGGGAACAGCGCTCCGAACACGTCCTCCAGGGTGGTCCGGGGCCGCAACCGCGCCTCCACGGTGGAGGTCATCTGGTGCACCGTCCGGTAGCGCTCCACCGCGCACAACGCGCTGACCTTCACCGACCCCACGGCGGCGACGCGCCCGACGTCGTTCCGCATGAGGTCGGTGATCATCACGTTCTCCGCGCGCTCCTTCTCCGATGCGGCGAGCGCGGCGGCGATCCGCTCGTCCTCCTCCGCGAACCGCCCGCGTCGCGCCGTACCCTTCATCGGGCGGACGGTGAGGCGGTCGGCGCGCCGCTCGAAGAAGAGCTCCGGAGACGCGGAGACGATCGCGCGCCGGTCGAGCTGGAAGAACGCGCTCCTGCACCCTCCCTGCGCCGAGTGCAATCGCCGGTACAGCGCGGCCGGATCCCCCTCGAAGCGCCCGCGGATCCTCAAGCTCAAGTTCACCTGGTAGGCGTCACCTCTTCCGAGCGCGGCGCGGATGGCCTCGATGGAGCGGGCGTACTCCCTCTTGGACACGTCGGGCCCGAGTCCCAAGAGCCGCGCCTCGCCGGGCTCCGCGGGAGCGGGCTCGGCGAGCCCGTCGAAGACCCCGAACCAGGCCAGCGGCCCGCAGGACGGGTGCCGCACGCGCAGCGCGGGGTCGAAGGCCGGCGCGGCCTCGTAGCAGACGAAGCCCGCTACCCATCGCCCCGCGGCCGCGGCGGCCGCGGCGGAACGAAGGACGGGCCGGACCTGCTCGAGCGAAGCGGCGGCCAGCACCTCCACCGGCTCCGCGAACTCGAGGTGGCCGAACGGCGCGAGGTCGAGGATGGCGCGAATCACGGGTGAAGCTCCTCCTCGGCGCGCCTCGCGCCGCGACAGCAGCGGCGGGGACGCGTGATCGACAGGTCCCTTCGGCACCTCACGCGAGCAGCACGCCCTCGAGGAGGAAGGCCGCCAGGCCGAGCACGAGCAATATGGACCACAGCGGCACAGCGCGCTCGCCGGCGGGCTTGTCGCTCGCGAGGCGGGCGTGCGTGGCGCCGCCGAAATAGGCCGTGAGCTCCTGCGTGTCGAGCCGAGTGGTGTCGCTCTCCCGCGGATCGGGCAGGACGGCGAAGGCGAGGCGCGGATCGAGCCGGGTCTGTCCTCGCTCCTCCACCTTCACCTGCCAGAGTCCGGGCCGATCCGGCGTGAAGGTCACCTCGCCCGTGGCGGCGCGCTGGAGCGCCGAGCCCGGGCTCGCCCGCCCGTCCGGCCCCATCACCGCCACCAGGCTTTGCCCCTCGCCGGGCGCGATGACCCGCGGCGTGTTCACGACCGACGCCGCGTCTCGGCGCTCCTCCAGACCGCCGGACAGCCACGCCGCGATACGCTGCACCGCGGGCAGGAAGCTCGTGCGGATGGTCCAGTCGGACCAGGCGCGATCGGCCGTCGAGGTGTAGAGCATCACCCGGCCCTGTCCGCGCCGGGCCTCCACCAGCGCCGGGGCACCGTCGTCGTAGGAGACGAGGACCCGCTCACCGGTGCCCTTCCGTTCCACCGGCTTCAGCAGCATGTACTTCCAGGTCCGCACGCCCTCGAACCCCTCGCGCGCCGGCCCGGCGAAGACCTGGAGCGCGGGGTGCGTCCAGTCGACGTCGGCGAACCTCGCTGCCCGGGCGCCCGCCCCGGGCGCGCCGCGCTCCGCCGCGGTCTTCACCACATGCAACGGCCTCGGCAGGAGCGCGCCCAGCTCCGCGTCGTACAGGTCGGGGTCGATCTCGTCCCCCATGGAGAGGAAGAGTCCGCCGCCCTTCTCCACGAATTCACGCAGCTCGGCCGCCTTGGGGCCCAGGGAGCGGACGTTGAGGAGAAAGACAACGTCGTAGTCGGCGAAGCGCGCCTTGCCGAGCGCCTCGGCGTCGAGCACCGTCGGGCGGACCGGAGAGGCCGGCGAGGAAAGGGCGGCCTCGACGAAGAAGGCTTCGTCCCGGTAACGCACCGGCGAGGGAGCGCCGTTCACGACGAGCGCCTTCACGTCTCGCGGCACGGCGACGGTGACGACCCGGGCGTCGTCGACGTCGAGGGCGTCTCCCGGGGAGAGCGTCACGGAGAGCGCCGCCGGCCCGCCCTGCGGGAAGCGGAACGAGAGCGATTTCCTGTCGGCGCCGCCCTTGGGGAGCCGCGCGTAGGAGCGTATGGCGACGGGCGATTGCGGCGGCCCGGCGTGGAGCTGCAGTTCCACGTCTCCCGCCGCGTCCGCTCCCCTCGTCTCGGCGCCGCGCGAGCCACCGCGCGCCGCGACCGTGGCCGTGACACGATAGCCGCGCGCTCCCACGGCAGGATCGGGCTCGGCGATGAGCTCCGTGAGGGCGAGGTTGGGTAGCTCCGCGCCCCGCGCCGCGTCGAGGAGCGTCACCTCCGGTCGTTGTCGCCCCTGCGCCGTCTGCACCATGGGCGCGGGCGCGTCGAGCCTCCAGGCGGAGGCGGTGAGGTCGGTCGCGACCACCACGCGCTTGCCGAGGAGCGCGCCCGTGCCGGAGTCGGAGAGCGCTCGCACCGCGGCGCCCACGCAGTCGGTCATGTCGGCGTATCCGGCCGTCAGCTCCGCCTCGGAGAGGAGGCGGCGCACCGCCGCCTTGTCGAAGGTGGGCGGCTGCGCTGCCGGCGCTGCTGGGCCACCGCAGACCACGGCTGTGGCGGGCTCCTCGCCCGAGAGGTCCTCGAGCGCGGAGAGCGCGTCGGCACGGGCGCGTTCGAAGAGGGTACCTGCCCGGAGGCGGTAGCCCATCGACGCCGAGGCGTCGAGGACGATGGCGACGGCCGAGGGCCCGCGCGCGACGGCGGCCGAGGCCTCCTCCGGCTTCTGCAAGCGCGGGCGCGCCAGCGCAGCCGCAACCGCGGCCACGAACAACGTCCGCGCGGCGAAGAGGAGGACCTTCTTCAGGCGCAGCCGCCGCTCGGTCTCCCGGCGAGCCCGCAGGATGAAGTCGATGGCTGGAAAGGGGGTGGGCCTGGGGCGCCGGCGGAAGAAGAGGTGGATGACGAGCGGGACGAGCGCCGCGAGGAGCCCCCACGCGAGAGCCGGGTTGACGAAAGACAAGCTCATCGTCAGGCCGCGCGCCGGTCCCGGCGCGTGAGGAAGGGCAAGAGGACCTGGTCGAGAGGCTGGTCGCTCCGGCAAAGGACGTGCTCGATGTCAGCCTCTCCGGCCGCGCGGCGGACGTCCGCGAGCCAGCGCGCCAGCACTTCGAGATAGCCCTTGCGCACGTCACGGCCGTTCGCCTCCACCTGGCGTCCGTCCTCCATGGAGAGGAAGAGGGTCGGGTCCTCGAAGGGGAACTCGAGCTCGTGCGGATCGAGGACGTGGAAGAGCGTCACCTCGTGCTTGCGCCGTCGCAGCTGGGAAAGCTTCTTGAGCACGTGGTCCTCGCGGTCGAAGAGATCGGAGAGGACGATGACGGTGCTGCGCCGCTGCCCGTGCTCGAGGATGTGGTCGACAGCGCACGCGAGGCGGGTCTCACCCGCGGCCGAGAGGCCCTCCAGCGCCGCGAGGATCTGGGGAAGGTGCGCCGCCGCGGCGCGAGGGGCGACCGTCCGCAGTACACGGTCCGAGACGACCACCAGGCCCGCGGCGTCGCCCTGCCGCACGAGCAGGTAGGCGAGCGAGGCGGCCAGCGCGCTCGCGTAGTCGAGCTTGGAGAGCCGTTCGGGCTTCCCGCGATAGCCCATGGAGCCGGAGCCGTCGACGACGAGCCAGGCGCGGAGGTTCGTCTCCTGCTCGAACTGCTTCACGTAGTACTTGTCGAACTTGCCGTAGGCCTTCCAGTCGATGCGACGCACGTCGTCGCCCGGGGCGTACTCCTTGTGCTCGGCGAACTCGACCGACTGGCCGTGGTGCGGGCTCTTGTGTAGCCCGGTCAGGACACCCTCGGTGATGGCGCGCACGCGAAGCTTGAGCGTGGCGAGACGCGCCAGGATCTCGGGGTCGAGGAGGTGCTTGCGGTCGGTCATGAGGCCAAAAGCCCCCTCACCCTGGCCCTCTCCCCCGCTGGGGGAGAGGGGATCCTTCTCATCTTGGTCACCCTCCTCCCCTCTGGAGGAGAGGGGATCCTTCTCATCTTCGTCGCCCTCTCCCTCCGGTGGAGGGGTGCCGCAAGGCTTCGGCGAAGCAGGCCATGTACGTGGACACCTCTCATCTCCCTCTCCCTCCCGTGGAGGGAGAGGGTTGGGGTGAGGGAGGCCGTGCTCACTCCTTCACCGTCTCGAGCAGTCGCGTAACGATGTCTTCCGCCGTGACGTTGTCCGACTCCGCACGGAAGTTCGTGATGACCCGGTGGACGAGCACTGGCTTCGCGAGCGCGCGCACGTCCTCCACCGCAGCGGCCATGCGGCCGTCGAGTATGGCGCGGGCCTTGGCCCCGAGGATGAGGTACTGGCTCGCGCGCGGACCGGCGCCCCACTCCACGAGGTCCCGCACGAAGTCAGGCGCGCCTGGCTCCTTGGGCCGGGTGAGCCGGACCAGATCGACCGCGTGGCGGATGACGTGGTCGGCGGCCGGAACGCGCAGGACGAGATCCTGGAGCTCGCGGATCTTGTGGGGCGAAAGGACGCGTTCCAGCACGCGGCGCTGGGCGACGGTGGTGGACCGGACGATCTCCATCTCCTCCTCCGCGCTCGGGTAGTGCACGTTGACGTAGAACATGAACCGGTCGAGCTGCGCCTCGGGCAAGGGATAGGTCCCCTCTTGCTCGATCGGGTTCTGGGTCGCGAAGACGAGGAAGGGCAGGTCGAGCGGGTAGGTCTGCCCACCGGCGGTGACGCGGTACTCCTGCATCGCTTGCAGGAGGGCCGCCTGCGTCTTGGGCGGCGTCCGGTTGATCTCGTCCGCGAGGATGAGGTTCGAGAAGATGGGCCCTTGCACGAACCGGAAGGTGCGCTTGCCGGTGGTGTGGTCCTCCTCCAGCACGTCGGTGCCGGTGATGTCGGAGGGCATGAGGTCGGGGGTGAACTGGATGCGGTTGAAGGAGAGGTTCAGCACCTCCGCGACCGTCGAGATGAGGAGCGTCTTGGCGAGCCCGGGCACGCCCACGAACAAACAGTGGCCCCGCGCGAAGAGCGCCACCAGGAGGTGGTCCACCACCGAACGCTGCCCGACGATGCGCTTCTCGATCTCGGCCAGCATGAGGCGCCGCGCCTCGGCCAGCTCTCGGACGGCGGCGAGATCGGCCTCGGGCCCGACGGCGTGCGGCACTGGGTGATGGTGTTTCACGGTGGTGTCCATCGTCGTCCTCTCGTCCGCCCTTCCTGAGGCGGGGGACGAGCCCCCGCGCTACGAGATTCGGAGGTTCCGCCCCCGCCCTGCGCCCGGCTGCTCAGTGGCCCGCCAGGATCTGCGCAAACCGTTTTTCGCGCGAAGTCGCGCCCGCGTCGCCCTGCGCCTCGTGGACCGCGGCCAGACCCGCGTGGATCTCGGCGTCGAACGGGTCCACGGCGTTGGCGAGCAGGAGCTGCTCCTTCGCTTGCGTCCACGCCTTCCTCTTCACGTGTAGCCGCGCCAGGTGGAGGTGCAGGGCCGCGTAGTGCGGATGGCGGCGCACCGCCTCGACGAGGGCGCTCTGCGCCTCGTCGTCGCGTCCCGACATCATGGCCGCGAGCGCGAACTTGTCGGAGAGCACGGGGATGCCCTTCCCGACGCGCGCCAAGGCCTTCGCGTACTCGATGCGCGCCGCCGACCAGCGCCCGCGCTCCCGGAAGATCTCGCCCAGCCGGGCGAAGCCCCGCGCCTTCTCGTCCGGGATGGCCGCCCATTCGGAGTGCGTGCCACCATGCTTCGGATCGCCCTTGAAACGTAGCTTCTCCACGCCGGCGTCGCCGCCCTCCGGGAGCGGCCGCGCCGCCATGTAGCGCTTCCAGTCGGCCAGGAAGGTCTCGAAGGAGACGCCCAGCGCCTGCGCCACCGCCTTCTCCGCGCTCGTGCCTTGCGCGATGAGATCGAGGACGCGGTTCATGAGCGGCCGCCCGCCCTTCGACTGGAGGTACTCGACCGCCACCATCACCTCCGCGAAGGCGAGCGCCGCCGTCTCCTGCGAGGGAAGCTTCGCCATCGAGGGGTGCATCTGTTCGAAGGTGACGAGCTGCTTCTTCTCGAGGGCGTGACGGAGCTGCCCCGCCGCGAGGGCGGAGAGCTCGCCGCCGCTCCCGCGCCAGCGCGTCTCCGAGTACTTGGCGATCCCCTCGTGCAACCAGATTGGCGTGTTGTTCCGGGTGCGCGCCGTCACCACGTAATGCGTGTACTCGTGGGCGGCGGTGTCGAGCCAGTCATAGCCCTTCACGAGCGCCTTCGGCGAGACCACCATGAGCTTGTTGAACTTGCAGAGCGCGATGGTGCCGGAGGTCTTGATCTCCTCCTCGCTCAAGGTCGAGATGCGCGCCAGCTCGCGCGTGTCGTTGAGGATCTCGATGGTGACCTTGCCGGGCGGCGCCCAGCCCAGGTCCTCCTCGAGCGCGCGCCGCTGCGCCTCGAGCGCGTCGAGCACATAGGGCACGAGCACCTCGTCCTTGCCGCGCGGATACGACACGACGAAGTGCTCGCCCTCCGTGTACTGGTGGTCCTTCGTCACGTCGCGAGCAGCCTTGGCCAGGGCGAGGTAGTTGGTGCTGCCGGTGGGAAAGCCACCCTTCTCGAGGAACGTGACCGCGTCGCCGTAGCGCTGCTCGTAGAAGCGTACGAGCCCTGCCACCGTCATGACCGCGCGATCGTCGGGCCGCTCCTTCAGCGCCGGCTCGATGAGCGCGCGCGCGGCGGGCACGTCCTCGTCGTCGAGGGCGGCGATGGTGCGCCGCAGGACGGGCATGGCCGGCCCGGCGTCCCCTTCCACCGCTCCCGCTCCGGGGAGGGGCCATGCACACGTGGCGGTGACGACCGCCAGCAGTAGCGCGCGCGTCACTTCACCAGCTCCTCGTAGTAGCGCTGCACCTCCGACTTGTACGCGTCGGGCGCGCCCTGCTTCATCGCCTCGAGCAGGTCCTTGCGGAATTCGTCGGGAACACGGTAGGCGTCCGCGCCCGGGATCTCGACCTTCTCCTGCGACGGATCCATGCCCTCGCCCTCGCGGCCGCCCTGTTCCTCGCCGAAGGGTAGCAGGAACCCGCCGCCGCCACCCCGCTGCGCGTTCTTGGCCATCTCGTCGAGCCCGCGCTTGAACCGCGCCAGGTCGTCGAGCGCGAGGCGCTGCTCGCCGTGGCCGCGCTGGGCGTTCCGCTGCGCCAGCTCCCCCTGCGCGCGTTGCATGTGCCCCTGCGAGCCGCCCAGCATCTCCTGCGCCTGCGGCGGGAAGACGGGTGCCTTCTGAGCAAGCTCCCCGAGCTTCTGGCGCAGCTCGCCTGCCTTACGCTCCAGCCCCCCCTGCTTCTGGGCGAGTTCCCCGAGCTTCTGTTGGTCCTTCTCTCCCAGCACTCCGCGCGGGTCGGGGAACATCTGCTCGAGCGCGTCCTTCACCTTGCGAGCGGGGTCGAGCGCGCCGGCTGCGTGCCGCTGCGCGTCGCGCAGCTCCCGCGGGTCCTTGCTCTGCAGCATCTGGAAGCGCTCTGCGATCGTGGCCTCGTCGCCAAGTTCCATGGCCAGGCGCTGCATGGGCGGCAGCGCCCGCTTCACCGTCTCCAGCGCCGCATCGAAGTCGCGGGCCTCGAGCGCCTTCTGCAGGTCGGAGAGCCGGTCCCGCGATTGCGCGAAGTCTTCCTCGGAGCGGAGGCCGACCCCCTTCGCCGCCTTCGCCACCTCCTTGCGCGCCTCGGCTGCCAGCGCCTCCATCTTCTTCGCGGTAGGCTCGAGCTGCTTCATCTTGTCGGCGAGCTTCTTATTGTAGTCCGCCTTGACCTGTTCCGTCTCGCCAGCCACCTGTTCCTGCTCGTGCTGCACGTCCTCGAGCTGCTTCTTGAAGGCGAGCATGTCCTTCATGAGCTCGGCGTTCTTCTGCCCGGGCATGCCGGCGGTGCGCTCCAGCGAGGAGAGCATCTGCTGCATCACGTTACCCAGCTGGTCGAGCGCCTTCATGGCCCCTTCGACGTCGCCCCGGGCCAGCAGCTTCTCGACTTCGTCGAGTCCACCCAGGGCGTCGTTCGATTTCATCATCTCGGCGAGCGCCTCCTGGTTCATGTGCTCGTCGGTGATGCCCTTCGCCAGTTCAGACATCCGGCGCATCATCTCCTGCATGCGCGCCTTCATGCGGGCCACCTCGGCGAGGAGCTCCTTCTTCCCCGCCTCCGTCGGCGCCTGCCGGTACTTCTCGAGGAGGTTCGCGAGGTCGCGGCGTCGCGCGGCGAGGTCCTTCGCCACGCGCACGAGGTCGTCGGCGCGCTGCTTGTCGAACAGCTCCTCGAGGTAGAGCGCGTCCTTCTCGAGCTCGCGGTCGAGCTGTCCGTCGAGGTCGGCGACCCGCCCCACCAGCGGCGAGAGCCCAGCCTGCTGGAAGCGCAGCATCCGCGAGAGCGCATTGCGAAGCGCGGACAGGTTCTGCTCCACCGCCTTGAGCGTTCCGGCGACATTGGCGAGCGCCGCGGCGAGCTCGCGTGGCGCGGCCCGCTCCTGCCGCAGCTCCTGCGCCGCGGAGCGCAGGCCCTCGTGCACCGCCCGGCCGCGCCCGTCGAGCGCCTGCGCCTGAAGGACGCGGTCGGCGGTCCAGACGGGGTTTCCGTCGAAGAAGTCGAGCCGGTCGCCCAGGAGGCGTACCAGCTCCTCCCAGAGCGCCTGGGCTCGGGCGAGCGCGGCCCGCCGATGCTCCGCCTCGCTGTAGACCTTCACGGTTTGTGTCGCGGAGGCCGCGCGCTTCGGCCCGGAGACGGCGTCGTTGTCGGTCACCTCGAGCCAGTAGACGAGGCGCTCGCCCTCGGCGAGCCGGAAGGGCGCGAGGTCGAGATCGTACAGGCCCGACTCGCGCCGCGACCCGGCCAAGTTCCGCAGGACGGCGCGCCGCTCCTCGGCTCCGGGAGGCTTCGTCACGAGCGAGAGCTCGGAGAGGCCGACGTCGTCCAGGGCGTTCCACTCGAGGCGCACGCGCGCCCGGGCGTCCACCTCGATCTCCGGCGCCGGCGCCGAGATGCGGACCTCGGGGAAGGCGTCGGGCTCGACCACGATGGGCAAGGGGGGCCCCTCGGCCAACACCTTGTTTCCCTTGGTGAAGCGAAAGCGGTAGGCGCCTCCGTCCTCGACCTCGAAGCGGCCGGCGAGCTCGCGGCCGTTCTTCACCTCGAGCTTGTAGGCCTTCACCGAAGCTCGAGCCTCCTGGGCGGCTCCACCTTCCGCTCCCCTCCCGATGGCGATCTCGGCGCTCTCCACCTGCCGGTCGGCGCGCGTCTTGAGCCGCACCTCCGTCCCCTTCGGCGCGCTCACGTCGCCGCCGGTCCCGGAGAGCGTCTTCGGCTCGCGCTTCATGTATGCGGGGTAGACATAGGTGATCTCGATGTCGCCCGTGATGGGCTCGGCCCGCCGCGCCGGGGCCGGCGCCTTGGCCCCCACGAGCCGCTGCCACCCGGACGCGAGCGGGTGCGGCGCCAGCGCCAGCGCTGCCAGGTTCGCGAGCACTGCGGCGGCGAAGACGACGCCGGCGCGCCGCGCCGGAATTGCCGAGACCACGCGGCGCAGATCGAGCCGTAGAGCGCGCTCGGCCGTCCGCGCGACGTGCGCGTCCACCAGGGCGACGCTGAAGTGGCCCGAGCTGCGGATGTCCTCGTAGTCCTCCTCGAGTTCTACCGAGGAGATCAGATCGCTCTTCAGCTCGGGCGCGGAACGCCCCAGGCTCCTCGCCACCGACACCGGCGTCGACGCGCGGCGCATGAGTGCCACCGCTGCCCAGGCGAGCGCGACGACGGCCACGATCGAAACGATGGCGAGCGTGGATTGCCGGACGCCGCCTGCCGGGAAGACGCCTGCGCCGAGCAGGCCCACGCCGATGAGCAGGCACAGCAGGACGCCGGCCAGGCCCCAACCCAGGGCGGTCGCGAGGACGATCAGTCCCTGCCTGCGCCGGGCCCCGTCCAGGACCCGGGCGATGTCCGAGTAGGCGACCGCCATCGAAGGGCCAACAGGCTGGCAAACCAGCCATTCCGGCTCAGCTCGACTGAGGATAGTAACCGGGATGCCGCGTCCGGGCTGTCTTTCGTCGAGCCAGTCGTCACTGGTGGGGGACAAGCCCTCTCGCTCGGCTGGGCGCGGGGACGAGCCCGCCAGCGGGGCGAGTTCGGCCCCGTGCGGTCCTGACGGTGAAGGGCGGGACGCGGCGATGGGTGTGGTATGACTCCACGCTGCGGTGAATTTCCCCGCTCGCACTCCCGTCCGCATGGAAGCAGACGACCTCGCGCTGGTCTCGAGAGCCAAGGCCGGCGCCCCCGAGGCGTTCCGCGCGCTCGTCGTCCGCTACCAGAGGAAGGTGTACGCCGTGGCGCTCGGTATCGTGAAAGACCGCGATCTCGCGTGGGATGTGGCCCAGGAAGCGTTCCTGCGCGTCCACGCCCACCTGTCCGAGTTCAAGGGTGAGTCCAGCTTCTCCACCTGGATCCTGCGCATCGGCACCCACCTCGCCATCGACTCGGTCCGCAAGGAGCGGGCCGCGGCGAAGCGTGACATCGACGACGTGAACGAGCCCGATCTGGAGCGTGGCGGCGAAGGGATCCTCGCCACTGCGCTCGGAAACGACCCGCAGGAGAGCGTGCTGCGGCGCGAGCTCGCGGGGAAGATGACGGAGGCGCTCGCCCAGCTACCCGAGAAGCACCGGACCATCCTCGTCTTGCGCGAGGTGGAGGGCCTCTCCTACGAGGAGCTGGCGGAGCGGCTCGGGATCCACAAGGGGACGGTGATGAGCCGGCTCTTCCACGCCCGCAAGAAGATGCAGGTGCTCCTGCGCGAGTACGCGGGGCTGGGCCAGCCGGAGGCCGGGGGAGAGGCGGAGGGGGGCGGAGAGCCATGACGGCGTGTCTGCGCTTCGCGCCGATGATCGGCGCCCGCCCGGGCGAGCTCACGGACGACGAACTGGGCGCTCTCTCCGAGCACCTCGCCGCCTGCGACGCGTGCCAGGCCCGGCTCGCCGACGAGAAGGCGCTCTCGGGCATGCTCGCCGAGGCCCTCGTGGCCGAGGCGAACCGCCGCGACTTCTCGACGTTCTCCGACGAAGTCCTGGCCCGGATCCCCGCGTACTCTGGCGAGGCCGCGGCTGCTCTTCACGTGGCTGGGGGCCGTCCCGCGCGGCAAGGTGTCCTCGCCCCCCTCCTCTCCTGGGTACGTCACCACCGACTGGCTGCGACCATCTCCGCCCTCGCTCCGACGCTCGCCGCGGCGCTGCTCGTCCTGTACCTTGGCCAGGGCAGCTCGCCGGAGCCAGCATCGATCATCGTCTCCGCGGAGGGCCGGGGGGCGATGGTTCTAGAGACGAGCGACGGGCCAGTGGTTCTGCTCGGCGATCCCGAGCCCGAAGGCTCGTAAGGGGGCGGTCATGATCGGACGGCGCAGGTTCGCGGCATCGGCGTTGGCAGCTGCCCTGCTCACAGCCGCCCCTTCCCTCGCAGCGCCGGCGACGATCCCGGTGCGCGTTCGCGTCATCAAGGGCTCCCGGCGAGGCCCCCCAGCCATCGACCCCAAGCTCGCGGATCTCCGCGGGCAACTCGGCAAGCTCGCCTACGTGCGATGGGACCAGGTCGGTGAGCACAACGCTCAGATGGACTTCGGCAAGCCCGTCACCTGGCCTCTGCCCGACGGCGCCAGCCTGGAGCTCACGCTCGTCGAATCTCGCAAGGAGACGGTGACGTTCGACGTCCGGGTGGCGGCGCGGCGGACCCACTCGCGCCTCACCATCTCGAAGGACCAGCGCATCGTGCACCAGGTGGCCGACGAGAAGGACGGCGAGGCCTATTTCGCGACGGTCCGGCCCTGGCCCTGAGAGGGTTGTCCAAGACACCGGTCCCGGCGGCTGCGCCTTCGGCGGTCTCGCTCGCTGCCGCGAGCGGCCGCCGGCTTTGCCGTCATTGGATTCGGGGGCTGCGCCCCCGATCCCCCCGCGCGGCGAACGATACGCGGCGCATCGCTTCGTTGCGTCCTCCCTCACATAGCCTCTGGCTATGCTCGGCCGTCGCCGCCCTGCTTGCGTCTCGCTCGTCTGGCTCGGTCCCCGGTATTCTGAGCAACCCTGTGAGCTGGGATCACCTCGCGCACAGCTCGGACGCAAGCTGACCGAGGCGCGCCAGCGCCGCCTCGACCCGCCCGTTCCACTCTTGTGCGGAGTTGAGCCGGATGAAGTTGTCGAGGCGCTGGCGGGCGGAGAAGATGGGCCCGGGCGCGATGCCGATCCCCTCGGCCAGCGCCCGCCGGTGAAGCTCGAGCGCGCTCACCTTCCTCGGCAGCTCGATCCAGAGGAGCATCCCCCCCCGCGGTTGGGAGAGCCGGGTCCCGGTCGGGAAATATTCGCTCACGCCGGTGACCATCCGGTGCATCGACCCGGCGAGCATGCGCCGCAAGGTTCGCAGATGGCGGTCGTAGCCCGCGCCTTCGAGGAACTTCGCGATCGCGCGCTGCGGGAGCGTGGTCGTCGCCACGGTCTGCGAGAACTTGAGCATCTGCACACGATCCTGGAAACGACCGGGTGCCACCCAGCCGACGCGGTAACCGTGCGCGAGGGTCTTCGAGAAGGAGCCGCACAGAAGCACGAGGCCGCGGCGATCGAACGACTTGGCCACGCGCGGCCGGGTGGGGCCGTAGTGCAGGTCGCCGAAGATGTCGTCCTCGATGAGGGGAATCTCCTTGCGCGCCAGCATGGCGACGAGCTTCTCCTTGTTCTCGTCAGGCATGCAGCTGCCCAGGGGATTGGAGAAGTTCGTGACCGCCAGCACGGCGGCCACGCGGTGGCGCCGTATTCCCGCCTCCAGCGCGTCGAGCCGCATGCCGTCGCGCGCGTCGCAGGGGATCTCGAGGGCGCGCAACCCGTGAGCTTCCAGCATCTGCAGGATGCCGAAGAAGGTCGGTGACTCGACGGCGACGATGTCGCCGCGCCGCGCCACGGACATGAGGCACAGGTTGAGCGCCTCGGTGGCACCGTAGGTCGTGATGAGGTCGTCCGGGGAAAGCGCACACCCCCACTCCAGGGAGCGGCGCGCGATCTGCTGGCGGAGCGGCGGATGTCCCGGCGGCAGGTCGTACTCGGCGCCGCCGTGGTCTGCCGATCGCGCCGCGGCGGCGAGCAGCCTGCCCAGTCGCCTGGTGGGGAGCAGCCGGAACGGCGTGTAAGCCGCCCCGAAACCGACGCTGGCATGGAGACATTCGGAGTAGACGCTGGCCACCAGCGAGCGGAGGCTCACCGGCGAGGTCCCCTCCGGCGGATGGGGGGCGCAGCGAGGTTCCGGCAAGGCGCGTCGCGCCCGGACGTAGTGGCCGGATTGCGGGCGGGCCTCGAGGACGCCGGCCGACTCGAGCTGCGCGTAGGCCTGCAGGGCGGTCGAGACGCTGACGCGATGCTGCTCGCTGAGCCGCCGGACGGAGGGAAGCCGGTCGCCAGGGCGCAGCACGCCGGATTCGATGGCCGCGGTGATTCGCCCGGCCACTTGCTCGTAGAGCCTGGGCCGCGCGGGAAGTGACTCGAGGTTCATGGGGCAGCTCCTGGCCCAGGGTAAGGGGATGGGCGCCTCCGGCGACAGGCACAGTTCGGCGCTCCCGCGACCAGCACAGTCACTTTTCGAGACAAACTGTGCTCCTCACAATTCGAGTTGGCTGACTCTGTTATCCATTCCGCCAACCGGGCATCCTGCAGCGTGAGAACGGTGAAAGAGAGGTCGTCATGGCCGCGATGCGTGGACAGTGGCTCTTGCGGAATCCGGCACTGACGCTGGGGCTGCTCCGAGCCAGCCGCAAGGACATCGAGCTCGCCCTCGACGAGAACGAGACCTGGAGCTGCACGGCTCGCGGCCCCGGCGTCGAGGTACGCTGCGTGTCGGGCATGGTGTGGGTCACGGTCGAGGGTGACGTCGAGGATCGGGTCCTCTCGGCGGGCGACAGCTTCGTGAGCGCCCGCCGCGGGCGCGTGGCCATGATGGCCTTCCGGCCCTCCAGAGTCCGGATGGCAGGCGCTCCGGGCTGAGGGCCTGCGAATCTACCCCCTCCCGTCGCCGCGACGGCCGATCTGCGGCGCCGGGCATCGTTGCAAGCCCTCGCAGTAGCACGAACTACAGCTTCGGGCTTGCGCCTCGCGCGGCTTGCAGCTAGGCCGTCTGGCTCGGTCCGGGGATAAACTCACAGGCCCTGACGCCACGCCGCGCCGCACGCACGCCGGGAGAGAGCCTCGACGGCGTAGTTCGAGGCGGCTCGCGCCAGGAGGGGTGGCGCGACGCGCTGCTCCTCCTCACGGTCGGCTGCGCCCCTCCAGCGGGTAGGGGGCAGCCTGCCGAAGACCTCGGCAATCCCGAGGAGGACCGAGTACAAGGTGACATCCGCTTGACCCGGACGTCCGCCCGACCCGATGCCGCGCGCGCTCGCCTTCCCCGCCCTCGTGCTCGCGGCGTATGCCTGGCTCTTCCCCTGGATCCCGGAGCTGAGGAGCCCGAACGAGCTGTCGCGGCTGTACCAGGCGCGGGCCATCGTGGAGGATCACGCTCTTTCCGTGAATCAGCAGATCGCCCGTTACGGCCCGGTCGGCGATCTCTCGGTCAAGGATGGCCGTTACTTTCCCAACAAGGCACCTGGCGTTTCGTTCCTCGGCGCCGCCGTCTTCGCCGCGGTGCGGGCCGCGTACGGCGGGCATCCCGTCGGCGAGGCCACGGCCATGTTCTGGCTGCGCTTGCTGGTGTGCATGGTGCCAGGAGCGCTGGCCGCCGAGCTCCTCCGGCGCATACTCTGCCGTCGCTTCGACCGCGCGACCGCGACCGCAGGAGCGCTCGTGTTCGCGCTGGGGACGATCCTGTGGCCGTACTCCACTCTCCTCATGAGCCACGGTCCGACCACGGCCGCGCTGGTGGCCTCCTGGTGGGCCATCGAGAACGCCCGAGGGCAGCCGGTTCGCCCTGGGTGGAGCCCTGCGCCGGCCGGGCAGGCTCGAGGCGCTTGGTGGGCGCTCGCAGGCTTCATGGCCGGATGGGCGGTTCTCCTCGAGTACACGAGCGCGCTGGCACTTCCTCCCCTGGCCTGCCTCGCCCTGTCTGCCCGCGACAGGAAGCGCGCGGCCCTCGCCGGAGCACTCGGGTTCCTGCCGCCCATCCTCCTCCTCGCCTTCTACCACCAGGCCGCCTTCGGCCACGCCTTCCACACCGGTTACCAGTACCTCGTGAACCCCGTCTTCGCGGAGTGGCACGGCCGCGGCTTCCTCGGCGTCGGCGAGCCAAGCCTGCGCGCGCTCGCCGGCAGCCTCTTCGATCCCGCGCGCGGGCTCTTCGTCTGGTGTCCGTTCCTCGTCCTTGGCGTGCCGGGCCTGGCACCGCTCGCGCGGCGGGACGGCGCGCTCACGCTCTTCTGCGCCGCCGAGCTCGCGCTCTATGCTCTCTTCACGGCCAGCTTCACCTACCAGGCCTGGGGCTGGGTGGTCGGCCCGCGCCACATCACCGCCGCCTGCGCGTTCCTCGTCCCGCCCGCGCTCGCAGCCGGGGAGTGGCTCAGGAGCCGCGGTTTCGGTTTCGTCGCGGCGGGCCTCGCGCTGGCGGGGATGACGGCGCTGGCGATCACCGTAGCGGTGTGCCCTTACCTGCCGGAGGAGCTCACCAACCCGCTGTGGCAGCTCGTCGTGCCACTCGCACGCGCAGGCCTCAGATCGTCCGACGCGCTCGGCATGGCGCTTCGCGCCCGCTCCCTCTGGACGCTCGCTCCCTGGCTCGTCCTCATCGCGGCCGCTGCCTCGTGGCTGGTCGTGCACCTCGCCGCGCGCGAGCCCCGAAGGCCGGGGGTGAGCTCGCCTGCGCTGGCCGTGGCGCTGGCGCTCGCGCTTCTCGCCGTTCACTCCCGCCTGGGCGGCCCCGACCGCTTCGAGCGCACGCGCCGCTTCATGGCGGAGCGCATGGCGGCGCGACCGCGCTGAGTTCAGAAGAACACGGTCGCGCTCACGCTGGCAGGAGCGGCGATGCGGGAGCCGGCTCTGCGGGGAGCCTGGCCAGCGGAGCCGTGCCGAGGAACGCGAGGAGGACGAAGCACATCCCGTGAGGAGAGCACGGGATTGGCGCCGGGTCGAGCGCAGCGGTTGAGTGGCTGTCCCGGTGTTTCGCCGCGGACCGGGTCGCGGTAAGACAGGGACCGCATGACGTCGCTCTCGGTCCTCGTACCCGTCTACAACGAGGAACACCTCGTCGCGACCTCGCTCGGCAGGCTCGAGATCCTGGAGGCGAGTCCGCTCCTCTCGCGCGTGCAGGTGGTGGTGGTCGACGATTGCTCGAGGGATGCCACGGCCGAGGTGCTGAAGCGGTTCCGGAGCGAGAACGGTCTCGCGCAGGACGTCGATGTCTGGCGGAAGGCGGGCTCGAAGATCGAGTGGGCCTTCCGCCGGCACGAGCGGAACGGCGGCAAGGGCAAGGCCATCCAGACGGCTCTCGCGCTCGCGAACTGCGAGTTCTCGGTCATCCACGACGCGGATCTCGAGTACCACCCGAAAGACCTCCTCCGGCTAGTGAAGGTGTTCGACGAGGAGGGCGCCGATGTCGTGTTCGGTTCGCGCTTCGCAGGCGGGGAATCGCGGCGGGTCCTCTTCTTCCGGCACGAACTCGGAAACCGGCTCCTCACCTTCCTCACGAACCTCGCCACGAACTTGAACCTCACCGACATGGAGACCTGCTACAAAGCGGTGAGGACGGATCTCCTCAAGTCGATCCCCATCGTCTCGAACGACTTCCGCCTCGAGCCCGAGCTCACGATCAAGCTCGCGAAACGCGAGGCGCGCATCTTCGAGGTGCCCATCAGCTACTCGGGCCGCACCTACCAGGAAGGAAAGAAGATCGACTGGAGGGACGGCGTGAAGGCGCTCGCAGCGATCGCTCGCTTCACCATCTCCGACGACATCTACGTCCGCGACGCGTACGGCAGTCAGATCCTGGGCCGCATGGCGCGCGCGCCCCGGTTCAGCCGATGGATGGCCGACGTCATCCGCCCGTACTGCGGCGCCCGCGTGCTCGAGATCGGGAGCGGCATCGGCGGCGTCACGCGCCAGCTCGTACCGCGCGAGCACTACGTCGCGAGCGACGTGAACCCCCTCCATTTGCACAGGCTGCGCGCCCTCCGCGGCGACCGGCCCTACCTCGACACCCAGTACTGCGACGTGAGCGACCTCGGATCCTTTCCCAAGGTGGAGGGCGGCTTCGACACCGTCATCGCGCTCAACGTCATCGAGCACGTCGAGGCCGACCGGGAGGCGCTCTCCAACATTCGAGAGGCGCTCTCCCCGGGCGGCCGCGCCATCGTCCTCGTCCCGCAGGGCGAGGATCTCTTCGGCTCGCTCGACGAGGTGCTGGGCCACAGGCGGCGATACTCCGAGGCGTCGCTCACGCGGCTCGCCACCGAGGCTGGCTTCACCGTCCGGACGATGCTGCCGTTCAACCGCGCCGGGACGCCCGCGTGGTGGCTCAACGGCAAGGTCCTCCGGCGTCGCAGCTTGGGGCTCTTCCAGGTGATGGCGCTCAACCTGCTCACGCCGCTCTTCCGCATCATCGATCGCTCGTTGCCGTTCGCGCCGCTCTCGCTCGTGGCCATCCTGGAGCTGGCGCGGCCGGTGAGTCAGACTTCGACGGGGGATCGCGTGACGCACAGAGCGGAGGAGGCGTAGATGACGGCCGCGTTCGCCACGCTGGGCCCACTCCTGGGCCGGCTGCTCCTCTCCGGAATCTTTTTCTACTCCGGGTACCAGAAGTTCGCGTCGCCCGGCCGCGCCGCCGCGATCATCGCCGGTCACGGCCTGCCCTCCGCCACCGCCGTGGCGTACGCGGCAGGCGCCTTCGAGCTGACGGTCGCGGTCTTGCTCGCGCTTGGGCTCAAGGCGCGCGCCGCCGCGCTCGCTGCCCTGGGCTACCTCCTCGTCGTCTCGTGGCTCTTCCACTGGCACCCGGCCCTGCGCGGCGATCACGGCCAGATGCTGCAGCTCCTCAAGAACGCGGGGCTCGCGGGAGGGATGCTCCTCCTGGCGAGCCACGGGCCGGGCACGGCTTCTCTCGACCGCGGGTGATGTTTCCCTCAAGCACCTGCTCTCGGAACGAGCGCGGCCATTCCCCCGGGGGACGGGTTACAAAGCAGCCGTGGCCCTTCTCCAAGCCCTCCGCGCGCTCACCGCCTTCGACCCGCCCGAGACTCTCCCCTCCTGCGACCTGGAAGAGCTGGCGGACGTGCTCGACGCGCACGGACTGGCCCCGCTTGCATCCTACCAGCTCGAGACGCGCCGCATCGGCGCGAGCGCTCCGGCATGGTTCCGCGAGCGGCTCCTCCCGATCTACCAGGGAGTCGTGAACGACAACGTCTTCAAGCTCGTCACGCTGAAGGGGGCCTTGAGGAGCGTGGAGGTGCCCGTGGTGCTGCTCGAGGGCGCCGCGTACGTGGACTGGATCTACCCACACCTCGCTTTCCGCCCGATCGGGGGCATTCGGCTGGCCGTCCGGGGCACGGACGGGGCTCGTTTCGCGGAGCGGGTGGCGGAGGACGGGTTCGGGAGGGCGAGCACCGGACCAGGCGGGCACACCGCGGTCTTCGGCGACGGGCGCATCGAGATCAGGATCCAGGAAGGGCTCGTGGCCGGGCAGGCGGAAGACCACGGCCTCTTCGAGCGGCGAGAGGCCTTCGCCGCCATCGGGCGGACGGCCGCCCGACCGGCCGCGGAAGACGCATTGTTGGTCACTGTCGCGGACCTGGCGCTGGCGGGCCTCCACGCCCCCCTCACCGTGTTCGTCGACCTGCGCGAGCTCCTGGCCGTGCCGGAGCTGGCCGGTGGAGCAAAGGCCGCGGCCATCCGGGAGCGGGCTGCGCGGGCTGGCCTGTCGCGAGCGCTCCACGGCGCGTGCTCGCTCGTCTCTCACTTCTTCCCCGCCACAGCCGAGCGGGCGGCCGCACTGTTGCCCGCGCTGGGGCGTGCCGAGCGAACGGCAGTGGACGCCCTCGTGGAAACGGCGAAGGACCCGGCGCGCCTGCGTCTCGTGCGCGGCGCCGAGGCGGCAGCGAAGCTCGTCGTGGCGCCCTGACGTCATCCCTTCCCACGCGGGAACGGGCGTCTCGTGCCGGCGGCTGGACCGGCCGCGGCGGCCCGAACCCGTGGTAGTGTGCCGCCGCTGCAATCTCCTTGGGAGAGGAGCGTCCTTGAAGATCACCGTCGTCGGAACCGGCTACGTCGGCCTCGTCACCGGAACCTGCCTCGCCGAATCGGGCAATCACGTCGTCTGTGTCGACATCGATCCCGGGAAGATCGCGACGCTCCAGGCGGGCGGGATCCCCATCTACGAGCCCGGCCTCGAGGAGCTCGTGAAGCGCAACGCGAGAGAGGGACGCCTCGCCTTTACCACCTCGATCGCGGAGGCGATGCGCGAGACGGAAGTCGCCTTCATCGCCGTCGGCACACCGCCCGGGGAGACCGGCGAGGCCGACCTCTCCTACGTGCTCGCGGCCGCTCAGGAGCTGGGCAAGAACATCCAGCGCTACACGGTCGTGGTGAACAAGAGCACCGTCCCGGTCGGCAGCGCGGAGAAGGTGGCCGAAGTGGTGGCCGCGGTCGCGCAGGCGCCCTTCGACGTCGTCTCGAACCCCGAGTTCCTCAAGGAGGGCTCGGCCATCGACGACTTCATGCGCCCGGATCGCGTGGTGGTCGGCGTTGCCTCCGAGCGCGCACGCGGCGTCATGGCGGAGCTCTACACACCGTTCGTTCGCACGGAGCAGCCCATCCTCTTCATGGATCTGCGCTCCGCCGAGCTGACCAAGTACGCTGCCAACGCCATGCTCGCCGCGCGCATCTCCTTCATGAACGACGTGGCGGCGCTGTGCGATCGGCTCAGCTGCGACGTCGACCAGGTCCGGCGCGGCATGGGCTCGGACAAGCGCATCGGATACCCTTTCCTCTTCCCGGGGGTGGGCTTCGGGGGTAGCTGCTTCCCGAAGGACGTGCGGGCCGTGATGACGATGGCGCGCCAGCTCGGCCTCGACTTCGACCTCTTGCGGGCGGTGGAGCGCGTGAACGAGCGCCAGAAGCGGCTCCTCTTCGACAAGGCGACGAAGGAATTCGGATCGCTCGCCGGGAAGCGCTTCGGCGTGTGGGGCCTCGCCTTCAAGCCGAAGACAGACGACATGCGCGAGGCGTCGGCGCTGACGCTCATCCAGCTCCTCACCGGCGCGGGGGCGGAGGTGGCGGCGCACGACCCGGTCGCGGCCGAGGTGGCGCGCAAGCTCATCGGCCCGCACGTGCGCCTGGTCGAGGAGCCTTACGCCGCGGCCGAGGGCGCGGACGCGCTCTTCCTCGTCACGGAGTGGAACGAGTTCCGCTCGCCCGACTACGAGCGGCTGAAGCGGATCATGAGGGGAAACGTTCTCTTCGATGGCCGCAACGCGTGGGACGCCGCCAAGGCGCGCGCCGCGGGGTTCAGGTACCACGGCGTCGGCCGGGGTGCCGGAGTGCCGTAGCACGGGCTCGTCACTCCGCTGCTAGTCGTTTCAGCGTGCCGTAGCGCGGGGGCTTGTCCCCCGCCCCTGGGCCCGGTTTGCCCGGCGCTCGCCAGCGGCATAAGAAGACTTCATGGCCAAGTCGAAGGTGGCGGTCCTGCGCGTCCGGCCGGAGCGCGTCCTCGAGGACGTGGATCGGCTATGCGGGCTCGCAGAGCTGTCGGGTGCGCTCGCGCCGGGCGCGCCCACCATCCTCAAGGACAACATCTCCTGGCACTTCCCGTTCCCGGCGGCGAACACGACGCCCTGGCAGCTCGAGGGGACCATCCTCGCGCTCCGCAAGCGAGGCTACGCCGAGCAGACCTGCGTACGGAACAAGACGGTCGTGACCGACGCCTTCAAGGGCGAGGACCTCAACCACTACCTGCCCATCCTGCGACGCCACGAGGTACCTGTCCTCTACAACTTTCGGCCGGAGGACATGCGCTGGATCGTCTACCGGCCCAAGGCGCGCCTGCGGGCGCTCGACCGGGTGTTCCCCGAAGGCATCCGCGTCCCCGACTTCTTCCTGGGCAAGAACGTGGTCCATCTGCCAACGGTGAAGTGCCACATCTACACCACCACCACCGGGGCCATGAAGAACGCCTTCGGGGGCCTCCTCCACGACCGCCGCCATTACTGCCACTCTTGGATCCACGAGACGCTCGTCGACCTGCTCGCCTTACAAAAGGAGATCCACCCCGGGATCTTCGCCGTCATGGACGGCACGACCGCCGGAAACGGGCCCGGTCCCCGGACCATGTTCCCCGTGGTGAAGGACGTCATGCTCGCCTCGAGCGATCAGGTGGCCATCGACGCGGTATCGGCGCGCATGATGGGTTTCGATCCCATGGCGATCCCGTACCTGCGCATGGCTCACGAGGACGGCCTGGGCGTGGCCGATCCGCGCCAGATCGAGATCGTGGGCGACAGCGGGGCGGCCGAGGAGCGTTGGGGATTCACGGTGGGCGACAACGCCGCCTCGATCGTGGGCGACCTGATGTGGTTCGGCCCGCTGAAGCCTTTGCAAAAGTTGTTCTTCCACACACCGTTGGTCAACGCATTCATCCTCGGCAGCGAGATCTACCACGACCTCTACCGCTGGCCGCTCAAGGACCGGGCCGTCTTCGAGACATGGAAGCGCGAGACGGGCTGGGGGAGGCTCTTCGATACGTACGCAGCGGGAGGCACCGCGCACCGCATGACGACGCCGGCGGGCCTGGTCTCGAGCTGAGTACCGGGGGGGGGGCGCCCCCCCCCCCCCCCCCGCCCAGCCCGCCGGGGCCCCCCCCCCCCCAAGATGC
>JBGQLS010000031.1:0-26658 GCA_041500205.1 Anaeromyxobacteraceae bacterium | reverse complement strand
GTCGCCGAGGCATTGCCAGCAGTCGCCGTGACATTCGTGGGCGCGTCGGGGACGGTGGCGGGGATGACCGCGTTGGACGGCGCCGAGGCCGGGCCGGTGCCGATCGCGTTCGTCGCTGTCACCGTGAACGTGTAGCTCGTGCCGTTGGTGAGTCCGGTGACGCTGACCGAGGTTGTCGTGCCGTTCGTGCTCGCCACACCACCTGCCGGGCTCGACGTCACGGTGTACCCCGTGATCGCGCTTCCGCCATTGCTGGCGGGGGCGGTCCAGGAGACCTGGGCCGAGGCGTTGCCGGCCGTCGCTACGACGGCCGTGGGCGCACCGGGCGCCTCCTGGTACGTGTAGCCGTTGGCGAGAGTGACCGATTGGGTATCCGGATTGGTCACAGTTACGGGCACCGTTCCAACAGCGTGAGCGGGCGTGGTGACGGCGATTGTGGTCGCGGTCACGGCCCCGACGGTGGCGGCAGTCCCGCCAAAGGTGACGGCCGCACCAGCCTGGAATCCAGTGCCGCTGATGGTGAGCTGCGTGCCGCCGGCGATGGGGCCGCTTGTCACGGTCAACGTCGAGATCGTCGGCCCAGGCAGCACCACGAAGTCGACGGCCTGGGTGGTGGCCGGCAACGGCGTCGGGGGGGCGGTGCCACTGTCCCTGCCGCTCGCGCTGAACGTCACGGTGAAGGTCCCGGCCGCGGACGGCGTCACGGTCCAGGTGATGTCGACGCTGCCCACCTCCGCCGGGAGCGTGTTCGGCACGGTCGGAGGATCGTTGGTCCTGACGACGGTCACAGCGGCGCCCGCAGGCGCCACGGTCGGCGCTCCGAGCGCGAAGCTCGTGACGTTGGCCGTGCCGTTGTTCGAGAAGGTGACGGTGATCGGGAACGACTGGCCGGGAGTGATGGTGGCCGGCGGCGGCGTCTTCACCGTAGCGGCGATGGCTGCCTGGGCAAGGGTGACGTTCTTGCTCGGCGCCGTGGCGCTCACCTGCCTGTTCGGTTGGTTCGCGTCCGCGCCCTCTGCGCTCCCGACGATCGTCAGCCTGCCTCGCGTGCTCCCCGCCATGTAGGTCCACGTGAACGTCGCCGAACTGCCTCCCGGGACGTCGGCCGACGCGGGCGTCGGGCCGGCCTTCAAGGTCGCGGCCGCACCGTTCGTGGAGGTGAGCTCGAGCGCCGCGGGGGCGACCCCGCGCGCGGTGGCCCCACCCGTGTTGGTGACCTTCAACGCGATGGGAAAATCCGTTCCCAGAGCGACCGACCCGTCGACGTCCAGCACCGCCGTGAGCGCCGCGGGCTGCTGGATCGTAACTGGAACGGGCGCGGGGAGCACGGCGGTGACCGCCTTTCCCGAAACGCTGTCGACGCCCGTGGCTGCCACCGAGATCGAGATGTGCGCGTCCGCGCGCCCGATGGCCGCGGGGAGGCACGTCCAGACGAAGGGCAGCTGCTCACCGACGTGAATCGTGGGTGGCGCCGCATGGTCGGGTCCCGTGCAAATCGCGGAGCCTCCGTCGGTCGAGCTGACCGTCGGCGTCGCGAGGGCGAAGCTGGTGATGTCGCTGCTCCCGTTGTTCGTGACCGTGAACGTGAGCGTGAGGACCTGCCCAACGTTCACGTTGGGATGATCGACCGACGCGGTGGCGGAGAACGCCGGGGTGGAGAGCACGGTGAAAGCGCCCTTCAGCTCGCCGCGGTTCCCCATCGCGTTCTCGACCGTCAGGGCATACGTCCCCGCTTCGAGCACTGGCGGCACCGTGGCAGTCAACTTGGCCGTGCTCACCCAGGTGACGTCCGTGAGTTCCGCATCGCCTAGCCAGGCGCGGTGGCGCGTGTCCAGCGTCGGGCTGCCGCCGCCAGACGGCTGCGACGCCTTGGCGAGGAACCCCGTGCCGGTGATGACCGCCGTCACCGGAGCCCCCGCGAAGCCGACGTTCGGGGTGATGGAGAGGTTCGCCGGGAACTGGTCGGCGGTCGGAGTCGATCCGGAGCAGCCGGCGGCGAGGAGCGCGGCGATCGCTATCGAACAGCCAGGACTAGAACGCATCACCACACCACCATCCCGGCCCGCTACTGCGAGGAGAGCGGGGACAGGAAAATCAGAAAAAATGTCGCGGTGGCCAGCAGGCATCAAACGCCTCACCTCCGGGGCCTCGATGTTATCTGGCGACTTCGAGACACGCCGGTGCAGAACCTTCGCGAACTGACCCGGAAGCACACCTGCCAAGGGGCTATCCAGGCACCGCCCCTATCTTCATCCTCGCGAGCCGTTTCAGGCCAGTCACGCACGGGCGGGACGCATCGGCGACCAGTACGGCCGGAACCCAGTGGGGGCGTGCAACCGCGTGGAGCCTCCTGCGTTGGTGCCCGTGATTTGCCGGTAGCAGCGGGCCATGCGGGCCGGAGAACCGCGCTTGCTCTTGCTACTCCGCGACCGCGAGGCACCTTTCAAGGTGCCTCGCGGTCGTCCCTGGGGCCAGTCCGCTCGGCCGGGCCCGCGACTCATGGCAGTGCCATCACGACCACCTCGTTCGAATTGCCGGATGTGCCCGCCGCGTTCTTTGCTCGCACCACGTAGAATCCAACCGAGAGAGGAGCAGTGTCCGGAAATGTCGTTGCCGGTGTCGTTGCGAAAACGGTTTGCGGCTGGGTAGCGGCGCCGCGCAGGACCTCGTACTCCGTGGCGGTGGGGGAGGCGTCCCAGTTCAGGATGATCACACCTCCCAGTTGGGCGGTCGCAGTGAGCCCGGTCGGTGCGGCCGGGACTGCCGGCAGTGCTATCGCAGACACCTCGTTCGAATCGCCGGATGTGCCCCCCAAGTTCGTTGCTCGCACCACGTAGAAAAAAGTAGTTCCAGCCGGGACGGCAGCAGTGTCCTGGAATGTCGTTGTCGTTGTCGTTGGAGTTGCGTTCGAGATCGCGATTTCCCCCTTGGTGGAGGTGCCCCGGCGGACCAGATACCCCGTGGCGCCGGCAGAGCCAGTCCACCTCAGGTTGATCACACCTCCCGCTGCGGCGGTCGCAGTGAGCCCAGTCGGCGCGGCCGGGGCTATCGTCGCGGACGCCTCGTTCGAATTGCCGGATGTGCCCCCTGCGTTCGTTGCCTGGACCCTGTAGAAGTAGGTTGTTCCAGGCGCGCGGCCGGGGTCCGAAAATGACGTTGGCGTTGCCGTCAGCAGCGTTGCGATGGCGGTCGCGCTTTCCCCTCCGGCTGAGAGGCCGCGGAAGACCCGGTACCCCGTGGCACCGGCGGAGCCAGTCCAGCTCAGGTTGATCACAACCCCCGCTGCGGCGGCAGTGAGCCCGGTCGGAGGGACCGGGATTGCTGGCAGCGCCGTCACGGACGCCTCGCTCGAGCTAGCCGAGGTACCCCCCGCGCTCGTCGATCGCACCACGTAGAAGAAGGTCGTTCCAGGCGTGAGGCCGGTGTCCTGAAATGACGTTCCCGTGGGCGTTGCGATGGGGGTCGTGCTCTCCGCCCCGGCGGAGGGGCCGCGAAGGACCTCGTACCCGGTGGCGCCGGCGGAGCTGGTCCAGCTCAAGTCGATCAGACCTCCAGCCACCGCCGTCGCGGTGAGCCCCCCCGGAGCAGCGGCGCGAATGGCCACGGGGACAGGCGCGGGAGGCGCGGCGGTGACGGTCTTCCCCGAGAGGCTGTCGACGCCCGCCGCCGTAACGTTGATCGCGACGTGCCCGGGCGTCGTCGGAGCGAATGTCCACGTAAAGCTCTCCGTCCCCCCGGCCGCGATGGTCGAGGGCGCGCTGGGGGCCGTTCCCGTGGAGATAGCGTTGCCTCCGTCGGTGGAGCTGACCGTCGGTGTCCCGAGGGCGAAGCTGGTGATGTCGCTGCTCCCGCTGTTCCTGACCGTGAGCGTCAGGATGAGGGCTTGCCCGACGCTCACGGTGGGGTGATCGACCGACGCGGTCGCCGAGAACACGGGCACCGCGAGAACGGTGTAAGCGGCCTTGAGCTCGCCGCGGTTCCCTATCGCGTTCTCGACCGTCAGATCGTAGGTGCCCGGATCGGGGCCCGCCGGCGCCGTGGCGTTGAGAGAGGTGGTGCTGTTCCAGGTGACGTCGAGCTCGGTCTTCCCGAGCCAGGCGCGGTGGTGTGTGTCCAGCGTAGGGGTGCTGCCCCCGGAGGGCTGCGACGCCTTGGCGAGGAAGCCCGTCCCGGTGATGACCACCGCCACCGGATCGCCCGAGTAGCCGACATTCGGGCTGATGGAGAGGGGTGCCGGGAACTGGTCCGCGGTCGGCGTCGAGCCGGAGCAGCCTCCGGCGAGGAGCGCCGCGACCGCCATCGAGCAAACCGCGCTAGAACGCATCGAAGCGATACCCCAGTTGGAGGAAAATGGGCGTGAACGATCCGGAGAGACCGGCCAGGCCCGGGTCGCCGACGTACAGCGCGCGCACCTCGAGGAACGGGTATCCGCCCCACATCCTGGCGCCCAGCGACACCGCCGCCGTACCGGCCGCCACCCAGCGCACCTCGTCGATGGTGGGCTGGCCGCCGAGCCTCGAGCTGCTCTGGGCGCGCACGACCCCACCACCTATGGACGCCCAGAGCACGGTGCGCCTACCGAGGGGCTGTCGCCAGGCGGGGGCGCCCGTGAACGCCAGATATGAGGCCTTGCTGCTCAAGGCGAACGGGCCCGAAGGGGTGCTGAGCGTGTTGTCCTGCGCGAAGCTGAACCAGGTCCCCTCCAGCACCAGCCCAAAGCGATTGCTGCCCAGGCCCCAGAGCGCCGCCTCTGCGCCGGCCGCCGGTCCAAACGCTCCCGATCGCCCCGCCGCGCCGCCCTTGACCGCTATCGCGAGCCGCGAATCCACGGGCGCGCGGAGCGGCACGCGCATCACTCGCTCGGCGCGTCCGGCGCGGATGGTGATCTCGTCCCGAGCAGCGGTGGCGGACGCCGGAGGGTGGTACTGGACGCGATAGAGACCGGCGCGCTGGCGCACCGGCCGGTCGACCTTGCCGAGCGTCGCCCTCGCCTCGGGAGGCGAGTCGTCGCTTGGATTGCCGAACCGATCGAGCGTGGCGACGGACAGCGTGATGGGCGACCCGTTGCCTGCGCCCCCGCCGCCGTTGACGGTGAGCTCCGCCGTCGGGCCAGGAAGGAGCTTTACCTCGCGACGCTGCAGCAGGTCGTCCGCGCTCGCGACGATGACGAGCTTGTTATCGCCGTCGAGGCGCTCCGGGATCGAGACGTGGCCCATCCAGCGGCCAGGCGTCCCCCGCGTCCAGCCGAGGAAGGTTCCGATGCTGGTGGTAGCGCGCGGGTTCACGTCATCCACCGGATTCCCGGCGCCGTCCTCGAACGACAGGCTGAAGTCGAGCGTCCCCTCGCCGGCGGTGACCGTGGCGCGATCGACCTCGAGCTTGAGCCGGCGGGGCTTGGCCGGATCGCGCTGCACGGCGGTGCGAGAGACGGAGGCCATCTCGTCGGTGAGCCTCGCCTCGACGCTCGCGGCGCCGACGCCAGGCGGCAGGGTCCAGCGGGACTCGTACACCCCGGGCTCGGTCTCGCGCGCCACGGAGAGCTTGCCGGAGCTGGCCTCGAGCTCCAGGGGTGCGCTCCGGCGAGGCTTACCTTGCGGCGTCACCGCGAAGGCTCGTACGAGTAGCGGCGCGCTCTCGTCGGCGGCGACGTTGGCTCGACTCGAGGTGACGTACACGTGCGACACGTCGGGGGTGTTGAGGTTCATCTTCTTTCCGCCGCTCACCGCCTCGCGACTGCCCGGCGGGACGACGATCCGGATGAGCGCCCGGCCGTCGGCGCCGGCGCGCTGCGGGCCGAACCGCTGGTTCCCGATGCTGACCGTCGCGACGCCCCTGGCATCCGCCTTCACCGAGACCTCGCCCGTTCCGGCGAGGGGGAGGGAGAGCCAGCCCTGGCCGCGAGCCGAGGTGGCGACGATGATCGCGACCTGCGGGTACGTCTCGCGCGGCGGCAAGTAGGTGGCCTCGAACGCGCCCTGGCCAATCGAGCGCAGCTTCTCGATCTGACCCACGTTCACCGTCAGGAGAGGCATCTCCGGAGCCGTGATCCGGAGGGTGGCACGGGCCCCGGGGACGAGTTCCACCTGCCGCGGAGTGGCGGAGATGGAGATGCGAGTGGGCGCCGCGGGTGCCGCCAGCACCTCGAGGGCCGGGGCCGCCACGAGCGCGATCGCAATGAGCATGCGGAATGTCACTGGTTCCACCTGACGTTGAGGTCGGAGGCGCCCGCGCCGTCCTGCGGGTCGCCAGGCTTGCGCTCTGGCTGGGGAGCGCGCCGCCGCTTCGCGCGCGTGCTCGCTTGCTTGGTGCTCGTCTCCTTGGCGGTCGGCGCCCTTCGCTCGCCAGCTCGGGGGGAGCCTCGAGCGTCGGCTGGGGAGGAGTCGGCTCGTTCGGCGAGCGCTCCCGGTTGCGGAGTGGCCCCGTTCGTCCCACCCGTCGCGTCTTCGCCGTCACGCGCCTCGGCCGACGGCGTCAGCCTGGTCACGAGGGGGTTGGGCGTGCCCGACCTGATCGGGGGCGAGGCGGGCTGCAACGACGGCGCGATGATGAAGGCCGCGATGATGAGGAGCCCCGCGAGCACGATGGGTGCCCATGTGAGGAGCCTCTTCCGTTTCCGCCGATGGTGCATCCTGCTCCCCCGAGACGAGTGACCTCCTGTTGCAGGCTCCAAACGGGCCATGTCAGCCCCTCCCGCCCGCCTGGTCTGCTCGAGTGCAAGAGCAGCGTGCACCGAAGCGCCAGCTTACGTCCACCCACCCCGACAGAGTTACCTAACTAGGGACTCCGACCCTATCTGCGCTGAGCCAGGGCGCACCTTCACCGGCACCTGCTTTCGTTAGCTCTCGCATACCACCCCCGCGGGGGATGTCGGAATACCACGGCCGTGTTGTCGGAATACCACGGCCGTGTTGTCGAAATACCACAGCCGTGTGGGCTCCCACGCGGACCGCGTCTCGTCGACCTCCGGCGCTACGGGTGCACGTGCTCGACGGCGCTCGACGGCTGGGCCGGGGTTGCCCTGCGCTCGATGCGCTTGAGCGCGCCGGCGACGCCTTCGCACAGGATCTCGATGGCGACCTCGGTGTCGCGATCGATGCTCGAGCTTCGCTCGCCCCACAGCACCTCGAGGGCACCGCGCTCGGGGTGACTGGAGTCGACAGGGAACGCCGTGACGAGGCCGCGATCGGGTTGGAGGTGGAGGTCTCCGTGATCGCTGGCCGGCTTGAGCGAGATGGCCTCGACGTCGATCGCGGGCGCGACCAGGCCGACATCCTCGCGAACTTCCGCCACACACGTCGCCCTGCGAAGCCGGTCCTGGAGGAGCCTGACGGCGCGCAGGCGATTGCGGTTGCGCAGGCGCCGCACCATGAGCGCGGGCGAGAAGGGGCGGATCATCTTCAGCCAGTACAGCGCGGAGACACCGGCCGACATGGCCAGGACGAGGACGAGGCCGCGGCCGTTGGTTCCACACGCCACGTACACGCCCGCGGAGGCCAGCAACGCCGTCGCCGTCCAGAGGGCGAGCACCGCCTGCTGGTGCCCCAGCCCGATATCAAGCAACCGATGATGAACGTGCTCCCGGTCGGCGCTGGACATCGGCATCCCCCGCGCTGCGCGCCGCACCATCGCGGCCAGCGTGTCCGCGATCGGAACGGCGAGCGCCAGCACCATCGCGAGCAGGGACATCTCGTGCGCCGCATACGCCTGGGGTCGAATCGCGAGCGCCGCCAGCATCGTCCCGAGGAAGAGGCTTCCCGTGTCGCCCATGAAGATCGACGCAGGGTTGACGTTGAACACGAGGAATCCGAGGACGCTGCCGGCGAGCGCGACCGCGATGAGCGTGGCGGTGTAGTCGCCCCCGTTCGCGCCGAGCGCCAGGACGACCATCGTTCCCGTCAACGCGATGCCGCCGGCCAGGCCATCGAGGCCGTCGATGAGGTTGAGCGCGTTGGAGACGCCCGCGATCCAGAGCAGCGTCACTGGCAGTGCCAGCGGACCGAGCGGGATGGGCGGGCCGAACGGGTTGCCGACGACCTCGATGCGGAAGCCGACCGCGTAGAGGAGCAGCCCCGCGATCATCTGCACCGCCAGCTTCTCCCTGGCGCGGACCCCGCGAACATCGTCCAGGATGCCGATCGCCGTCACGGCGAGTCCCGCGACGACGAGCCCGAACAGCCTCGCGCCATCGTTCAGGAGCGCGGCCCGGACGTCCGGGATGACGAGGCTCAGCGCGAGGGCTCCGTAAGCTCCGACCACAATGCCGAGGCCCCCGAGGCGCGGCACGGCGCGTTTGTGAACTTTGCGTGAGCTGGTGACGCCGTCGAGCAACCCGCATCCCACGGCGGCATCTCGAACCAGGCGAGTCACACCCAGCGAAATCGCAAACGCTCCGAGAAGCATCGCGAACAGTTGAGACATACCGGACTTCCCCCCCCGTCCTGCACCCTGCGGTAGCGGACCGCTCCGCACAGCGGCTCCGTTGACGTGCTTATCTCTCTCTACAGTGTGTGATGCCATCCCACGTGATAGGTACGTTCTCCCGCCTGCGTTGAAACGTGGGACATAGAAGGCCATCTACTGACAGTGAGACACGATCTGGGGCGAGGTGCGCATATGTCGATGACACAGAGCGAATGTACTGCAAAGGACGAGCCCGCCCTACCGATTGTCAGGCCGTGGGCGCCGAGGGGCCCTGCAGACCGCGTTGTGCGTCACGTTGACGCGGCCCGGAGCCCATCGAGGCTGCGCCCCTGCGCGTTCGGGAACGTTCGCGAACGTTCCTCCCCACAATGGCCTCACCCGTAGGAACGCACCAACACCACGGAGTTTTCACGCCAAGATCCTAGAGCGAAGGCAGCAGCGCCATCGCGCGGGCTGAGGCGCTTCAACGAGGCTCGTCCCGCTCGCGTCGCTTGCGCGGGTACCACGATCTGGGGGCCGTGTACCATCCTGAGTCACCGAGGCTCGCGCCCCCCCACCCCGCCGGCATAGCCCTCGGCATTGGTCTCAGCGCCGTCGAAGAACTTGGCACTGCTGGGGAATCATGGGACGTCCGGCACGTGAAAGCGTGAGCGCGCCGGCCTTGGCCCAGGATGAGTCGCAGGGATGGTCGGACGAGACGGAGACGTCAAGGTCTGTTCGGTGGGGTGGAGTTGCTGGTGGGGTGAGGGGCCAGCGCGTTTACTCCCTCTCCCCCACCGGGAGGCCCAGCCGTCGGGGTCCCACCCTGCCAAGGGCATTTTTCGACAGGTCTTGAGTGCTGGCCCAGGGCGATTCAGACGACGGCGCTTCTGCGCGTCTCGCGGCATTTCACCGCTTCATCGCGTTCTTTGACTTCGAGGCCGCTCTTCCACGCCTACGCGATGATGGCCCAGCCGCGACTCCTTGGCGTGCGATGGCCATCTTGCGCGGCGCGCAGCCAGGGTCTTCACGAGCCAGGTGTGAAGAGGGGCGTGCGCGGTGTTTGTGACGCTCCGCCGACCGCCGACCACGCGCCGTGGACGGTACCGTGCCCGCAGCGGGGTCGGCACGCAGTTGCCCGAGCGCGTCAGGAAGAAGAGGCGGTGGCCTGGGCGAGCGGTGAGCCATGCCGGCGGCGGCGACGCGAGCCGGCGGCTTCGCCACCCACCCCCAAGAAGGGCCGCACCTAACTCATTGCAAAGGGAGCCGTTAAGGCAGTGAGCGTTGGTCACGTTCCCGAAGCAACCGCCAGCTTCACCGACAGCGCGCTTCGAGGAAGCGCCCCGCCCGCACCAGAGATGAGGTGCGGACGGGGCTGCGGTCTTCGAATGGCTCAGGCCTCTACTGACCGGCGTACCACTGGGTGGCCGTCACGACGTTGAGCTGGCCTGCGTCGCTCCGGGTCTTGAGACCCGTGACGAGCAGCTGGAACTCGGAGCTGAGGAAGTCGGTGGTCGCAGGGCTCGCCGTGACCAGGTTGTTCACGAACAGGTGGAGCGAGGAGCCCTTCGCGACCGCCGCGTCCACGATGCCGAGCAGCTCCGCAGCCGTGGCGTGAGGGAGAGCGAGGTCCACATGGACGGTGACCGGCACCGAGGGGATGTGGAACGGGTCGAGGATGCCGGTGAACGTCGGGGTCGAGTAGTCCTCGAGCGGCCCCTTGTTGCCCCCTACCGTCGCGGTCTTGATGTTCAGCGCCTGCAGGAGCCCGATGACGTGGTCGTCGAAGTAGGTCTGCGGATAGGCGAAGTGATCGTGGCCTCGAGCGATGCTGTTGGTATTCGCAAAATCCAACTCGCCCTGGACAGCCAGGGTGATGGCGCCGTCGGCGAGCCTCGGGATGGAGATGAAGCCGGGCGCCGGGCCCGGCGTACTAGGCGGGATTACTGGGATGAACGGGCAAGCACCACCCGCCACGTTGAAGGTGAACGAGGCGGCGTTCGGCCTGCTGGCGACGGTCTGCGACCCGTTCAACACCAACTGCTCCGCGCCCGAGATCGTCACCGTGCCAGCCACGTTCACGTTCACCAGCGTGTCGGCCGGGTCGCCAGCCGTGAAGGTGGCGACGCCTGCCGTGCAAGTGATGGCCCCCATCTGTGTGAGGGCGGTGTTGGTAAACGTGAGGTTGCCGACGTCCCATCCGGCGGCGAACAGCCCCTGCACCTGCGCCAGCGTCATATGCCCGCCGGTGCCGACCACGTTCCCACCCAGGTTCAGCGTGCCCAGGAATCCGGCCGCTGCGAGCGCGGGGGCAGCCACGTTGTTGATCGACACGTTGCTGCCGTTGAAGGTGAGGACGACCTTCGGCTTCACCGAGTCGATGCGCCACAGGTTGTAGATGAACATCGCCTGGTTCGAGCCGATACCGTCCACGGAGATGAACCGGATCTCGATCTTCTGGATCGATGACCAGGTCGGCGTACCAACCGAACCCGCCCCGACGACCAGGGAGGTCCTCTTGATCGGAATCGCGATGCGCCCGGGCTTGGCGATGGTGCTCATGAAACCTGCGCCCGGCGCCACGAAGAAGTCGGTGGCGTTGGACCAGAACAGGACCTGGACGCGCGTGAACGTCTGCGTGTTCGCGTTGGCGACGTCGAAGCCGACGTCGAGCGCGAGCACGTCCGCGGTGGACAGGTCCAAGGGTGCCGCCGGGGTCGCCACCACGCCTGCGAACTGATCATTGGTTGCGGAGGTGAAGCTCACCTTCGTCGAGCCCAGATCGTGGGTCGCGTCGTGCGCCGCGGCGTGGCCTGCTGCGACGGCAAAGGGTGCCTCGGTGAACGTGCCGCCAGTGAAGTTATCCACCGTGAAGTCCTGGAGCAGCGTCTTCACGGTGGTCGCCGCCACGGTGGGAGGATCGACGACGATCGGGATGGTCTTCGAGAGGGCGCCGGCAGTCGCGGTCAGCGTCACCCCGCCCACGCTCCCCGTGACTGTGGGAGGCGTGTAGACGACGGTGGTCCCGCTCGCCGCGGAGAGCGAGCCCCTCCCGGTCGCAGGGGCGAGCGTCCAGTTGATGGTCGCCGTCGAGTTGAGCAAGGTCGCGGTGAAGGTCGTCGGCACGGACAACGCGACGTTGCCCGCGGCGTTCAAGGTCGGGCTGACGGTCAGGCCGGGCGTCCCGGGCTGGACCGTGAACGTGGACGTAGCCGTCAGGAGGCCCGCGGTGGCCGTCAGCGTCACGACGGTGTTCTGCGGCACGCCAGCCGGCGGGGTGTAGATGGTGCTGGTGCCGGTCGTGGCAGACAGGGACCCTACCGGCGCGCTGAGGCTCCAGGTGATGGTGTTCGAGGCATTGAGCTGAGTCGCCGTGAAGGTGACGCCCGCTCCACCCGCCGTGAAAGGTCCCGCAGGCGATGGGCTGACGCTCAGGTTCGGCGTGACGGGCGGCACCTGCACCGTGATGGTCACCGGGGTCGTCAGGCCGCCGGCGGTGGCCGTCAGCGTGACGGTCGTGTCGGACGCGACGCTCGCGGGCGGATTGTAGGTGACCGTGGTGCCCGTCGTCGCCGAGAGCGCCCCGCCTCCGGGCGACGCCGGGCTCAGGCTCCAGGTGATGGCGCCGGTCGCGCCCGTCAAGGTCGCCGTGTACGTGAGGTTCGGCTGGGTGCCGGCGAAGACCGTCTGAGCGCTGGCCGGGTTGATCACCAGCGTACCTGCAGGCTGGCTAGGTGACTTCCCGCCGCTCGAACCACAGGCGAGGAGCGTAGCCGCCGAGATTGACAACATTGCCGTGTAAGATTTCCGCATAGATCGTTCTGAGCCTCCCAGCTCTCCGTACACGGGAGACACACAATTCGTCAAGTAACTGCTTCGCTTGACATGGCATCCGAGCATGGCGTGGCGCGAAGGGACGTGGTACGAGGTAGGCGACCAGTGACCGCCCACCGATGTGGCGCGGCCGATGACGCACGGCGTGCTCGAGCGAATCGATGAGTGCTCACGGTCCGACCGCATACCGAGGGGGGGCTCCGATGGGGACGCTGGCGCACGTCGCAATTGCCTCGCGTGCTCCACGCGAGCTGGGCGTGGTCCCGCCGCCACGGCGCGCGGGTCAGTGCCACGCGGCGCGCACGGCGCACGAGCGGTGAGCCGGTGATCGCGCATCCGAAAGCTCGAAGCGGCGCACTCGCGCTCTCCTGGGACAAGCTGTGGCTATTCGTCCCGGCGCTGGCCGCCGTGCTGGGGCAGCTACTCGAGCCCAAGTGGCAGCTGCTCTACGTGGGGGCGGTGTTTCTCGTCATCCCCCTCGCGCTCGTCGTCAAGGACGCGAAGCTCTGGCTCTTCCTGATCTGCGTCCTGTCCTCCTTCAACTTCGTGAAGGTCATCGGCGGGAACCCGCTGCCGGATGCACCGGATCCCTCACTCATGACGCTCGGGGCGATCGACGTGCCGCTCGCCGTGCTGCTCGCGATCCTTTTCGCGAGGGCTACCGGCGGCAGCATGCCGCTGGGGAGCCTCGGCTCGGGGGGGCGCCGGGCGCTCCTCCTTTGCGGACTGTTCTGTGGATGGGCGCTCGCCGGGGCGGTGGTGTCGTCGCGGTCCGATGTCGCCCTGATCCAGGGTGCCGGCTACGTTCGCCTGCTCCTCGTCCTCGCCGCGGTCGCCTACTGCGCGACCGACCCCGAGCGCCTGAGGTGGGGCCTCGCCGGCTTGTTCCTGGCTCTGGGCGCGCAATCGCTGATCGCGATCGCTCAATTCCTGACCGGCAGCTCGTTCGGCCTGTACCAGCACTTCGAGGAGGATAGCGCCGCCGGGATGCTCACCCGCAGCGGCGGCACGCTCAATCCGACCGTCCTCTCGGAATACGTCGGGCTGCTCGCGCCCGTCGTCCTCGCGCTGGCGTTCGCCGCCAGGCGAAGCTGGCACTGCGTGGCGCTCCTCGCCCTCTTCGGTCTGGCCGGGGTGGCCGCCACCCTGACGCTCTCTCGCGCCGGCCTCATCAGCATCGGGCTGACGACGATCCTCGTGGTCACATGGGGCAGCCTGCGGAAGGACATGGCGCGGCCGCGGAAGCTGGCGCTCGCTTCGGCCATCGTGGCGATGGGCCTTGTCATCGTGGTCGCCTTCTCCGGGTCGGTCATCGCACGGGTCACGGAGACGGCGTACGAGCTCGAGGGAGAGGCGGGCCGATTGCCGCAGATGAAGCAGGCGATCGCCATGATCTCGCACCACCCCGTCACGGGTGTCGGCCTCGGCAACTACGTCGAGCAGATGGGCGGGTACGGGCCGACACTCCCCTATCCCGTGCACAACAAGCTGCTCTTGGTGACGGCGGAGACGGGGATCCCGGGAGGCGTCCTGTACCTCGCGCTCTGGATTGTCGCGCTGGTTTTCTTCGTGAGACAAGCGTCGGGGCGCACCCTCTTCGAAGGAGCCTTCTACGCCGGAGGTGCGGCGGCGATCCTCGGCACGCTGCTCAACATGAACACCGACGTGTATTCGACGGGGAGCGCCCCGGAGCTAGGGCTGTTCCTGCTGGCGGGAATGGGCATAGGCTTCGCGGCAAGGCGGCATGGCACCTGACGCCCCGTTGCCCATAGACAGCTCACGAGCAGAGGGAGCACCTCTGCCACTGGGCGACGGCGGCGTGGCCGCCCCCGCGGGTGAGCGCGGCCGGGCGACGGGCCAGCCATCGCTCCACTCCCGAGCGGTCACGTCCTTCTCCTGGAGCGTGGCGGCCAAGATCATCTCGCAGGGCGCCACCTTCATCGGGACCCTGATGCTGGCGCGGATCCTGCCGGTCGCCGACTTCGGCCTCTTCGCGATGGGCCAGGTCTATCTCGGCTTCCTGCAACAGTTCCTCGACGCGGGATTCCTCCAGGCCCTCATCCAGCGCCCCAAGCTGACGCAGGCGGAGCTGGCCGGATCGTTCTGGCTCCTGCTGGTGGGGGGCTTCGTGGGGTTCGGCGGCTCGGTGCTCGCGCGGCCCTTGCTCGACTCCCTCTTCGGCACGCCGGGCATCGGCCTCATCATCGTCGTCCAGAGCAGCATCCTGCTGTTCCTGCCCTTCCGGACCATCGCGCAGGCGATCCTCTCGCGCGACGTGCGCATCGAGGAACTCTCCAAGCGCGAGGTGGTCTTGAGCGTGCTGCGGGTGGGCGCGTCGATCTGGCTCGCCCTGCACGGCGCGGGGGTATGGAGCCTCATCTTGCCGCAGATCGGCGTGGAGATGGCGTTCTCGCTCTCGTGCTACCGGTGCGCCGGCTGGCGGCTGACGGGGGAGTTCTCCTGGTCGACCTTGCGGCCGCTCATGTCCTTTGGGGTCAACATCACCGCCTCCCGCATCCTGTGGTTCGCCGCCAACCGCGCCGACCAGTTCCTGGTGGGCCGCCTCCTCGGCCCCAATGCGCTCGGCCTATACTCCCTCGCCTGGCAGTTCGCGGGGGCGCTGCCGCAGTTCGCCTCGGCCACGCTCTCGCGCGTGGCCTTCCCGCTCTTCGCCAGGCTCCAGGAGGATGCGGCCCGGCTACGCGGCGCGTTCCTCGCCCTGACGCGGTACACGGGGTTCGTCGCGGTCCCGGCCTTCGCCGGCCTGGCCATGCTGGCCCCGGATCTCTTCGCGGCCCTGCTCAAGCCCACGTGGCGCTCGGCGGTGCTGCCTCTCCAGGTGCTGTGCCCCTTCGCGCTCCTCAATATCCTGATGTCGCTGGGCGCGTTCCTCATCAACGCCCGCGGCAGAACGGGCCGCAACCTCATCTTCAACTTCCTCTCCTTACTGATGACCGTGATCGGCGTCAGCGTGGGCGCCAAGCTGGGCGGCCTCACCGGGGTAACCGTCATGGTCGGCCTTTCGTCCATCCCGGTGGCGTTCTTGTTCATCCGCTCCGCCATGACGGAGTGTGGAGGGACGGTCGGCCAGTGGGCGGCTGTGCTCGCGCGCCCGGTCCTGGCGACCCTGGCCATGTGCGCGGGCGTGACCGTGATCGGGCTCCTGCTCCGGGCGCGAGGCCCCGTGCTACGCCTGGCATCGATGGGGTCGAGCGGGATCATCCTGTACGTGGGGGCGGTGCTCGTCCTCGCGCCCGGGATCTTCGCTGAGATCCGAAACCGGCACGCTGGATGAGGGAGGCGCAGAATGGGGACGATCGGGAGCGCGCGCCATCCATGAAGATCGTCTTCCTGCAGGATTGGTTTCTGTACTACGTGACCGAGCTGTCGAACGCGATGGCGGAGGAGCACGAGGTCCTGTTCATTTCTCGGGATCACAGCCAGGAGATCTCGCCCTCCGACGCGCCCGTGCCGGTCGACCATTACCTGCGACAGGCCCTGAACCCGCGCATCGAACGCACGAAGCTCCGCTACCGGCGGCGCGATCTCAGGGGCCTCCTGGAGGTGGTCCGTCTCCACCGGCGCATGAAGAAGTGGGGCGCGGAGGTCCTGCACGTCCAGGCGACGAGCGATTGGCGGATCGTGCTCCTCGCCGTTCTCAACCGGCACCGGCTGGTGGTGACCATCCACGACATAGAGAACCATCCCGGCGAGACGCACAAGTCGCGCGGGCTGCTGGGGTTCCTCTACCGGAGGCTGTTTCGCTCCGCGAAGAAGCTCGTCGTCCACGGCGAGGCGCTTCGCAAGCAGTTGCAGGTGGTCTCCCCGGAGCTCACGCGGAGATCGCGGGTCACAGCCATCCCGCACGGCGTCTTCTCGCTCTACCGGACCTGGGACGACCCCGCCGTGCAGGAGGAGCCGTACACGGTCCTGTTCTTCGGGCGGATCGCGCCGTACAAGGGGCTGGAGGATCTGATCGCGGCCCAGCCGCGAGTGACGGCCGCGGTGCCGGAGGCGCTCTTCGTCATCGCCGGCTCCGGGCGCTTCGAGCCGTACCGACAGCTGATCCGGGAGCCTGGGGTGTTCGAGATCCACAACCGCTTCATTCCCAACAGCGAGGTGCCGCGGCTCTTCAGGCGCGCCGCCATCGTGGTCCTCCCCTACGTGGAGGCGAGCCAGAGCGGCGTCATCCCCATCGCCTACGATTACGGGAAGCCGGTGGTGGCCACCCGTGTGGGCAGCCTGCCGGAGGTCGTCGAGGAGCAGTCGGGCATCCTCGTCGACCCGGGCCGCCCCGAGCAGCTCGCGGAGGCGATCATCAGCCTGCTCAAGGATCCGGAGCGCCGCAGGCTCCTCGGCGAGGGCGCGCGGCTCATCGGGCAGACGCGGCTCTCGTGGAAGAACATCGCGGCGCAGACCGCGCGGATGTACACGGAGGGGGCACATGAGCGCAAAGCGTAGAGTCGTCTTCGTCGTACCGACCTTGCGGACGGGGGGAGCCGAGCGACAGGTCATCGATCTCGTGAACAACCTCGACCGCGATCGCTTCGAGCCCACCCTGTTCACGTTCGCGGAGCCCTCGGACCTGGCGGACGCCATCGCGCGGGACCGGGTCCGCTACGTCGCGAGGCCGAGGCAGTTCAAGCTAGACGGGCGGCCGGTGCTCCACCTGGCGCGGATCATCCGGGACGACCGCACCGCGCTGGTGCACTGCACGCTCCAGATCTCGCTGCCGGTGGCGAGGGCGGCCATCCTCGCCTCCGGGCGCTCGGTGCCGGTCATCAGCGCCATCCACACGACCATGAGCCGCGGATGGAAGGAGGAACTCGCGAACCGGCTCCTGTACATCCCGCTCATGCGCTCCTGCGGCGGCGTGATCGCGGTCTGCGACGCCCAGCGACGGTACTGGGCGGCGAAGCACCCGTGGCTCGCGCCGAAGATGACCACGGTGCACAATGGCATCGACCTCGCCGCGTACCGGGACGACGTCCCGGCGAGCGAGAAGGCGGAGCTGCGGCGGCAGCTCGGGATCGAGGGCGAGGGCCTCGTCCTGGGAATGGTCGCTACCATCCGGCCGGAGAAGAACCACAACGGCGTGCTCGACGCCGTGGCGCGCCTCAAGAGGAGTGGCCGGCGGGCCAAGGTCCTCTTTCTAGGTAGCCCCCCCGGCGGCTGGGAAGGCCTCGAGGCGCGCCTTCGCAATCGAACCAGGGAGCTCGGGCTCGAGGAGGACGTCCGCTGGCTGGGCCGGGTGAAGGGCCCGAAGAAGGTCCTCTCGATTCTGGACGCGGCCATCCTGTTCTCGACCTCGACCGAGTCGCTGCCGCTGGCGCTGCTCGAGTGTCTGGCGATGGGGAAGCCCGTGGTCTCGTCGAGCCTCGGCGGCATCCCGGAGTTCGTCGACCACGGCAAGAACGGGCTCCTCGTGCCGGTCGGGGACGTGGACGCCTTCGCCGCCGCCTTGGGGCGGCTCGCCTCGGATCCGGGCTTCCTCCGCGCGCTCTCGACCCAGGCGCGGCCGTCGATCGAGGGGCGCTTCTCCGTCCAGGAGATGGCGCGCCGGACGGAGGCGGTGATGGAGGCGGTCCTGAAGGGTGGCGGAGGGCCGCTGGCAGCCAAGCTGGACGGCGCCGAGGCGACGCCGCCAGGCACCCACGGTGACGAGCCGCGCCGGGAAGGCGGAGCGATCTGATGGCATCCTGGGAGGCCAGGCGGGCAGCGTACCCGCTTCGTCTCGCGGCCGTGGCTGTCCTTGCCGCGCTCGGCACGTGGTCGGTGGGGGTGGCCGGGGAGGAGGTGGCCGACAGCGCCGGCGACGCGGGCAAGGGGCCACGCTACTTCGTCGACAGCGGCGCCGGGAACGACCGGGCCGCGGGGACCTCCCCGGCCGCGGCCTGGAAGACGCTCGCGAAGGTCAACGCGACAAGACTCATGCCGGGGACCGTGGTCGCGCTCAAGCGCGGCGCGACCTTCTACGGCAAGCTGATCGTCCGGAGCTCGGGGACCGCCCACAGCCCCATCACCTTCACCGCGTACGGCTCCGGACCCGACCCGGTGCTGGACAATCGGGGGGAGGCGACCTGGCCGCCCAATGTCATCACTCTGCGGGATCGGGCTTCCTACGTCGCGATCGAGAAGGTCGTCCTCAGGAACACGCACGTGGCGGGAGTCGAGATCGGCAAGGGCTCGGCGCACAACGTCATCCGCCAGTGCGAGATCACCAACACGGGCCACGGCGTCGTCGTGTACGGCCCCCACAACCTGATCACCCGCAACTTCGTTCACGATCTTCACATGGTCCGCAGCGATCCCCAGCCCGACAACGACTACGGGGCCAGCGCCGTCAGCCTTGAGCACTCGGACAACGAAGTGTCGTACAATCGGTTCGTTCGCTGCCGCGCTCCCTCGATCGACTATGGTTTCGACGGCGGTGCGGTCGAGTTCTACGGAAGCGTCAGCCGCTGCGCCGTCCACCATAATTACGCCGAAGAGGTCGAGGGCTTCCTGGAGGTCGGGGGGACGCGCGGCGAGCAGGCACACGACAACGTCGTCGCCTACAACGTGGCCGTCAACTGCGGCCCCTTCGGGGTATTCCACACCGTCGGCGCCTTCGGGCTCGACATCAAGCGGTTCCGGGTGGAGAACAACAGCATCGTCTCGCTGCAGGGCAGCAAGCCCATCTTCTGGTTCAAGGCGACCCCGAAGCCCGACACGGTAGCGCTCCGCAACAACCTGGTCGTCATGGGCTCCGGCTCCGCGCTGGCCAATCACGCCGGGTTCACCCACGACCACAACCTGTTCTGGCGTTTCGACGGGAGCAGCCGACTCGGGCTGGCGCTCGACGCGACGGACCTGCGCGCGGACCCGGAGCTGGTGGACCTCGAGCATGGCAACGTCCACCTGCGAGAGCACAGCCCCGCCATCGGGCGCGGCGTCGCGCTCGGCCACGCCCGAGACTTCGAGGACAAGCCCGTGCCGGCCGGCGCGGCGCCCGACCTGGGCGCCTACCAGCATGGCTCGGTGGTGGGCGGAGGCGGTCCCGGGGCCGGGCGGCCCCGGTCGGCCGGAGGAGCGCCGGGGCGATGACGGATCGTATGAACGTGATGATCGGGACGGACCCCGAGGGACACGGCGGCGTGGCCGCTGTCGTCCGGGTGTACCGGGCGGCGGGGTTCCTGGATCGCTGGTCCGTCCGATACCTGACCTCCAGGCGCCTGGGCTCGCCGCTGCGCAAGGCCGCCACCGCCGGTGCGGCCTTCGCCGAGCTACTGACCCTCTCGGCCCGCGGGCGCCTCGCGCTCCTTCACGCGCACTCGGCCTCCCGGTCCAGCTTCCACCGCAAGTCGCTCGCCCTGGCAATCGGTCGCGCCGCCGGCGTGCCGACGCTCTTCCACCTGCACGGTGCCGAGTTCGAGGTCTTCTTCAGGCAGGAGGCCGGACCCGCGCTCCGCTGGTGGATCCGCCAGACGCTCGAGCGCAGCTCGGCGGTGATCGTGCTGTCGGAGAGCTGGCGACGGTTCGTCCAGGAGCTCGCCCCCACCGCGCGCGTCGTCGTGATCCCGAACCCGATCGTGCTGCCGGCCGAGGTGCCGCCGCCTGACCCCGGCGACGGTCGACGGATCCTCTTCCTGGGGCGCGTCGAGCGGCGCAAGGGCATCTTCCCGCTGGTGGACGCAGTTGCCCGGCTCGCCCCCGAGTTCCCGGACCTGGTCCTGGCCGTGGGTGGCGACGGCGAGCTACCGGCGCTGCGCGACCACGTGGACCGGGCGGGCGTGCGCGACCGGGTCGAGATCCTCGGCTTCATCGGCCCCGAGGACCGCCAGCGCGAGCTGCGCCGGGCGACTGCCTTCGCGCTCCCCTCGTTCAACGAGGGACTGCCCATGTCCATTCTGGAGGCGATGGCCGCCAGCCGGCCCGTGGTATCCACCCCGGTGGGCGGGATCCCCGAGGTGGTCCGCGACGGCCAGGAGGGACTCCTGGTGCCGCCCGGCGACGTGGAAGCGCTCACCGTCGCGCTCCGACGTCTCATCGCGGATCCGGCGCTGTGCGGACGGCTCGGCGCGCAGGGCCGCGCCACGGTCGCGGCTGGCTACAGCACCGACGTGGCGCTCGAGCGCCTCTCGCGCCTCTACGAGAGCCTGGGGGCGAAGCGCGCCTGACGCTCGGGCTCGACCGATCCGCGCGGACTCCTACCCCCAGGCGCGGTCGCGCGCGATGGTGAGGCACCCCTCCCGCGGGACGAGGGCGCGCTGGGAGAAGACGAGGTAGTTCTCCGGCGACGATCCGCGCGGAAAGTAGAAGATCCCGTGCTGGGGGGAGAGATCGGCGCGCCGCCGCAGAACCTCGCGCCACCCGCCGTCAGGGCGCAGCGCGAAGATGCGCGCATATTTGTCCTTGACCGCTGGGCCGGGCTCGACGGTGGTGCCCAGGTAGATCCCACCGGCCGCGTTCTGCGCCATGTAATAGGCGGGCCCCGGCAGCTCGCACTGGCGCGCGAGCGCGTCGGGCCGGAGCTTGGGGACCGTCAGGATGTGCGACGTCTCGAGCGGCGAGTCCATCCCCCAGAGCAGCGAGCCCTGCCGCACGACCAGGTCCGTGGCGCGCGACACCTGGCCGGCGGCAAGGAACGGGCGCAGCGATCCGAACTCGTCGTCGGTGTAGAAGATCGTGCTCTCGCGGTCGTCGTCCCCGGTCAGGACCCAGATCCGGCCGTCCTCCGGATCCACCACCAGCGCGTGCACGTGCCGGATCTGGCCCGGCGGGAACTCCCACGCCGTCTCGAAGGTCCGCAGATCCCGGGTCCGGTGGATGCGGACGGGCTCGAGCCGCTTTGCGTTGAAGAGATAGTCGGCGACGTAGGTCGCGCCGGAGCGCGACTCGCAGATCCCCCGGTTCATGGGCCGCGTCCTCGAGAACCGCGCGACGGGCTCGGGGTCTCCACCGGGCTCGCAGCGCCACCAAGAGTCCTTGTTCGAGAAGAGCCAGCAGCCGTCCCGGGTCCGGTGCACCTGCAGGACCCCGTGCTTCAGGATCCGGTCCAGGATCCGGAGATGCGAGAGTTGCTGGAGCGGGCGCCATGGGATCCGCGCCACCAGCTCCGGGCGCGGCCGCTCCAGGTCCCGGAGAAGGTAGACGCCGTTCTTGCGCGAGAAGACGAGCCCGTCCTCGCACCACAGGTGCGCCAGCGCGTTCGGGAGGTGGAGCTTGATCTCGAGCGATCCCCCGTCCGCGGCCGGTGTCACCTGGGCACCCCGGCTCATGATCGCCCCGTCCTCGAGCGGTCCTCGCCCGCCGCGACGCGCCCGAACCCAGCCGCGGCCCGCAGCTCGCGCAAGGCGTCGTCCACTTCCTGCCGCGGGTGCTCGCCCTGCGTGAGCCACAAGGTCGTGACGGCCTCGGGGCGGCGGTCCTGCGACGGGCGCCACCGGATCGTCGGGCACGGCTCGCGTCGACCGTAGTCGGTCGATCTCCATCCGAGCAAGGGCGCCTCCGAGCCCGCGAAGAGAGCGGCCTCTCCGGGCGGCAAGCTCATCAGAAGCGGGGACGAGCCAGGGGGGGCCAGGACCACTTCCCTCCCCGCGCCCTCGAGGCGAGCGGGACAGCCGAGGTGCCAGTGGAGCGCGAACCCGGCCCCTCGCGATCCCTCGAGGAAGTCCCAGATCGCGAGGAACGCCTCCTCCTGGTAAGCCACGCCCCGCCAGTGCGTGACCCCTCGCCGCCGGTAGGCGTCGTGGCGCGCGAGGACGAGGTGGCGCCCGCCGTCGCTCCTGCGCAGGAGCACCTGGCAGCGGTAGGAGCCTTTCCACATGAAGGGCGCGATCTGCTCGGCCTGGTCCCGCCCGCCGACCGTGGCCGTGTTGTGCGCCGGCGTGGAACGGAAGTAGGCGCGGAGCGCAGGCGGGCCGCCGTAGAGGTAGGTCCCCGGGTCGATGAGGAGGTCGACCCCGCCGCGACGGAACAGCACCGACAGGCAGTCCGCATGGCCGTGGCCGCAGGACGGTGGCATCCCCAGGGGGTTGTGAAGCACCACGAGCCGCTCTTGGGCCGACGGCGCCACCACGGTGAGACCGGTGTGGGGAAGCTCTCGGGCGATCGCTCCTGGCGCCGGGCGCCCCCACGAGATGCGAAGGTCCGGCGACAACGCGTAGCCGCCGTCGCCGTCGCCGATGGCCGGCAGGTCTCGCGCTCCCGACCCGAAGCATCCGAGGAAGTCTCGAGCGCGGGCGACCGCGCCATCCAGCTCCGGGATGGGCCGTTGCGCGCGATGGGCCAGCAGCGCCTGGGCGAGCCCGAGCAGGTCGGCCACGAAGAGCAGATACCAGGTGGCCTGCTCCATGCCGCCCCCATCCGCATTGACCTGCCGTGCGCCCTCGGTCCGGAGGAGCTCCCGGCCGGTGCGGGCCCAGCGGTCGGCGCGCGGGTGCTCGGGGAAGAGCGTCCCTGCGTAGAGCAGGCCGACGCACTCGGCGATGGTGTGATTCCCGGCGGAGGAAAACAGCGAGAGACGGCGCTCGACGTCGGCGGCGTGGGTGAGGACGAGTTCAGCGACGAGGCGCCGAGAGGAGGCCGGCAGGAGCGGTCGCGCCAAGTCGAACGCATGGGTGACCGAGACGATGCGCAGCGCCTGCTCCATCGCCGAGGCATGGTTCACACCGGTCCCCCGCGGATTCGCCGACGTCCACGACCGGAGCTGGGCGTCGACGAGGTGAGCGGCACGACTGCCCTTCTCGCCGCCTCCAGCGACAATGGAGCCGAGCACCACGAGGTGCTGGAGCCGGTTCAGCTCCCAGACGATCCGGACGTCACCGATCGGATTGCCGGGGCGGTACCCGATGCGCCCCGTCGGCTGCATCGGCCAGACCCGGCCGAACAGGTGATCGGTGTGCCAGAATTCCGGGGCATCGCGCCACGGGATCCAACTCCCGTAGACGGGCACGTCGCCGTCGAGGAGCCGGCGCTCGCTGGCGGCGGACCGCTCCAGCGGCGGGACGAAGAGCTGCGCGTCGGCGCTGCGGACGAACCGATGATCCGCGGCAGCAATGCCGGGGTGGCCGCGGATCCCGATCGCGCCACCGGCGCGGCGCGAGGCGTCGCCCACCAGGCGGCGCAGGCGGTATGCGATCTCGGGGCCGGACAGGACCGATGCCCGGCGAAACAAGAAGCTCAGCCGTGTCGCTACTCGCATGTCTCAGTCATTCCGGGATTCGGCACTCGACGAGCTGGTGCTTGCCCCGCGCCTTCCGATCGATGTGATCGACCAGGTCGACCGTGATCTTGAGCTCGTTCCCGGTCAGCGTCCGAGCCTTTTTCTCGATGAGCTGCCGGTCCGAGGCGGAGAACTCCGCGCTCGCCACGACCAGGATGCTGAGTCGCGAGAGCTCGGTCTGCAGGACCTTCGCCTCCAGGACTCCGTGCGCGCCCTTGAAGATGTGGTCCAGCCGTCCGATTCGCCGGCCCGACGGCGTCTTGACGATATCGTCCTCCCGCCCGAGCACGCGGGCGATGGTCGGGAAGTGGCGCCCACACGTGCACGTCTGGGCAGGGTCGACCAGCACGTAGTCGCCAGTCCGGTAACGGATGAGCGGAAAGGCGGCGTTGTGCAGGTTGGTGCCGATGAGCTCCATCCGGCCGCCCTCCGCCGGGTGCAGCTCGACCAAGCTGTAGTCGCTGAGCAGATGGTAGCGGCCCTGCTCGCAGGTGCCGATCGCCGCCACACGCTCGTAGCTGCCGTACCAGTCGTAGACGCGCGTCCCGAAGCGCCGCTCGATCACGGCGCGGGCGTCGGGCAGCAGGCTCTCGGACGAGGTGACGATGCCCTTCAGCAGATGCGGATACTCGCGACCGGTCATCTCCAGGTGGTTGGCGAGGAGCGATATGGAGGATGGGTAGGCCTGGATGATGGCCGGGCGGAACGCCTGCAGCGCATCGAGGTAGCCGCCCACGGTGCGCGCGCTCAGATGGTACGACGACATGTAGAGCGTGTTCCCGAGGCGTGACCGGCGCCAGAAGGGCGGAGCGCTGCGCGCGGGGTCCACGATGAGATCGCCGCGGAGCCAGGCGAGCCGGTCTCCCGGCTTGTAGCCGGCCCAATCGAGCTGGCGCTGCAGGTGCGCCGTCTCGTAGCGGAGTTCCTTCAGCGACTTGACGAGGTGCAACGGCGTCCCCGACGTCCCGCTCGTGCTCCCCTTCACGGTCCAGGCCCGATGGCGCCTGTTGCGCAGCTCGGCGGCGCGGCCGCGCGCTTCGCCACGGGTCAACAGCGGGATGCGCCCGAGATCGGCCGCCGACTCGATGCCCAGGCGTCCGAACAGCTCGCGGTAGTAAGGCGACCCCTCCCGCGCGCTCAGGATGAGCTCGTCGAGACGTGCGCGCTGCAACTCCTGCAGCGCGTTGCCGGAGAGCCACTGGGTCGCGCGGACCTCGGACAGGTACCGGGGGTACGGACCCGAAGTCCTGATGGCCCGGTAGATGGCCCACCTGGCGTCGAGCATCACCTCCTGCAGGAGGCGCGGCGCCGAGCGATAGAGCGGCGAACGGTACATGCGGGCCTTGTGTGCGAGGGAGCGTGAAACCGGACAAGGGATCGGCTGCGGGCGAGCCTCAGTCCAGTCGTCCACCCGTCGCAAGGAGTTTGAGGGGGACCACGCGCGCGGGCTTTCCGACCGCCAGATGGTCCGCGGGGACGTCCTGCGTGACTTCGCTCCCGGCGGAGACCACCGACCTGTCTCCTATGGTGACGCCGGGGCGGATGACCGCGCCATGCGCGATCCAGACGCGCTCGCCTATGGTGATGGGGCGACACCCGGTGTCGTCTCGATCCGAGATGCGGACGAATGACCCGAGCATGCACCGCGAGCCGATCTGGACGTGGCACGCCGCCTCGATGGAGACCGCGTAGTTGAACATCCCGCCGGGCCCGATCTCGAGCGTCGCATCGCGATGGCAGATGAGCTCGCTTGGGATCATCCCGCGCAGCAGCAGGAGCTCACTGCCCAGGACGAGCTTGCCCCGGTTCTTGACCCGGATCCGCCCTTCGGCGAAGACGCGCTTGCCGAAGGCCGCGCGGCCGCAGAACAGCCACGCCAGCGCCAGCTGCCAAGCGCGTAGGCAATACAGCGCGATTATGGGCCAGAGCGTCCGCGCCGGGTACGACGGGGGCACCTCGGCGCCAGCAGCGCGCCGGCCGCGCCGGGACAGGACCGTACCCGCAGGGACCTTCGTGCCCGCCACCACGCTCGCTCCAGGGAGAAGGATCACCTTGGCGCCAAGGACGGCGTCGTTCTCGACGACGATGGGCTCCGGGGAAGGCCTGGCGTGGTCTCCGCGGGGAGACATCTGGTGCCGCGCGCCAGGGTTGGGCTGGAGCGCATGGTGATGGCTGTCGAGCATCTTGCAGAACGGCTCGATGACGACGCGATCGCCGACCGTGATGCGGCCGAGCGCCTCCAGCGACGTGCCCGGCCCGATCTCCACGTCATCGCCGATGTGGATCTCGCCGTGATGGTAGGCGTGAAGCTCGATCGGGGCCTCGCGGGCGTTGATGACGACGCGCTTCCCGATGATGACCCGGCCACCGCCACGGACGTAGACCCTCCCCATCACCTTGGGGGCATCGCCCACGACCTCGCAGGCGCGCAGCTTGAAGCGCGACAGCGCCGCGTCGAACCCTCGGGCCAGTGAAGCCCGGGTCCGCTCGCACGTGAGCGAGAGCCCGTTGCGCCGGACGCGCTCGTCGGAACCGATGACGGTCTCGGGTTTCATGTTGGCGGGTCGATGCGTTGTCGATACTTCGTTCTTTCCTGGTTGCTGCTTCCTCACAAGACGAAACGCGTCGCACGCGGCATCCTCATCGTGGGGGTGTGGCTCCCGCCGCGCGATTCCCTCACCAATCGATCACCCTTTCAACTGTACACTACCGTCAGCACGATCGCGTTTGGACGATCGATCTCGTATCGCGAAAGGCCTTGGCGCGTGGATGGGCATGTGAACCGCAACCGCAAGTCCCTGATCTCCGGGCCAGAGTTCGGCACCAGGGGCCCTGCGCGCCGCCCCTTCGTATGGGGTCGGTCGGGGGCAACCCGGGCCGTCCACCGTCGCACGAAGCGTTCGCCAACAACCACCGCGCTGCGCACTAGTGCTCCTTGAGCAGGGGCTAGCGCGCGTGGGCGGGTACGCCTATCATCGCCGCGCTCCGGAGGTCACGATGGCTCAGCAGGACCAGGCCCGCGCGAGCGCGGGATGCCAGGACGCCGCCTTGCCCATGGGGAGCCCGAGCCACGGCGTGCCCCCTGGAGACAAATGCGGCGAACGGCTCCCGCCAGGGGACACCGATGGCACGCCTCGGCGCGTGGACGTCCTGGGGGTCCCGGTCGACGCCGTCGACTTGCAGGGCGCCCTGGCGTTCGCGGACCGGGCCGTGCAATC
>JBGQLS010000030.1:0-27229 GCA_041500205.1 Anaeromyxobacteraceae bacterium | reverse complement strand
TGCGCGCGTGGACCCGGACGGGACGATCGAACGGAAGCTGGAGGTCCCCAGCGAGGGGCCGTGCCGTCAGGAGGTGGGAGGGGCCGGCGGCGAGCCCGAAGGGCACAGCGTGCCGATTCGCAGGGTCAGCTGGGACTGAGTCGCCGGGGGCGCAGGCGGCCCCCGCCCCGCCGGGCAAGCCCGTCGGGGCCCCACCCTCGCCCAACGGCCGGGCGATCCATTCTTCGACAGCCTTTGAGTGGCCGGGGGCGCAGGCGGCCCCCGCCCCGCCGGGCAAAGCCCGTCAGGGCCCCACCCCAGCCACGCCGCGGACCTCAGCCATTTTTCGACAGGTCTTGAGCGGAGCGAGTGCGACTCAGAGTAGCGATCAGTAAGAAGTGCCTTTGATTCTGTACCTATCCCCTCTCCCCCACCGGGGGAGAGGGTTAGGGTGAGGGGGCCGATCCTCGGGAGCCAGCCCCTCACCCCGGAGACCATCAGATCGCGTTCAAACCGTTCGCTGCCATGGTCTAGAACACCTCGGCCCTGAGCTGCGTGTACGTCTTCGCGTCCGTCTGGGCCAGGAACCTGCGCCCGTCCTTGAGCACCGCGACGAAGACGACGTCGCGGCCACGCCCGCCGAGGACCGCGCCGGCGAGCAGGCCGAGAGGACCCGCCAGGAGCGCGCCCGCGGCGCCCCAGCCGACCGCGCCTCCGACCTTCACGACGTTGTGCTGCGCGGCGACTTCGACCGACTCGAAGAAGTCCCGCACGACCATGCGGTGGGCGGGCGAGGGACGATCCCTGGGCCGCAGCGTGATGCGGCCGCCGGAATAGCTCCCGTCGCCGGTGAAGTCGCCTGCCAGGACCTTGATCTTGCCCATTCCGCCGCTCGCGGCGATCCGGATCATAGCGCGCGAGCGAGCGCAACATCGCTCGTCTTGCGAGGGGGTCGCCGGACGGCTGCGGAAGGCGAGGCTCCGGCTCGCCGGAGCCTTCGTCGCCCTTCGCGACTGGCGCGTCGCGGCCGCCGTCAGGGCACCGCCCGCAGCGCCCTGGGCGGCACCGGGATGCCGTCGAGATAGGCGATCCGGTTGCCGAGCGTGGCGGGGACGCGCGCACCAGGGGTGAGGACGCCCACCAGGTTGAGCGGATCGGCCGCCGAGAGCTCCACGCGCTCCTGCCCGTCCTTCGGCGCGCGCCGGACTCCGCGCAGTGCCGCCACGGCTTCCGCCTGGGCGAACTGCTCGCCGGAGAAACCAGTCACGAACCGGCCGCCGCGGATCTCGCCGCGCGCCTCGCGCCGCCGGTAGACGAGGAGCAGCTCTCTCCAGGGTGGAGCCCCTGCCTCGCGAGAGAGCAGGTCGCGAAAGACCACGCCCCACCTCTGCAGATACTGCTCGGCCTGCTTCTCCACCAGCTCGGCGCGAGGCACGCTCGGGCGCGAGAGGAGGGCCCATCGCCCGCCGCCGGAGCCGTGCCTCCGGCCATGCCGCGACCGCTCGGGGTCAATGAGCGCACGCAGGCCGGCGAAGCCGTCGCACGTGACGGCGCCCGTGGAGACGAGCTCCCACATCGCCGACTCGACCTCGCCTGGCAGGCGCCCGGTCATGGCGGCGAGGTCGGACAGGAACGACGCTCCGACGCGCGCCAGCACGTCCACGAGCAACCGGGCCGACGGCCCGAGCGGCGCATGGGGACCACCTGCCGCGGCGAGCCAGCCCAGGTCCGGCCTGAGAGCCAGCGTCACCGGGGCGTTCCGCGTGGGCGCGTTGCGGCGTCGGGGCGACTCCTCCGGATCGCCGGTCACGGAGAGCCGCCCCCAGGCCAGCTCCCCGTGCAGGCACGCCTCGTCGAGCGCAGCCGGGTCATACCCGGCGATGCGCGCGGGCAGGATCTCGCGTTCCCAGGCGCCGGCTGGCGCGTGGAAGCCCTGGAGCTGGCCCACCACCTCCGCGAGGCCTCGGCCCCCGTGCAGCTTCTGGCCGGCGAGCGCGTGCTGCCAGCGCGTGAGGAAGCGGATGAGCTCGGCCGCGCCGACCGGCTCGATCTCGCGCCGCAGCCGTCCCAGGGTCAGCCGGTGGATGCGGGCCAGCACGCCGCGCTCGCACCAGTTCGGCGCCTCGACGGAATACGGGACCCCGGCCAGGAACTGGCCGCGCAGGACGAGCCCCTCCCGTTCCAGCGCGAGGAGCGCGTCGCGTACGAGCGACGGCCCGAGCCCGAGCCGTGACGCGAGCGCCTGGGCGGTGGTCGGCCCGAGCCGGGGGAGCCAGCCGCGCAGTGCGCGAGCCGCGGCCTCCTCGGGTGAATCGGGACGGTCTTCGGAGGCGAGCGGCTGGAGCGGCGGGTCGAGGCGCGCGGCGGGGTCGATCACGGCGAGGAGCGCCACCCGCTCGGCCGCGACCCAGGCTTCTCGCCCATCACGGCGCGTCCGCGCCGCGCGGCCGTCCTTCACGAGCGAGTCCATGTAGCCAGACCAGGGCGCTGCCTCGGTCGCCGGCAGGAGGCCGAGGTCGAGGAGGACGTCGTGCAGCTCGTCCTGGTCGCGCACGTCGGGCCAGACCTGCTCCGCGACCTCCTTCACCGCGGCGGGGTCGAGCGCGCCCAGGTCGGCCGCCTCCGCCGAGGGCAAGGCTCGCCGCAGGACCACGGCGCGCGCGCGGCGCTCCTCGAGCGGCGCGTCGTCGAGGTAGGCCCACGGCCGGGCCCCGATGATCTCGTGCGACATGGGCGAGGGCTCGGCGGTGTCGCGCGTCACGAGGCGCACCTCCCCCGCCTCGATGCGGGCCAGGAGCTTCGTGAGGCCCGGCAAGTCCATCGCCTCGTGGAGGCAGTCGCGCATTGCCTCCTTCACCAGAGGGTGGTCGGGGAGCTCCGACGGCGGATGCAGGTCGGCGTTGTCCTGGCATGCCACGGCCAGCGGGAACACGGCGGCGAGCAAGTCGTCCGCGCGCATGCGCGCGATGGGCGGCGGCGTCTTCTTGCCGCCCATCATGCGCGGGATGGCGAGCGCGCGCGTGGCGTCCCATCGCCAGCGCACCGGGAACATGGGCGACTGGAGCGCCGCCGCGGCGAGCACGTCCTCCACGCCGCGTGCGCTCAAGAGCTCGAAGATCGACTCGAGCGGGAAGCTGTGCTGTGGCCCGAGCGACAGGAGCACCCCCTCGTCGGTGGCGGCCGCCTGCAGCTCGAAATCGAAGGACCGGCAGAAACGCTTGCGGAGCGCGAGTCCCAGTGCGCGGTTGGTCCGGGCGCCGAAGGGCGCGTGCAGGACGAGCTGCATCCCACCCGCCTCGTCGAAGAACCGCTCCGCGACGAGCGTGTTCTGCGTGGGAAGCGCCGAGAGCACGGTACGGCTCGCCGCCAGGTAGTCGACGGCCTGCTGCGCGCCCGCCTCCGGCATGGCGCCCTCGCTTGCCAGCCACGCGATGGCGCCCGCGCGGTCGCCGAGGCGGCGCTCGATCTCCTCCCGCAGCTCGGAGACCTCTCGCGAGAGGGCGGCGCTCCGGCCGGGCGCCTCCGCGTTCCAGAAGGGCACGCCGGGCGGCGCGCCCTTCGCGTCCTCCACCCGCACCGTGCCCGCCTCGATGCGGCGGATGCGCCAGGAAGTGTTGCCGAGGAGGAAGATGTCGCCGGCCAGGCTCTCCACCGCGAAGTCCTCGTCGATCTGGCCCACCACCGCGCCTTCGGGCTCGACCACCACCTGGTACTGCGCGTTGTCGGGGATGGCGCCGCCTCCGGTGAGCGCCGCGATGCGCGCCCCGCGGCGGCCGCGGAGCGTCCCGTGTACCGCGTCGCGATGGACGAGCGCTCCGGCCCGGCCGCGGCGGGTGGCGATGCCCTCCGACAGCATGGCGATCACCGCATCGAAGTCGCGGCGCGCGAGATCACGGTAGGGCCAGGCGCGGCGGAAGAGCTGGAAGAGCGCGTCCTCCGGGATGCGTCCGCCGGGCGCGTCCTCCCCTTCGACCGGCGCGCCCCGCGGCGCGCTCGCCACCTCGGCCACGATCTGCTGCGCCAGTATGTCGAGCGGCTGGCGCGGGACCACCGTCTCCTCGATGCGCCCGGCCCGAGCGGCGCGGACGAAGGCGGCGCACTCGACGAGCTCGTCCCGGCTCATGGGGAAGAGGCGCCCCTTGGGGACGGCTCCCCGCCAGTGGCCGGAGCGGCCGACACGCTGCACGCCAGTAGAGACCGAGCCAGGTGAACCGAGCTGCACCACGAGCTCCACCGCGCCCACGTCGATGCCGAGCTCGAGCGACGCCGTGGCGACCACGCAGCGCAGCGCGCCACGCTTGAGCCTCTCCTCCGCGTCGAGGCGCCGCGCGCGCGAGAGGCTTCCGTGGTGCGCCGCGACCTGGTCCTCGCCCACCCGCTGCGCCAGGGCGTGCGCGGCGCGCTCGACGAGGCGACGGGTGTTCACGAAGACGAGCGTGGTGCGGTGCGCCTTCACCAGCTCGGAGACGCGATCGTAGGTCGCCGCCCACAGCTCGTTCGACGCGACGCTGGAGAGCTCGTCGTCCGGGATCTCGATGGCGAGGTCGAGCTCACGCCGCCGGCCCACCTCGACGATGGCGCAGTCGGGAGCGCCGTCTTCCTTGAGCCGCCCCGCGCCGACGAGGAAGCGGGCGATCTCCTGGATGGGATTCTGCGTCGCGGAGAGCCCGATGCGCTGCAGGCGCCGCCCCACGTCCACGAGCGCCTCGAGCCGCTCCAGCGAGAGGGCCAGATGGGCGCCGCGCTTGTCGCGGGCGACCGCGTGGATCTCGTCGCAGATGACGGTGCGGACAGTGCGCAGCATGGCCCGCCCGCGCTCGCTCGTGAGGAGGAGGTAGAACGACTCGGGGGTGGTGACGAGCACGTGCGGCGGCCGGCGCAGCATCGACTGGCGGCGGGACTGCGGCGTGTCGCCGGTGCGCACCATGACGCGCACCGGCGGGAGCGTAAGGCCCTCCTCGCGCGCCGCGGCCTCGAGCTCGGCGAGCGGCGCCGCCAGGTTCTTCTCGATGTCGTTGCCGAGCGCCTTGAGGGGCGAGATGTACAGCACCTCCGTCTCGTCCGGGAGCGCGCCCGCCAGGCCCTGGCGCACCAGGCGATCGAGGCAGGCCAGGAAGGCCGCCAGCGTCTTCCCCGAGCCGGTGGGCGCCGAGACGAGCGTGTCGCGTCCCGCCTGTATGGACGGCCACCCTGCCTCCTGGGGCTCGGTCGGCGTGGCGAAGCGACCCTCGAACCAGCGCGCCACGAGGGGATGGAATCCGGGGAGCATCGGCTCTGCATAGCTGCTCGAGCTCCGTCGTGCCCGGCGGGAGGTCCAGCGCGCTGCGTCAGGTGTAGACTCGCCCGCCGGAGGTTCCCTTGCTCCTCAAGGAAACGGCGTTCGTACGGCTCTTTTCGCTGCGTATCCCGGCCCTGCTCTTCCTCGGTCCCCGCGTGCTCGAGTTCGACGGCGGCGGGTGCGCGGTGGAGATCCCGCTCGGCATCCGCACCAGGAACCACCTCGGCTCGATGTACCTGGGGGTGCTGTGCGCCGGCGCTGACCTCGCGTCGGGGCTCAACGCCGCATGGCTCATCTTCCGGAAGCACCGCAAGGTGAAGCTCAGCTTCAAGGACCTCGACGCGCAGTTCCTCAAGCGCGCCGATGGGAATGTCGTGTTCCGCTCGCGGGACGGGACGAAGGTCCGCGAAGCGGTCGAGCGCGCCGACGCGACCGGCGAGCGCGTCACCGTCCCGATAGAGGTCCTGGCAACGGTTCCGGAGAAGTACGGCGACGAGCCCGTCGCGCGGTTCACCATGGGCCTCTCGCTGAAGCGTTCCTGATCCCTCAGCCCCAGGAGATCGAGAGATCCCGTCTCCCTCTCCCTCCGCGAGGAAATGAAAGGGGAGACCGAGAGATCCGTCTCCCTCTCCCTCCGCGAGGGAGAGGGTTGGGGTGAGGGAGGCTCAGGGACGCGCGAAGCGTGCGTTCGCCGGTTAAGAACGAGAGGTGCAGGCCGCCCTCGTCTTCGCGTTTCTCGCCGTCTCGGCGCCCGTCCTGGCGGCAGGCGGGAGTCCGGACCTCATCGAGGACGACTGGCCGCGCGCCCTCGCCGAAGCCAAGGCCAGAGACGTCCCGCTGTTCGTCGACGCATGGGCGCCCTGGTGACACACCTGCCGCTTCATGCGGGCCTACGTCCTGCCGGACGCGAGGCGCGCGAAGCAGGCCGGGCGGTTCGTCTGGCTCTCCATCGACACCGAGAACGCGAAGAACGCCGAGTTCCTCGCGCGCTATCCCGTGGACACCTGGCCGACGTTCCTCGTGCTCTCGCCGCGCGACGGGAAACCGTTGCGCAAGTGGCTGGGCAGCGCCACCGCGGCCCAGCTCGACGAGCTCCTGGCGAGGGCAGGGGAGGACCTCGAGACCCGTGGGCACGAGCTCGGGCTCACCGCCCGCGAGCCGGGCGCGGTCCAGGACGCGCGCCGCGCCGAAGAGGCTCTGGCGCGCGCCGATCGGGCCTACGCCGAGGGCCGCCTCGAGGAAGGGGTAGTGGTCTATCGCGAGGCATTGAGGCTGGGTGGTCCTGGCTGGCCGAGGCGAGCGCGCGCGGTGGAGTCGCTCGTGCTCGCGCAGGCGGCGGCGAGCCAGCTCGAGGCGTGCGCGATCACCGCCCAGCAGGAGGCGCCGCATCTTCGCCGCGGGCCGTCCTTCGCCAACGTGGCCGGAACGGGCCTGTCCTGCGCCAACATCGCGCCGCCCGACGCCTCCTGGCGCGCACACGCCCTGGCCGCTCTCGAGCCGCTGGCGCGCGCGGCTGTGGCGCTCCCGGACCTCCTGGCCGACGATCGGGCTGGGCTCTACGAGGCGCTCGTGGAGGCGCGCATGGCGCGCGGCGACGAGTTGGGCGCGCGGCGGCTCGCGGAACGCTGGTGGTCGTTCCTCGAGCGCGAGCGGGGGCGAGCGGCCTCCGCCGAGGCGCGCGCGTCGCTCGACAGCTGGCGCGTGAGCGCGGCCATGGCGCTGGGCGACCCGGCTCGCGCGCTGCCCGCCCTCCAGGCGTCGGAGCGCGAGCTGCCCCGGGACTACAACCCCCCGGCGCGGCGCGCCTACCTCCTGCGCGAGCTGGGGCGGCTCTCCGACGCGCGAGCCGCCGCCGAGCAGGCGCTCGCAAAGGCGTACGGGCCGCGCAAGCTCAAGCTCTACCAGCTCGCCACGAGCATCCTGGAGAAGCTGGGCGACCGCGCCGCGCTCGCGGTGACGCTCGACGAGGCCGTCGCCTTCGCGAGGGACCTGCCGCCTCAGCAGCGCGACGAGAAGGTCACCGCGGCGCTCCGCGCCAAGCTCGCCACGGTTCAGGGGGATTGAGGTCAAATGCCGATCACGTAGGATCTGGGCTTCAGGCCACGGGCTTCGGCCTCAGGAAAGCGGTTCCCGATCGCGGGCGCTCCTGCCGAGGTCACAGCAGTGAGCCCGTTCCCGTAGCGCGGGGGCTTGTCCCCCGCTTGACGTGTCGCGGCGGGGCACAAGGCCCCGCGCTACAGAATGCGCGAACACGGGATCATCTCAACCGGGCCGCGCCATAAGAGGTCGGGATTCCTGACGGGAGGAGACATCCATGGGTTCGCCACCTGTGAAGGGGTTCGGGCAGGGTGATCCAGCGCTGGCGCGCTGGGCGGAGCAGACGTTCGCCCCCGAGGACGCCGTGCTCGCCGAGATCCGCGAGCGCTCGGCGCGCGCCGGGCTGCCCACCATTGCCGTCGGACGCATGGATGGGCTGCACCTCGAGGTGATCACGCGTGCCATCTGCGCCAAGAAGGCGGTCGAGATCGGGACCCTCGGTGGCTACAGCGGCGTCTGCCTGGCGCGCGGCATCGGGCCGGACGGCTTCCTGCACACGATCGAGATGGACCCGCGCCACGCCGAGGTGGCGGCGGTCTCCTTCCAGCGCGCCGGCGTGACCGGCCAGGTGCGGATCCACGTGGGGCGCGCTCAGGAGAAGCTCCTCGCGATCGAGCGCGAGGGTCCATTCGACCTCGTCTTCATCGACGCCGACAAGCAAGGCTATCCGGCCTACCTGACCTGGGCGGAGGAGCACCTGCGGGTGGGCGGGATCGTCCTCGCCGACAACGCCTTCGCCTTCGGCCACATCCACGAGACGGCTCCCGGCGCGGACGCCGAGGCCGTGGCGCCGCTGCGCGAATTCGCGGACCGCCTCGCCCGGGGCGGCCGCTTCCGGGCGACCATGATCCCCACTGCGGAGGGGCTGGCCATGGGCGTGAAGGTGCGGTGATGCAGGCTTCAGGCCTCGGACCTCAGGCCTCCGGGAGTATGGCCCCTGATGACTGAGTCGCCGGGGGCGCAGGCCGCCCCCGCCCCGCCGGGCAAAGCCCATCGGGGCCCCACCCCGGCCACGCCGCAGAGCGGTCACATTCTTCGACAGGTCTTGAGTCGCCGGGGGCGCAGGCCGCCCCCGCCCCGCCGGGCAAAGCCCATCGGGGCCCCACCCCGGCCACGCCGCAGAGCGATCACATTCTTCGACAGGTCTTGAGGCCTGACGCAACTGGTCTCACCGTATGCGATAGCGCAGCAGCTTCACCTCGAGCGGCCCATTCCACAGCCGGTGCGTCACCTCCGGTCTGACGTGCATGGCGTTCTCGAGGAGCGGGCTCCCGGAGAGGAACACCACGGTCCAGCCGTGGAAGCGCCCCATCGCTTCGGCCATGCCGCGATAGAGGCCCTGCAGCTTGAGTCGCGAGACGTGGGCATCGCGAGGATCGGGGGGGGCTGCGCTTTCCGGCGCGCTCTTCCTCCGCTTGCCTGGCTCGCGCGAGGTGCGCGAGGCCCCCGCGGTGCCCATGAGCCGCTCGCCGTACGGTGGGTTCGTGCAGATCGACCCGGACGCCATGCCTTCCGCCGGCGCGAGCTCGCGCACGTCGCCCTGCTCGAAGCGGATGTCCTTCACCACGCCGGCCGCCGTCGCGTTCCTTCTCGCGGCGTCGATCGCCTTGGACGAGAAGTCGCGCGCCACGATGGGCGCCGGCGCGGCGGGGAGCGCCGACTTCCGCGCCTCCTCTTTCATGCGATCCCACGTGGACTGCAGGGCGCCCCGATAGGACGGCCAGCGCTGGAAGCCGAAGGCGCGGCCGAGGCCGGGCGCGATGTTGCGCGCGGCGAGCGCGTGCTCGATGGCGAGCGTGCCCGAGCCGCACATCGGATCGACGAAGGGACGTTCCGTGCCGACCCGGCCCAGCGCGAGCACGGCCGCCGCGAGCGTCTCCTTGAGCGGCGCGGGCGTCACTCCGGAGCGGTATCCGCGCTTGTGGAGCGGCTCGCCGGCGAGGTCGAGGCCGAGCTGGGCCTGGTCGCCCGCGAGGTGGAGGACGATGTGCACGTCGGGATCCTTCGGATCCACGTCCGGCCGCGCGCCCAGCTTGTCGCGCAGCGCATCCACGACCGCGTCCTTCACCTTGAGGGCAGCGAACCCGGAGTGCGTGATGCCGGAGTCGCGGACGGTGGCGTCGACGGCGAGCGTGGTCCGGGCGGTGAGCCAGGCGGTCCAGTCCACCGCGCGCACGCCGTCGTAGAGCCCGGCGGCGTCGGAGGCGGGGAACGTCGCGAGCTCGAGCACCACGCGCATGGCGACGCGCGAGTGCAGGCAGGCGCGCATCGCGGCCTCGAGCTCGCCGTCGAAGGAGACGCCGCCTTGTTCGCCGCGGACGTGCTTGAGCTTGAGCGCCACGAGCTCCCGGCGCAGCGCGCCCTCGGTGCCCTTGGCGCAGGTTGCGAAGAAGTGCATCGCCGCAATGTACAACGGCGGGGCGCGGCAGTTGGGCTGTTGTTCCGCCTTGCCCCTGCTTCTGGCCGCGCCGAAACGCGGCCAGGGTCCAGCTTCGGGCGGGTATCAGGGGAACGCCACCGCCACGTTGACGCCGACGTTCGCTCCCTGGGGCGAGATCGAAAGCGCGAGGCCCTGTAGCTGTCGCACGCAACCCGCGAGCTCGCCGGCTGGCGCCCGTCTGTCCTCGCTGACGCCGCGCGCGATCTCGCGGCCCTGGCTGTCGAAGGTGCTGCTGATCGTGAGCCTCGCGCTGGCCTGACCTCCGCGGAGCGTCCCCGAGGGCAAGCAGTGCGAGAGGATGTACGGGCGTAGGGTCTCCATCTGCGCCTTCACCTCCTCGGTCGCGCGGGCCACGGCGTCCTCCGGGCGGATGGCGACCGGAGGCGCCGGCGCAGGCGCGACGACGGGGGCTGCGCGGAGCAACGGAGCCGCCTGCCGCGGCGCCGGTTCGAAGGACGCGGGGTCCGGTGATGCGCGCTGCGCCACGCTCTCGTGCCCGGGGGAGAGCGGGTCTGCGCTCCACCGCCCGAGGGCGAACGAGACACCGAGCGCGACGACGAGGAGGACGCCCGCGGCGGCAAGAGCAGGCGCCGGCGGGAGAGCGCGGCGCGGAGAGAGCAGAGAGATCGGAGGCGAAGAGGGTTTGGTCATGGCGCAGAAGGGCGAAGGGCGCCGGCCCGCGAGCCGGCGCCCTGGATGACGACTACTTCTGAACTACCTGGACGTTGAGCCAGCTGAAGTCCGAGGTCCATGCATCGGTGCCGTTGACGCAGCCGCAGAGGCCAACGGTATACGAATCAGCGGGCGCGGAGGGTGCCGGACTGAACGATTTTGAGATGAGGAAGGGCAGGCGGGCGTTGGCCGGCAGCGAGAGCGGCGTGGTCGGCGTTCCGAACGAGTTGCCGTCCACGATGAGGTCGGTGGCGGTGCTCTGCAGGCAAACGTCGAGGAGCAGGTTGCTCACGGCCGTGCCTCCCCCGCCGAGGTCGGCCGTGCCGGTGACATGAATGACCTGATTCGCGCCGAGCACGATGGTCGCTTTCACGGCACCCGTGCCGCCAAAGAACGCGAATCCGGTGGTTCCTGCTGGCGCTGCCGGGTTGCAGCTGCCGGTTGCGCCGCCCGGAATGGCGCCGGTCGAGCCCGTCACAAACGTGCTGGAGATCACCGACGAGCCGGGGGCCCCTATCGGTCCCGCTGGACCAATGGGACCGATGCCGCCCTGCGGTCCGGTAGAGCCAATTCCCGCCGGGCCGATGAGACCAGCCGGCCCTGCTGGTCCCGTCAATCCCTGCGGCCCCGCCGGACCCGGAGGACCATTCGGCGGGCCCTGGGGCCCGACTGGCCCCTGCGGCCCTGCCGGTCCCGCCGGCCCCTGCGTACTGGATCCCGAGCAAGCGGCCAGCAAGAGGATGCCTGCCAGCATCGCGCACGATCTCCACGAAAAGTTCATGCTGTTTCGCATATTGGATCTACCCTCGTTCCGGCTACCGCCGGGAAAGAATGAAGACGAAATCACCGGCCTCTATTGCTCCGAGTCAGTGTTGCCGCCGCGGGCCTGCGCGTGCCGTCCCGATGCACGAGTGCCCTTGCTCGATGCGACCTCACGGGCTCGCTCACGCGAGTGGCGGACGACGCCGAGCCGCAGCTCATCCCGAATCTCGAGCCGTGTGGCGGTGCCTTGCTCCGGGCCTGCTGGAGCCGGAGGCGCACCCTTGCTCGAGCATGCCGCCAGCAGGAGAAGCCCTGCCAGTGTCGCGTACCACCGCCGTGACCATGTGCTCCCTCGCATATTGACCATCCCTCGCTCCGGCTCGCGCCGGGGAATGAGTGAGAACGAACGCGTGCTCGTCACAGCCTGGGATGCCCGGCGCCGTGGGCCAGCCACATGGGCCCCCGTCGCCGAGCGGACCGGGCTAGAGAGCACGCACCGTCACGGGAACGGACAAGATCGAGCCGCCGGCCGTCGCCTCGATGCTGATCCTTTGGGTCGCGTCGGGTGGGGTTGCCGAAGCGGACTGGAGGAAGGTCCAGATGCCGTCCGCGGGCACGATCGTCGTGCCGACCACCGTCCCGGTGAGCGCATCGCCGATATGGACGGTGACGGTGGAGCCGATCGAGGTGCTGCTGCCGCTCACGCGCCAGGTGTTCGTGACGGTCCCGAAGATGGCGGTGGTCACGTTGAGCGTCGTTCCCACAGAGGGGACGCCCGTGCTCAGGCTGCACACGAGGGGCAGCTCGGGCGTGGGGAGGATCGCGCTGGCTGGCGGGGGTGCCGGGGGCCAGGCAAGGACGGTGGCGTTCCCGTTGAAGTTGCCGCTCGCGCCATCCACGAAGGAGAGGATGCGGTTGGCCGTGCTGGTGAGCGTCGAGGCCGTGAAGTTCGGGTCGTTGAAGGGCCCGATGGGGAGAGAGGCCTGGATGCGCGGATCGGCCGCCTCGTCGGGGAACGGATCGAGCGGCTGCGGCACGGCCTCACAGGCGCCATCGCATCCGGCGGGGGAGAGCCGCCGGTCCATGTTCCAGGGGATGCCGGAGAAGAAGAACGGCGTGTTGAGCCCGTCGAGGTTGATCTCATCGAAGGCCGGGATGTCGATGCCGCCGAGGCCGATGCCGAAGGGGAAGAGGTACTGGCCGTGGGTGGCCGGGTTGCCATTCACATCGACGGTGACGAGGCCGGGGCTGGCCAGCTCGTGGCCCGTCCTCGCCTGGATCTCGTGCGGGATGGGGCTCAGGATGGCGAACTCCTCCGCCAGCGTGCTCGTGCCGTCGGCGCGCGCGTTCGGGCAGATGTTGAGCGGCGCAAAGAACGGGTCGGCGCGGAGGTGGGCGCAGGGCGACAGCTTCGGCCTCGCTGGCTGACCGCCGGCTCCGCCCAGGAGGAAGTCGACGTCGTGCCGGATGCGGAAGATGTTGGCGCCCGCGCCGACGAGGCCCTGGTTGCTGCACGTCCCCGCGCCACCTGCGACGTCACAGCCGACGACCGTCCCCCAAGGGAACTCGTGGGCCGTGTTGGTGGCGGGATCGTAGTGCAGCGTCCAGAACTTCACGTCGGTGGGCGCCAGCGTGGCAAAGCCGATGATGAGGTCGCGCGCCCGCTGGTTCTGGAAGGCCGGCCCGTCGATGAAGACCTCGGAGAGGAACACGTAGTCCGGCTGGTCCGCCTGGTTCTTCGTGGTGAGCGCCCGCGAGACGGTGGTGGAGTGAGCGGAGAGGAATCGGACGCCGTTCACGCGCTCGAAGTTCCCCTCGGCGGTGATGCTGTCCCCCACCTGGAGAGGGGCGAAGCGCCGCGAGTCGTCCACCGGGTTTCCGTTGTTGATGGTGCGGTTCGTCGTCGGGCAGAGCACGTCACCCGTGCCGTCGGCCGCTGCCTGAGCCGTCCCGGCGGGTACGCCAGGCAGACCGGTGAAGGGTCGCGGCAGCGTGCTCGGGATGCACCACGGGTAACCTGTCGAGAACACGTTGGTGTAGTTGTCGGGATCGAGCGTGAAGCGAACGTCGGGGCTGCAGTTGTCAAGCGACCCGGTAACACAGCCGGGGCCCTGCTGCTTCGTGTGCCGGGCGCCCGGGTCGTTGATCCGCACCATGGTCCCGGTGTTCGCGTCGTTGAGGTTGCCGTTCACCCGGAAGTAGCCATTGGTGAAGTCGATGAAGGTGATCTGTCCGCCGATGAACTCGATCCCCTTCTGGATGAAGACGTCGCCGGCGATGATGTTTCCGCCGTTGGTCCGGTTGGCGGCGATGGTGGCGATGCCCCCTGCGCCGGTCGTGTTGCAGAGATCGCCCTTGGCGAGGCCGGTCTCTCCCGCGAGGACGCAGTTAGCCGGGGCCTGCCCGAGCATGAAGAGCTGCTGAAGCGTGAGCCGGTTCGCGGGGAGGTCGATGAGCAGGTTGCGCGGGATGGTGATGATCTCTCCTCCCACGACGATCGTCCCCTTGGACCAGATGTCAGTGGGATTCTCGACGGTGATGCTCTGGATCTCGCCGATGAACGGCGCGGTCACGGCGGCCAGGGCTTGGGGCGCCCAGGCGACGGATGAGATGAGCGCTGCGGCTGCCAGCGGAAGCCGACGGAACCTCCCGGCGAACGAACCTCGCGCCGGATGAACGAACCTTTGCATGGGGTGAGCCTCCCTCTGCGCGGACTTGGTCGAGCCCGTTGTGTCCGCTACCCGGCGGGATGCCTGGCGATGTGACAGGGGTAAGGCTCGCCTTCACTCCACAGCAGTGCCGTCAAACCCGGACAGCAGTAGTGATTCACTCGGCCGAGTCACACTCTCGGCACATCAGTGTAGCTTGCCGGGCTACACCAGGCAGCCGTGTCACTATCCCCGCATTCACGGTGAGAGTCCCCTCTTTGCATCGGCCCTGTTTGACCGTGGGTCTGTCCCAGGAACGCGGGAGTGGTGGCGCCGCCGGCCCTGATCAGATTGCCCTCGACTCCCCGGAAAAGAGGAATACCCATGACATCTACGCGCGGGCTCGCGTGCGTAAAGCGCCTCATTCACCGACGTTTCCGTGGCGCTGGCATGGCCCGCGCCCTCGCGTGCGGGCTCCTGGCGGCCGCGGCACCCGCGACAAGTGTAGCGGGCACGGCTTCACCTTTGGTGAGCGTAGCAGGCGCGATTTCACGCTTGGCAAGTGTAGCCGGCGCGACTTCGCCCCCGGCGGGCCTGCGCGCGCGCGCGCTGCTCGTCACGAACTCGCTCAAGACCCTCCCCGTCCCCGACCCCGTCGACTTCAACGTCTACGTGAAGGACCGTCAGGCCCTGAGGACGCTGGGGAAGGCGCTCTTCTGGGATCAGCAGGTCGGGAGCGACGGCCAGGCCTGCGCGAGCTGCCACTACCACGCCGGCGCCGACAACCGGTCCAAGAACCAGATCAACCCGGGGTTCAGGAACCAGAGCGCGGCGTTCCCGGCGGGCGACAAGGCCTTCGGTAACGGCCCGCTCGCGCCGCAGGCGACGCCGGCCTTCGGGGCGAACCACCAGCTCACGCTCGAGGACTTCCCGCTCCACCGCCTCGCCGATCCCGACGACGCGCGCTCGGCCGTCCTCTCCGACACGAACGACGTCATCTCGTCGCAGGGCGTCTTCAACGTCGACTTCACCGCCACCGGGATACCGAAAGACGTGGGCAATCCGCGGACGGACGGTGTCTTCGAGGTGGGCGACGCGCTGGTGCGAAACGTCGAGCCGCGCAACACGCCCACCACCATCAACGCCGCCTTGAACCACCGCAACTTCTGGGACGGGCGCGCCCGGAACGAGTTCAACGGCGTGAACCCCATCGGCAAGCTGGACGACGGCGCGCTGATCGTGCGCGCGGGGCCGACCCCGCAGCTCACGACGGTCTCGCTCCTCGATTCCTCGGCGGCCTCGCAGGCCGACGGCCCGCCCCTCAGCGAGCTCGAGATGTCGTACGCCGGCCGCGCCTTCGCCCAGCTCGGCCGCAAGATGCTGTCGCCGGACCTGGAGCCGCTCGCCCAGCAGCTCGTGGCGGCGGACGACAGCCTGCTCAGCGCCTACAGCAACCAGCAGTTCGGCTCCGGCCTCCGCGGCGCCAGCCTGCGCTACGCCGACCTCATCCGGCAGGCCCTCCAGCCCACGTGGTGGGACGCCCCGGGGTGGAAGGTGGACGTCGGCGTGAACCCGCCGGCGCTCGTGCAGACGGCGGCGGAGGGCCCGAACCTCTTCACGGTCATGGAGTACAACTTCTCGCTCTACTTCGGGCTTGCCGTCGGCGAGTACGAGAAGGTCCTCATCTCCGACGACTCCCCGTTCGACCGCTGGCTCGAAGGCGACCTGTCCGCGCTCGGGCCGAGCGAGCTGGCCGGGCTGCAGGTCTTCCTCTCGGAAGGCCCGGGGCCCGGGCAGGGCCGGTGCATCAAGTGCCACGTCGGCCCGGCGCTGTCGGGCGCGGCCTTCACCAACATCTCGGCCCAGCGCAAGCCGGGCAACCTCGAGCGCATGGTGATGGGCAATTTCACCATCGGCGTCTACGACACCGCGTACTACAACATCGGCGTCCGCCCCACGCAGGAGGACATCGGCATCGGCGGCTTCATCGGGCCGCACAACCGCCCTCTCTCCACCGCGCGGTTCCTCCAGGACTGCGTGAAGCAGGAGGTGACGGCCCTCATGAACGAGGCCCCGGCCCTCGCGCTCGAGACCGCCATCCTGCGAGCGAACGGCACCTGCCGCGTGCCGCCCATCCCGTCGCGCCCCAACGAGGCGGCGCGGGTCCTCCTGCACGCGGCCGAGCTGGTCCAGGCGATCCCCGTCGACGTGGCCGACGCGATGGCGCTCCTCGTCGAGGCGAACACGCTCCTCGCGGGTGAGGAACCCCTCACGCTCAACTTCCTGCGCGGCATGGACCTGACCGCGCAGGCCCTGGCCCTGCTCGCGGCCAAGCCGGGGCTCACGCCCGAGGTGACCGGCCTCGTCGACACCGCGAGGAGGCTCATGCCCGACGCGGTGGCGCCGCCGCCGGGCGGGGAGGGCGCCCTCCCGGCCGGCCCCGGCTTGCGGCCCGACGAGCGGGTCGTGGCGGACGGGTGCTTCAAGACGCCCAGCCTGCGCAACGTGGAGCTGACTGCTCCCTACTTCCACAACGGGGGCCAGGCGACCCTGGAACAGGTGGTGAGCTTCTACGACCGCGGAGGGGACTTCCACGAGGAGAACATCGGTGACCTCGACGCCGACATCGGCGAGCTCGGGCTCACCCCCCAGCAGAAGTCCGACCTCGTCGCCTTCCTCAAGTCGCTCACCGACGAGCGGGTGCGGTACGACCGGGCTCCCTTCGACCACCCGAGCCTCGACATCCCCAACGGCGGCACGGCGGGTGACGTCTCGTTCGTCCTGGCGTCGGTCGGCATGCTCGACGATCGCGTCGAGCTGCCCGCGGTGGGCTCGGCCGGGACCGCCATCCCGCTGGGCACGGCCGGGACTCCCTTCGCGAACTTCCTCGAGCCGCTCTGGTCCACCATGGCGGCGGCCTCCGGAAACGGCCAGTCGGCCCCGCCGGGCTCCGCGCTGTCTTCTCCTCTCATCGTGAAGGTTACGGACGACCAGGGCCATCCGGTTCGCGGCATCCCGGTGACGTTCAGCGCGCCGGATGGCGCGAGCGTCACGCCCACGAGCGCCGTCACCAGCGACGACGGCACCGCGAGCGCCAGCGCCACCCTCGGAGCGTCGGTGGGTGCGCAGACCTTCCTGGCCGCTGCTCCCGTCTCGGGCGCTCCCGTTGCGTTCGTGGCGCAGTCCGGGACGGACACGGGTTCCGGCGCGCGGTCGAAGGCCGGTGGCTGCGGCACGGCTCCCGGCGCCGGCGTGCCGGGGATCCTCCTCGCCCTGGCGGCCCTGCTCATCCGGCGCGGTCGTCGCGTGAGCTAGAGGTCCCAGCTTCTCAGTGGTCCCACCTCGTCCAGCGGAGAAAGGCATGCACATCCTTCAGCGTGCGGGCATCACGACCCTGGCCCTCGTCGGCCTGGCAAGCGCCGCGGCGGCCCAGACGGCGCCGCTTCCGACCCCTTTCAACGTCATCGGGTACATCCAGGCGATGACCCTGAACGACCCGGCCGACGCGCTCTCGGGCGGGACCATCACGGCCAACGGCATCACGGTGACGGTGCCCCGGAACGCCATCGTCACCATGCCGGCCGCCTTCCTGTCGATGAGGGATCTGTTCGCTACGGCGCCGGCCCCCTACGGGCTCGCCGGCAACGGCCAGAGCGGCCTCGCGCTCGGCGACACGCCGCCGCCGCTCTCCTCGTACGAGGTGGACATCCTCGGAAACGTCGTGGGCGGAGTCTACGTCGCGGGACTGGTCCACATCTCGGGAGAGCTCGCCAACGTGGGGCAAGGTGCCGTCAATTGCATCGACTACGCCCTGGGCGAGCTGAGGGTAGGAGGCGTCGCCGGAAACTGCGCCACGGGGACGCGCGTGCGGTTCGACGATCCGACCGGGCGCCACGGCCGCCCCGCCTCGCACGATCCCCGCGTCTCTTGCGATCCCGAGAACCAGAACATCCGCTCGATCACCGGGTACCCGATGTGTCTGCCGCGCGCCGATCCCGCCGTCGCCGCCGACCCGCTCTGCCCCCAGTCGAACCGACCCAAGGACCTCGCCGGCGCGTTCGTCACCCGCTGGGTGATGGGGATCTCCGCGGCGCTGGGGGACGCCACGCAGCAGGCGCCCTTCGAGGTGGGCGACCAGGTCATCTTCTCCAGCACGCTCGCGCAGGACGGCCAGGGGACCTTCAATGAAGCCTGGACCGTCGTCGCCAACCTCGGCATCAGCACCCGGCCCGGCGTGGATCCCGCCTACGTCGCCATCGACGAGATGGTCTTCGGGACGGGTGGCGCGCCGGTCACGGATCCGGCCGGTGCCGTCATCCTCCAGGACGCCGTGCTCCAGATGACCATCGCGGGATTCACCACCGATCCGACGCGCCTCGTGGACGCCTTCGCCGTCGACGTGGACCCCGCCACCGGCGCAGAGAGCCAGCGACTCGTCACGTCCATGAACCCCGCAGGCCTGCTGGTGGCCAACGCCTTCGCGACCGACGTGCTCAACGCCGCTTACCTGCCGCTCTTCCGCGAGGTGCGCGCCCGCATCCGCGGCGCGACCAGCACCGCCGTCGCGAACGGCTTCACCAGCGGTACCTACCGCGCGCCGGTGGACGGGTACGTCTTCCCGGTGAACCTGCGCGCCGGCGACCCGCTCGTCCCGTTGAACCTCCAGGACCTCCCGTTCCTCGCCTGCAGCTCCGGCCTCTACAGCCCCTCGAGCGGCGGCCCCGGGGTGCTGGCCGGGCAGCTCGCGCCGTTCCCGTACAGCCCCACGCCGGATCCGCTGGGCTGCCACCCGCCTTCACCGCAAGGGCCCATCGCCAGCGCGGGCGCCGACTTCGCGCTCGCGGCCGGCGCGACGGGGACGCTTGACGCCAGCGCCAGCTTCGACCCCTCCGGCGGCTCCCTCACGTACAACTGGATCCAGACCTCCGGGCCGGCGGTGCTGCTCTCGAACCCGAACTTCGCTTCGCCCACCTTCGACGCCCCGGCGCCGTCGCCGGGCGATCCTGCGCTGACCCTGGGGTTCGATCTCCTCGTCACGAATGCCTTCGGCAGCGCGAGGGACGCGGTGATCGTGACCGTCGCGCCGGGCACCTCGACCGCGCCGGGCACGCCGGCGGACCCGGGCTCGCCCTCGGCTCCCGCCACCACGGGCTCCCGCTCCTCCGGTGGTGGCTGCGGCACGGCCCCTGGCTCCACCACGCCCGCCGCCGCGCTCGCGCTCGTCGCGGCGCTCCTTCACGGCCGTGCCCGCCGCTGGAGGCGGGGTTCACAGCGCGATTCCCAGGGATGCACCCGCCGAGAAACCCATCAAGCCCGGGGATGAGCATGGGTTCGTGACAGGCTCGTTCCCGCCTCAGGAGGAGCGGAGATGCCACCTCGAATCGGCGCGCTCGTTGCGCTCGCGCTTCTCGCCTCCGCGTGTGCGGATCGCGCGGCGGCGCCGCCAGGCCAGGCCCTCGCGCGCGGCAAGGGGGTCATCGTCACCGATGTAGACCTCAGGGCGAAGCTCGACGAGCAGTCCCCGCTCGCGCGCGCCTACGACGGGACGCTCGAGCGCAAGAAGGAACTCCTCGAGTCGCTCATCCGCTTCGAGCTGCTCGCGAAGGAAGCCGAGGAGCAGGGGCTGGACCGGGACCCCGAGGTGCGGGCCGCCCTCAAGAGGATCATGGTCCAGAAGCTCGTGAGGAGAGCCCTCGGCGGGCGGGGCCCCTCTCACGGCGCGGCCGCCACGTCCGAGACGCGCCTGAAGGAGCTCGAGGACCACGTGGGCGAGCTCCGCGCACGGGCGGAGATCCGGATCGACGAACTGGCGCTCTCGAAGCTCGAGATGGGAGGCGCGCCGCGCCCAGGTCTCCAGGGCCACTCAGTGGTCGCCCAGCCGCCGCCGGCGGCCGTCCGATAAGTCCGTCCGATATTCGGCTGTGGGCTGAATCTAGAACGGTTGCGGCGAGACAGGTGTCGGGCTGTCCGCGACGGAGTCGTTCCCGAGCTGGCCGCGGTCGTTGGCTCCCCAGCACTTGAGCGCGCCCGCCGAGAGAACGCAGGAGCGGTCTCCGCCAGCTGCAAGTCGATCGATCGCCGTCCCGATGGTGATGTCAGCCCCCCTGGGCTCGACTGGGCTGGCGGGCAGACCCACCTGGCCAGAGTTGTTGGCGCCCGCGCACTTCAGGCCGGAATTGAGGAGCCTGCCGGCGCAGGTATGCGAGCTGCCGTCGGCGACCATGCTGGCGGGACTGTTCAGCTGGATGGCGAGCAGTGGTGTCCTGGAGGACGAGGGCGTGGTGAGGCCGTTCCCGAGCTCGCCCAGGATTCCATCGCCCCAGCACAGGACGCCGCCCGCCGTCACGCCGCAGCTATGGGCGGCGCCCACCGCGATGGAGGTCGCTGCTATGGTCAGGTGTGCGGGAGCGACGGTGGGGTCAGAGGTGCCGCTGGTCTGCCCTGACCCGTTTGCGCCCCAGCACCACACGTCGCCCGAGGTGGCGAGGACGCACGTATGATCCACTTGCGTCGCGATCTTGCTGGCCGTGCCGGCGATGTCCACGGGTAGAGGGACCGCCGAAGACGAGGTAGTCAACGGCTGCCCCAGCTGGCCCTGGTCGTTGGCGCCCCAGCACCACACCTTGCCCCCGGAGAGGACGGCGCAGGTGTGCTTCGCGCCGGCGGCCACCGCGACCGCACCCGCCGCGCCTGGCACGGTCAAGGGTGTGGTCGACGATGACGTCGTCAGCGGCTGCCCCAGCTGTCCCCTGTCGTTGAGGCCCCAGCACAGAACGCGCCCCGTCGTGGTCGCGGCGCACGTGTGGCTCGCGCCGGCGCCGATGAACGCGACCCCCGCGCCCCCGACCAGGGCGACGTCGACTGGCGTGTGCCGGTCCAGCGTGTCACCGACGCCGAGCTGCCCGGACTCGTTCGCTCCCCAGCACGCCATTTCCCCGGCCGTGGTCAGGACGCAGGTATGTTTCGCTCCGAGCGAGATCGCGCCATCACCAGACGCGACCTGGACGCAGGCGCCAGAGCCGATGAGGGACTTGAGGAATCCGGGCGGACAGCTGAACCCGCAGGTGCCGGTGCCCGTGCCTTGACCGAGGCAGGCTGGCTGCGCGAGACCACCCGGTGGGATCGGGTTGGTCGATGGGTTCGTGCAGTCGGCACAGGACGTGCCGCACTGGTTGATGTTCTCCACCAGGCAGCTCGCGCCACACTGGATCACGGGCGGCCCGCCGCAGACCGCAGTGCAGCAGGAAGGTTGGCCCGCGCTCGTGCATTGCACCTGCCCCGCGGGGCAGACGTATCCACACACGTGGTTCGAGCAGACCGGAGTCCCGGTCGGGGGCGCGGTGCAGGTCCGGCACGTGGGGCCGCAGGCGGAGACCGACTCGGCGATGCACGTCCCGCCGACGCCACCTCCGCATGCCACGGTCCCGGGAGCGCAGACGCAGGAGGCGCTGCTCGGGACGTATCCGGACGCGCAGGTGAAGCCGCAGGCGCTCGCGGACAGGTTGCAGGAGGGCGCCCCATTCGCAGGCGCGCTCGAGCATGCCTGGCAGGTGGCGCCGCAATGGCCGACGTCCTCCGCGCCGCAGGCCCCGCCGCACAGCGCCGTGCCAACCGGGCAGCGGCATCCGGGGCCGTTCGGCTCGCGCTCGAAGCCAGGATCGCACACGTAGTCGCACGTGTGCTGGTCCAGCTCGGGCGAGCTCGTGTCGCAGAACGCAGCCGCGTGTATGAAGGTCTGGCAGTGGCTGCAGGAGGCCCCGCAGTGCTCCGCATCCTCCACGGCGCATGCGTCGAGGTCCAGGCAGAGCACGGGCGCGTCCGCCGTGCAGGTGGGGACGAGCGCGGGCGCGCCCGTCGCGTCGTAAAGGGTCGGGCCGCAGCCCGCCAGCAGGAGCGCGGTGAGCGCTGGGGTGTGCCGAAAGTGCATGCTGGGACCCGTGGAGGCTCCGAGGGCGACCTCCTCAACGGTGCCCCCTCCTCCGCGCCGCCACGAACCGCCTCAGACGATGCTCCTCCTGGTCGGTCTGCTCGGCGTCCGATCCCGACTGTTCGGCACCGGCGGGTCCGGCGCCTCCGGAAGCACCGCCGGCTTGGAGGCTCACCGACGCAAGCGGACCAGCGGCCCCACTGCCGGAAGTCACCACGAGCTGGAATGGACCCGTGTCACCAGGTGTGAACGGCACCTCGTAGATGCCCCCACCGACCTCGCGGGCGGTCGAATGAATCTCCTCGTCGCCGGGCGTCCGCGAGATCGAGGCGGAGATGGTGGCGGAGGTGACCGGCGAACCCGAATCCCCATTCAGGGCTCGAAACCTGAGCGGGACCGTCTCCCCGGGCTTGAACCGGGCCTTCCGGTCGAAGAGTGGCGTGAGGACCACAGCCGGCCCATCCGGCACCTTTGCGCGGGCCCCATGACCCGGACTCTGAAGTAGGGTCTCGCCCCCAGTTGCCCGCGAGTGGATGGCGCGCGGCTGGTCGCGCCAGATGAAATACGCTGCCGCGGCGCAGGCGGCGACTGCGCTCGACAGCAGTGCGGCCGTGGTACGCCGTCCGGACAAGTTGCACCTCCGCCAACCGCGAATCCGCGTCCAGCTCGGCCACGACCCGCGCCGTTGCAGCGCAAGTATTGACCTGAGCCAACTCGAGGCCAGTCGTGGAGCGCATCGACGTAAGCGACGTGTACCTTGGTCTCGGGTCTCGAGCTGGGGCACGGGCCGGTGTCGTGCGGCCCTCGAGGGTCCCGCGGCACACACCGCGATCCGCCGCGCTCGATACCCCTCCGCGTGCCACGATGACGGTGGACACGCACGAGAGAGTCGCCGGACAGGTGGCGCGTGCAAAGGATGCGCTCCACGCGAAGCACGGGAGTACGCCGTGACCTGCAGTGCTGCACGGGCTGATGGTTGAACACCGAAGGCTTTGGGCGATGGTCCGCTAGCTCCCGGCTCGCGAGGCGGGCTGCCGCACCCTCGCAATGGCAGCGGGCAATCATTGGCCACACGTCGCTGACGATGCATTACGCCTGGCCCGCCTAGTCCAATCGCGGCGCGCTTGATCACTGTCCAGGACACGAGCGACAAGGACGTGAGGGGGTTGTGCATCGTCCGCGGCTTGCGCATCTCCTCCACGCAGTGTCGCCTCCGCGTTCACACCCAGAAGCGTGCCCCCAGGCTCGGCCACGCGACCGCGTGCCACGCCGTGAGGGCATGCGCGCGGTTCCGGCGTGCGGTGTCAAACGGGCGCGACACGGACAATTCGATCGCGTCCGCGGCAATTCAAATCGCTCTTGGCTCAGCCCAACGTCGAGGAGGGTAGCATGCGTCCCGTCAGTCGAAGCGCGCTATTGACCCTTAGTCTCATGGTCATGACAGGCAGCGCGGCCGCCCTGCCGCCGCCGTACACCCCGTCCCCCTTCAACATCATCGGCTACATCAGCGCGATGACGGTGGACAACCCCGCCGACCACTTCTCGGGCGGCACGGTCACCGTCAACGGCCTCAAGGTGATCATCCCGACGAACATGTATTACCTGATGCCGGCCGCCTTCCTCACCCAGCAGGACCTCTTCGCCCAGGCGCCGCTCCCCTACGGGCTCCCCGCCAACGGCGGGAACGGCCAGACCGGGCTCGCCCTCACCGACACCCCGACCCCTCTCGCCAACTACGAGGTGAGCATCGTCGGCAACCGCGTCGGCGACACCTACATCGCCGGCATGGCCACCCTCTTCCAGGAGCTCGGCGGCTTCACGCAGGGGTTCATCAACTGCATCGACTACGCCGACGGCTCGATGCGCATGGGCGGCGTCATCGGCGATTGCACCACTGGAGCGCGCATCAAGCTCGCCGATCCCGAGGTCTCCCCGGGCGCCGGAACCGGGCGCTACGGGCGCATCAGCATCCAGGACAAGCGCTTCACCTCCGACCAGCAGAACCCCACCATCCATATGGCCAGCGGCTACCCGGTGTGCCTGCCCCGCACGCGCGTCGACCTGGGCGTGGACGACCCACTCTGCCCGCAGAGCAACCGCCCCAGGGACGCCGCGGGCAACTTCCTCACCAAGTTCGTCATGGCGCCGAAGTCGGCGACCAGCCTCACCGATCCGTTCCAGCAGGCGCCCTTCGAGGTGGGCGACTTCCTCAACACCTCCTGCACCAAGACCCAGGACGCCCTCGGGTTCTACGACGAGTGCTGGCAGGTCATCGACATGGTCCTCATCGACACGCTCCCCGGGGTCGATCCCGCCTACATCGAGGCCGAGGTGGCGGACTACGGGACGGGCGGCTCCTTCGCCGTCCCGACCGAGACCACGCTGCGCGAGCACATCGAGGGCTTCACGACTGATCGGAGCCGCCTCGTCGACGCCTTCGCCATCGACGTGAACCCCTGCACGGGCCAGGAGAGCGAACGCCTCATCGCCACCATCAATCCGGCCACCCAGGTGGCGGTGGACCGCTACAGGCTCTTCGTCCTCTCCGCCGACTACCTCCCGCTCTTCCGCGAGACGCACGTCAAGATCCACGGCGCGACGAACACGATCAGCGCGAACGGGCTCACCAACGGCCAGTACCGGATCCCCAACACCGAGTTCATCTTCGGCGAGAACCTCAACGGCGGGGATCCGCAGATCCCGAACAACCTGCAGGACTTCCCGTTCCTGGCCCGCGGCTGGTTCGACGGCGTGCAGCCCGTTCCCGCCATCACGCCCTTCCCGATGAGCCCGGCGCCGCCACCCGTCGTGTGCACAGGGACGACCGCGCCCGCGGGCGCCCTCCCCATCGCCAGCGCGGGGACCAGCTTCATCGTCGGCGCCGCCAAGACAGGCGTCCTCGACGGCACCGGGAGCATCGACCCCAACGGTGGCACGCTCACCTTCTCCTGGGCTCAGATCGGCGGGCCGGCGGTGGTGCTCTCCAACCCCAGCATCGCCACGCCTTCCTTCACCGGGCCCAACGTCGTCGGGCCCACCACGCTCAACTTCTCGCTCACCGTCACGAACGCCTTCGGCAGCGCCAGCGCCAGTGTCGCGGTCGCCGTCGTCCCCGTCGTCGACACCGTCCTCATCACCACCGCCACCTGGAGCCTCCGCGCGAAGCGCTTCACCGTCACCGCCGCCAGCAGCGACACGACCGGCGCAGCCGTCCTCGACGTCCTCGGCTTCGGCACCATGCAGAGCCTGGGCGGCGGCGCCTACGCGTTCGCGGCCTTGAGCCCCTCCCTTCCGGCCTCCGTCACGGTCCGCTCCAGCGAGGGCGGCTTCGCCACCTTGCCCGTCACGCCCATCAAGTAGCCAGGGTCGCGCGCGCTTCTCTCCAGGGCGCGCGCGCCTCGACTGCACCCACCGTGACCAAGGCACAGCACCAACGCTGAAGGAGAAACACGATGACCCGCGACTTCCCGGCCCGACGGAAGGGGAACATCTTCCGACTCTCACGCGCCGCCGCCGTGTCTCGCACCCTGCTCGCGTTTGCGCTCGCGCTTCCCGCCGGCGCCCATGCCCAGGTCGTCCCGAGCCCCCTGCGCGCGCACGCGCTCCTCCTCACCGACTCGCTCAAGACCGTCCCTCCCGCCGACCCGCCCAACCTCCTCCAGTTCATGCAGGACCGGCAGGCCCTGCGGCGGCTCGGCAAGGCGCTCTTCTGGGACCAGCAGGTCGGCTCCGACGGTCAGGCGTGCGCCAGCTGCCATTACCACGCCGGCGCCGACAACCGCTCCAAGCACCAGCTCAACCCCGGTTTCAGGAACCAGACCGCCCAGTTCCCCACGGGCGACAATACCTTCGGCAATACCGACAGCGCGCTCTCTCCCGCGGCGAGCCCCGCCTTCGGCCCCAATTACCAGCTCACCCTCGACGACTTCCCCCTCCACCGCCTGGCGGACGTGAACGACGCCCACTCGGGCATCCTCTCCGACACCAACGACGTCGTCTCCTCCCAGGGCGTTTTCAATGCCGACTTCGTCTCCGTCGGCACCCCCAGCGACAGTGGCAACGCCCAGCCCAGTGTCTTCAACGTGGCCGGAGTGCCCCTGCGCAACGTCGAGCCTCGCAATACACCCAGCGTCATCAACGCGGTGTTCAACTACCGCAACTTCTGGGACGCCCGCGCCCGCAACGAGTTCAACGGCGTCAGCCCGTTCGGCGACCTCGACCCGACCGCTCTCGTCGTCCAGGCGACCGCGGGCGCCGCGCCGCAGCTCGTCCCGGTGTCCCTCATCGACTCGTCGCTCGCCTCCCAGGCCGTCGGCCCGGCGCTCTCAAACCTCGAGATGTCGTTCAACAGCCGCACCTTCCCGCTGCTCGGGCGCAAGCTCCTCGCCGCCACGCTCGCCCCGCTCGCGAGCCAGCTCGTGGCGGACGACGACAGCCTCCTCGGGGGGCTCTCGAACCAGAACTTCGTGGCCGGCATCACCGGCGTCAACGCCCGGTACGCGGACCTCGTCCAGCAGGCGTTCGTCGCCAGCTGGTGGAGCGCTCCCGGCTGGATGGTGGACGTCAGCACCGGTACGCCGACTCTCGTGCAGGCCACCGCGGCCGGGCCGAACCTCTTCACCGTCATGGAGTACAACTTCTCGCTCTTCTTCGGCTTCGCCATCGGCGAGTACATGAAGACCCTGAGGGCCGACGACTCCCCGTTCGACCGCTACCTCGAGGGCGACGAGACCGCCCTCGGGGCCCACCAGCAGGCCGGCCTCGCGATCTTCCTGCAGCAGGGCCGCTGCATCAAGTGCCACTCCGGCCCCGCCCTCACCGGCGCCGCCTTCACCAACGTCTCCTCGGTCTTCAAGCCTGGTCTCCTCGAGCGCATGATCATGGGCGACGGTACCGTCGCGGTCTACGACACCGGCCACTACAACATCGGCGCCCGGCCGACGCAGGAGGACATCGGCGTCGGCGGCAAGGCCCCTTCCGGCCAGCCTCTCGCCAATTCCAGTTTGTATCAGAATTGCGTCAAGGCCCAGATCGCCGCCCTGACCGCCGCCAATCCGGCGCTCACGCTCGACTCCGCCATCTTCCAGGCCAACGGCATCTGCAAGGTGCCCTCGATCGCCGCGCGCCCCCTCGAGGCCGCCAAGCTCCTCACCCAGGCTTCCGCCCTGGCGGGCAACCCGCCCGACGTCGACGCCCTGCTCACCACCGCCACCGCCCTCCTCACCCAGTTCGAGCTCTTCCAGGACCCGCAGCTCCTCAACTTCATCCGGGGCACATCACTGGCAGTCCAGGCGCGCGACCTGTTCGCCGCGAAGCCCGGCCTCTCCGCCCAGGTCACCGCCATGATCGGGTCGGCCACCATGCTGCTCCCCGACCCCGTGAACCCGGGGTCCGACGCCGCCGATCCGATGGCGCCACCGCTTCGC
>JBGQLS010000029.1:0-27243 GCA_041500205.1 Anaeromyxobacteraceae bacterium | reverse complement strand
GCGAGGATGAGGGCCAGGCCCATGGCGTCCCGGTGAACGCTCGGGGCGCGGACGGCCTTCGTCATGTTCATGGATCTCCATTATGCCATGGCAGTGCCGCTTCCTCGCTCGCGCGAGTCAAGGACCTGAGGCGGAGTCGGTTTCCTTGGACACGCCTTTGTAGAGGAACGTCCTTCAAGAAGAAGGCAGTACGATGAACGCCCCGTGCCGCCGACCCGCGCCCTGCCCGAGCTCGTCGAATTCATCAAGACGCACACCCGAGCGGCGCCGGTGGCGCTCGTACCCGAGCTCGCGCTCTACCAGGCCACCGAGCTCACGCCGCTCTGGCACGCGACGGCGGCGGAGCTCGACGGCTGGGATCAAGCGCCCTTCTGGGCATTCCCGTGGGCAGGGGGACAGGCCCTGGCGCGACACCTCCTCGACCATGCCGAGATCGTCCGGGGGCTCCGTGTGTTCGACTTCGCTGCCGGTGGAGGGGTGGTCGCACTGGCCGCGGCGCGCGCGGGAGCCGCCCGCGTGGTGGCCTGCGATCTCGATCCGTTCTGCGAGGCGGCTCTCCAGCTCAACGCCGGTCTGAACGGGTTCGAGGTGGAATTCCGGAGCGGCGATCCGCTCGGGGAGCGCTTGTCCGGCTTCGATGTGGTGCTGGCCGGTGACGTCTTCTACGAGCGCCGCCTCGCGGAGGAGAGCCTGGCCTGGCTCGCAGATCTGGCCGGCCGTGGCGTCCGCGCGCTAGCCGGCGATCCGGGGCGCATCTATTCGCCCGCGAGCGGGCTCGCCGAGATTGCCAGCTACGACGTGCCGGTCTCGCCCGAGATCGAGAAGGGACGGCTGCTGCGCACGCGTGTGCTGGAGGTCTTGCCCTGGTCGGACTGAGTACCCGGGGGCGAAGGCCGCCCCCGCCCCGCCGGGCAAAGCCCATCGGGGCCCCACCCCGGCCACGCCGCGGTGCGGTCACATTTTTCGACAGGTCTTGAGTCGCCGGGGGCGAAGGCCGCCCCCGCCCCGCCGGCGGAGCCGTCGGGGCCCCACCCGGGCCCCTGCTACCGCAACTGATTCTTCGACAGGTCTTGATTCTCGTCTGGCCTCGGGCTCCAGTCATCATCTGCCGCCCGCTTCGTGCTCCGGCGCGCGCACGCTCATCGTGGAGTCAGGGCGCTTCGAGCTCGCCGGCGCGCCGGCTAGCAGCGACCGCAGCGCCTCCAGGGAAAGCGGCTTCGCGAGGAGGCCCGCCACCCCGGCACGGCGGACCTCGTCTGCCCGGATCTCGCGCGCCCAGCCGGATATCAGATAGAGCCGCGTATCGGGCGCAAGGGACCGCACTTCGCGCGCCACCTGCCAGCCGTCGAGCCCTGGCATGCCGATGTCGCACAGGACGAGGTCGAAGCGCTCACCCGCCGTGAAGCGCGCCACGGCCTCGACGCCGGAGGGGGTCACGTCCACGTGCTGTTCGAGGTGCGCCAGCGCCAGGCCAGTTGCCTCGAGCACGTCGGGATCGTCGTCGACCACCAAGACGCGCAGCCGCGGCAGTTCCAGCCCGCTCGGGGGAGCCTTCCGGGGATGGACGGACCCCTGCGCCGCGCACGACCGGCCACCGACGTCCTGCAGCCCGGAGACGCACGCCGCCGCCTGGGAGACCATGCGGGCAAGGGCGCCCAGGCTCGCTTCGCGCCCCGCTTCCTCCGGCTGTCCGCGCAGCGAGGCGAGGCGCAGCGCCATTGCGTGAAGGACGTTGTTGAGCTCGTGAGCCGTGGCGGAGGCGAGCTCGCCCACCGAGCGCAGCCTCTCCTGCTCGGCTGCCTCCGATCGGCAGCGCTCCCGGCGCTGCTCGACCTGCGCAACCTCGGTCACGTCACGGGCCATGACCAGATACACGGAGCGCCCGCGGCGGTCGAACTGCTCGAGCCGCACCTCGATGGCCTGCGAGACGTCCAGTCGGGCAAAGCGCAACTCGCGCGCTCGCTCACCGGCGCGCGCCATCGCGCTCGCTTCTCCGATTGCGAGCGCTCGCAGGTTCGGGTAGGCGCGGTCGCCGCCGTGCCAGTCGTCGCCCCTTCGCCGCTCCAAGGCAAGCCAGCGCACGTTGCGGACGAGGAAGGACCCGTCGCGCAAGAGCGCGATTCCGACGTTGCTCCGGCGGATGGCCGAGAAGGCAAGCCCAAGGGCACCCTCCTCGTCCGTGACGTCGGCGCCGTAGCGCTCGGCCAGGACGCGGTACTTGCGGCATAGGGCACGGTACCTCTTGGCAAGCCGCCGATAGCCCGGCGGCAATTCCAATTCTCCCGTCCGTCCCATGTGCGCCACACGTCATCCAAGCTCTACCCACAGGATGAGGCGTGCCGGCCTCGGGTGCACGCGGCTCGTCTCAGACCCGCCTCTGCGGCGCTCGGTCGTCGGAAGAAGACGCGGGTGGCGAGCCTGAGAGCAAGGGGCCGCTGGCGATAAGATGCAAGCGTGGAGTTCAGCGAGCGCGACATCGCCGCCATGTACGACGAGCTGCGCAGCCTGGTGCGCGGCGCCCGCTTCGGACGCACCGGCACCCTCTCTGGCACCGCCCTCGCCAATGAAGCGCTGGCCCGGCTCTTCCGGAGCGCACGCCCAGACGAAGCGTCGCGCGAGGCGAAGGCGCCGCTCGTGTTCGAGAGCAAGGAGCACCTCCTGCGCTCGTTCTTCAGCGCCGTGCGCAGCGCGCGCATCGCGCATCACTGGCGAAACGCGCGCCACAACCCGGTGGACGTCCTGCGCACGAATGTCCTCCTCTACTCGATGGAGGGCGCCGCGCGCCTCCCCGAGCTGGAAGAGGCCCTGGAAGTGGCGGAGATCAGCGTCCTGCACCGGCTGCTCGAGGAGTTGCGAGAAGACGAGCACGTCGGCCCGCGCGAGCGCATCGCGCACGTCGTGGAGCTGCGCGTGCTCGGCGGTGTCCCCAAGCACGAGGTGGCGCGGATGATCGGCGTCGCTCGCAGCACGGTCGACGCCGATCACGCCTTCTTCCAGCGCTGGGCGTCCGTGCACGTCGCGCACGATCGGGTCGAGGTGCAGCGGGCGCTGGCCGCCCTGCGAGCGGACCGGAACGTGCGCGAGGGCGAACTGATCGCACGCGCCGCCGAGCTCGCGTTCTTCGAGTACCTGCCGGAGGCGCGCGTCGCGGCGAAGCTCGCGAGGCCCATCGCCGACATCCGGCGCTGGCTCGCCTTCCTGCGAGGCTACGTGGAGCAGGGCGTGACGCCGGCCGCTCGCGGCCCGTAGCGCGCGCCACGGATCGCTGGTTGTCTCGTCGTCGGCTCATGCGTGGACCCTGGCCGCGCTTGTCGCGGCCAGGGCGAGGGTCGCGAGACTGCGACGGCTTGGCCGGCGCAGTCGAAGAGAGGTCGAGGCCAGGGTCGACGGCAAGGCCCAGGTCGCGGAGTATGAGGGGCAGCCTGCCCACCCGGCCTGGAGGACTACATGGACGACGTCGAGCTGTGGGACCTCGCCAGTCACGCGCCCCAGCCGCTTCGCGCCCATGTCGTCGCGCGGCTCGCTGCCGACCTCGCGCAGCGCGATCGGGTGGAGGCGCTGCTCGCTCAGCCAGCGCCCGCGAGGGACGACGCGCCGGGACCTCGCTACGAGATCGTCGGACTCATCGGCGCAGGCACACAGGCCGATGTCTACCAGGCGCGCCGCCTCGACCTCGATCGCGCCTGCGCGCTCAAGGTCTTTCGAAGCGTGTCTGATCCCGCCTTCATCGAGCGCGTACGAGCGGAGGCGGGGCTCATGGCGCGAGTCCTCTCGCCCCATGTCGTGACCGTCTTCGACGCCGGCGATCTGGGCGACGGCCGCTTCTTCATCGAGATGGCGCTCTGCGCCGAACCCGACGTGCAGGGTGCACCAGGGAGCATTGCGCTGGGGCGCTCACTGCGCACCTACGTGGTCGAGCGCGGGCCCTTGCCCGCGGACGAGGCGGCGAGGCTTCTCCAGCCCATCTGCGCCGCCGTCGGCGCCGCGCATCGGGCCGGGGTCGTCCACTCCGACGTGAAGCCGGAGAACGTCCTGGTCCTTCCCGCGAGCCGGCGCGCCATGCTGGCCGACTTCGGCATCGCGGCGAGCCTGGCTGTCCCCCGCGCGCAGGGAACGCCGGCCCACGTCGGCACCCTCCCCTACATGGCGACCGAGCAGTTCGAGGGGCGCGGCCCGCCCGATGCCAGCTCGGACGTGTACGGACTCGGCGGGACGCTCCTCTTCGCGCTGAGCGGCGGCCCTCCGCATCCCGAGCGCCGCGAGGGAGGCAAGGACCCGCGTCTGGGGGTACCGGCGGCGATCCCGGCCGGCCTGCCAAGGAGCCTGGCCGAGATCGTGGAGCGAGCGCTGGCCCCCGAGCCCACGGCGCGACCGGGCGCCGACGAGCTCGCGCGGGCGCTCGATGCCTTCCTCGCGCGCCGCCCGACCCCATGGGAGCTCGAGCGCCCGGCGCGACGCCTCGCGCTCTTCTACCAGCGTCATCGCCTGCTCCTGAACCTCGCATTCGCAGGCACGGTGCTCGCGCTGACCCTCGGGCTCGGCCTCCTGTGGACCGTGGTGGCGAAGAGCGGTCTGGAGGCACGGGCGCGGGACCTCTCCCGCAACCTGGCCGCGCTCGACGCCGACGTGGCGCGCCTCACCGGTCAGCGGGCGAGCCTGGAGACGGAGCTGGCACGCCTCCATTCCGAGCGCGAGGCCATCGCCGGCTCGGAGGCCCGGGAGCGAGAGGCGCGGCTCCGGGCCGAGGGACGTTCCAGCGAGGCCGACGCCCAGCTCACGGCGGAGTCAGCCGCCGCGCGCGACGCGGCGGGGAAGGTGGAACGAGCTCAGGCCGCGGCGGGCCAGCTCGAGGTGCGCCTCGCCGAGGCCGACGGCCGGGTCAGGACGCTCGAGGCGGCTGCTAGCGCGCGCGAGGCGGAGCTAGGCGCCAGCGGCCAGCGCTACCTTGCCTCGGTGGACGGGCTGCGCCAGCAGTGGGAAAACGAGAGCGCCCAGTTGCGCCTGGACGTCGGCCGTGAGCGCGAGGCGGGGATCTCGCTGCAACGACGGCTCGCCCAGGCCGAGCGAGAGAGCAGCAGCGCCGTCCAGGCCAGGATCGAAGCCGAAGCACGCCTGGGAGCCAGGCTCGAGGCGTGCCGCGCCGATCGCGACGACCTACACCGGCAGCTCGAGGCCGCCCGCGCCGAGCCGGCGAGGGCGGAGGGCAGGAAACCCTCCGCGCCGGCGCCTGCCGCGGCGGCCATCCGCTCACCGTGAAGCGCGTCCGCCGGCGCGCCGGGGCGGGGGACTAAAGCAGCGAACGGTTTGAACGCGATCTGCTTCCGCGCAAGGTTCGGCACGAGGCCACACGAGCGTGATTGTGTCTCCGGCTACTCCGGCCGCCCGGAGTTCAGGGTCTCCCTCTCCCCGCGCAGGGACTCCTGGCCGCGCTTGTCGCGGCGAACTCCTGGCCGCGTCCCGTCGCGGCCAGGAGCAGGGGCGTAAGATCGCGACGGCTCGGCCGGCGCGATCGAAGACGGGAGACGAGACCGCGGCGGCTCTGCCGGCGGGGTCGACGGAGGGTCGGGGTGAGGGGCTGGCGCCCGAGGATCGGCCCCCTCACCCTAACCCTCTCCCCCGGTGGGGGAGAGGGGATAGGTACGGAATCAGAGGCGTTTCTTAGCAGCTCATCTCGATGATCTGTGGGGCGTGGTCGCTCGTCCCGAACTCGCGCAGCGAGTCACAGCGGGTCACGCGCGCCGCCAGCGGCTCGCTCGCGAGCGCATAGTCGATCCTCCAGCCGATGTTCCGCTGGCGGAGGTTTCGCCAGGGTGCCCACCAGGTGAAGAGCGCGTCGTCCTCGGGATGCAGCTTGCGCCCGAGGTCGACCAGACCCCGCCCGAGGATGCGCGCGAGGAGCTCCCGCTCCTCGGGCCGCTGGCCGATGGCGCCCACCTTCCGCTCCTTCGAGTGCACGTCGATCTCGGCTCGAGCGACGTTGAGGTCCCCACAGAGGAGGAGGTGCCGGCCGTTGCCATGCTGGGCCTCCACCCAGAGATCGAGCGCCTCGAGGAAGCGCATCTTGGCCTCGAAGTCCTTCCCGCCATTGGGGACGTAGATCGAGGAGAACGTGATCGCGCCGACGTCGGCCGTGACCATCCGGCACTCGTGATCGAAAGGGGGATGGGCGAAGGCCGGCCGTTCCGTCGCCACATCCCGGCGAACGTGCAGCGCCACGCCGGAGTAGGCCGAGGCGCAGTGCCAGTAGGCCCAGTAGCCGCCCGGGTCGAAGAGGAGGGCGGGCACCTGCGCCTGGGCGGCCTTGATCTCCTGCAGGCAAACCACGTCGGGCTTCTCGCGCTCGACGAAGTCCCGTAGCTGGGCCTCCCGGGCGCGGATTCCGTTGACGTTCCAGGTCGCGATCTTCATCTGGGTTCTCTACCCTGCCCGCGCCCGCAGGAGGCGGGGACAAGCCCCGCGGCGGGGGACAAGCCCCCGCGCTACTTCTTGAAGAGACTCTCAAGGGCGTCGCGCGGGTCCTCTTCCTGCGCCGGTGCCTCGCCGAACAGGGCTCCCAAGGCGTCGCGGGCGGCGCGCGACTTCGTGCGACGCCGGGCCGCACCGTCGCCGAGCTGGTACAGATCGCAGGCGTTCGAGGCGATCTTCTCGACGATGTGCTCCGCGTGCGGTTCGCGGCACTCGTGGGCGGCGGACTCGTCGTAGTGGCGGCAGTTGATGCAAGAGTGCAGATCGGCGTCGCACTCGGGGCAGGTGGTCCGGCGCCCCACCGGCCCGTCGAAGTGCAGAGACGCCCCGCAGCCGTAGCAGGTGCTGGCCATGGCACGATTATAATCGCAATGGCTCACACACGAGACGTCACGTCACTGGCTCGCGTTCGGGGATAGGCGGACGTTCCGCCAGGTCGGCCGAGAGCACCGCCACCGTCTCGACGTCGAGGCGGATGCGCTCCCACTCCTCGCTCGGCACGGCGAGAAAGGCATCCACCATCCGAGGGTCGAATTGCGATGAGCGGCAGCGGATCACCTCGTCATGCGCGTCCGCGAAGGGACGCGCCTTGCGGTACGGCCGGTCGCTCGTGATGGCATCGAGGGTGTCCACCACGTGGAAGATGCGCGCCCCGACCACGATCTCGTTGGCCTTGAGGCCAGCCGGATAGCCCGAGCCGTCCCACCTCTCCTGGTGCTGGAGGACGATCGAGGACGCCGGGCGCAGGTAGTCGACGCGCTGCAACAGCGCCCAGCCCAGCTCGGGGTGGCGCTTCATCTCGAGCCATTCGTCCGGCGAGAGCGGCCCCGGCTTCAGCAGCACGCGGTCGCGCACACCGATCTTCCCGATGTCGTGGAGGAGCGCTCCGTGCTCGATGACGGTGAGGTCCGGCTCGCCGATGCCGAGTTGCTGCGCGAGACGCCGCGCGTAGAGGGAGACCCGCCGCGAATGCCACTGCGTCTCGGCGTCGCGATAGTCGAGAGCCGCGATGAGTCCTTCCAGCAAGGCCTGCGTGCGCTGCCGGACCATTTCCTCGAGCTTGAGGTTGATCTCGCGCAGCTGCCCGTTCTGCCGCTGCACCTCGGCCGTGAGCCGATCGTTCTCGCGTCGCAGGCGCGCAGCCTCGGAGGCCTGGGCCACCGTGGCCAGGAGCTCCTGCTGGTGCCAGGGCTTCGAGATGATCCGGTAGACCTCGCCCGAGTTCACCGCGTTGAGGGCGACCTTGAAGTCCTCGGCGGCGGTGCAGAGGATGCGCGCCGCGCCTGGGGCCCGCGCCCGCGCATGCTTGAGGAACGTGATGCCGTCCATCTCCGGCATCATGTAGTCCGAGATGATCACGACGGGGTTGTCGGCCGCGAGCGCGGCGAGCGCTTCGCTGGGTGTCAGGTAGCAGCGGGTCGAAAAACCCGCCGCCTCCAGGATGCGAGCTAGCGCACGGAGGATGAGTTCGTCGTCGTCGACGATGAGGACGCGGTCTGGGCCCATGTGCGCGCCTGGATAGGCGGAGGCCATCATACCCCTCACCCCAGGTCAGGGCGCAAATCCGCCGGATCGACCACGACTCAAAAGCTGGAGAGGAATTCCTCGTTAATGTCGAATTCCGAGAGCTTCTTGAGCAAGCGCTCCATCGCCTCCACGGGCTTCAGGGAGGCGAGCGCAGCGCGGAGCTTGCGGATCTTCTCGATCTCCTTCGGCAGGAAGAGCTTCTCCTCCTTGCGCGTGCCGGAAGCGGCGATGTCGATGGCTGGAAATATGCGACGTTCGGCGAGCTGCCGGGAGAGCACGACCTCCATGTTGCCGGTGCCCTTGAACTCCTCGAAGATCACCTCGTCCATGCGAGATCCCGTGTCGATGAGCGCGGTCGCGATGATGGTCAGCGACCCGCCCTCCTCGGCTTTCCGGGCGGAGCCGAAGAGCCGCTTCGGGCGCTCCAGGGCGCGGCTGTCGACGCCGCCGGTCAGCGTGCGGCCCGAGGACTCCACCTCGCGGTTGTAGGCTCGCGCGAGCCGCGTGATCGAGTCGAGCAGGATGACCACGTCCTTGCCGCCCTCGACCAGGCGCCTCGCGCGCTCCATCGCCATCTCGGCGGCATGGATGTGCTCGTCGGCGGGGCGGTCGTTGGAGGAGCCGACGACCTCGCCTTGCACGTTGCGCCGCATGTCGGTGAGCTCCTCCGGGCGCTCGTCGACGAGCAACACCATCAGGTGCACATCGGGCCGATTCGCGGTGATCGCCTGCGCGATCCGCTGCAGCATGATCGTCTTCCCCGCCTTGGGGGGCGAGGTGATGAGGCCGCGCGCGCCGAGGCCTATGGGCGCGATGAGGTCGAGGACGCGCCCGACCAGCTCGTCGGGGCGAGTCTCCATGAGGAGCTTCTCGGTGGGGTCGGTGGCCGTGAGGTTCTGGAAGTGCGTCCGCCGCGCGACGGCGAGAGGATCGGTGCCCTCGACCTGATCGACGCGCGTGAGGGTTCGCTTCATGTTGCGGATGGACGCGACCCCCTTCACGAGGACGCCGGGCTGCAAGTGCATCCGCTCCACCAGCCATCGGGGGACTTCGACGTCGAGCGCCTGCGGGAGGTAGCTGCGCTTGGGATCGCGGAGCCAGCCCAGGCCCTTGCCCTCGAATTGCAGTACGCCCTCGACCTCTTCCGACACCTCGGGCTGGGACTGGCCTTGGGGCGCGCCGGTGGTCGCCGGCGTCCCGTTCCCGGAAGGCACAGCCTGAGGTTGTCCCCCCTGGCCCCCGTTCAGGGCGTTTGTCTGTCCAGGCGCCTGTCCAGGCGCCTGGACAGGCGGCTGTCCGGGTTGATTCCCGCGCCCGCGGCGCCCGCGGCGTCGCCGGCGCCGGCGTCCTGAACCGGGCTGGGCCGGGCTGCCCGGAGGCCCGTTCCCGGCTTGCGCGTCAGCGGGTGACGTCGCGGCCTCGGGCTTGTCGTCAGAAGTGGGAGGAGCGGGCGCATCGCCCGCCGTAGGGGTCTGCTCGTTCTCGTTCATGCTGTGGTCTGCTCCGGCCGCGGAGCCTCTGGCTCACTGCGGCACGTCCGTGCATGGGCTCTGATAGGGTTGCCCAGAACACCGGTCCCGTCGCCGCGACGAACGGTCCGCGTCGCATCGCTTCGTTGCTCCTCACTCACATAGCGCCTGGCTATGCTCGGTCGTCGCGCCTCACACTGCTAGCGTCTCGCCCGTCTGGCTCGGTCCTCGGTATTCTGAGCAACCCTGCGAGTGCGGGTCGGAACGCAGACGAGATCGAGAAGGTGTCCGCGTGCTCCGTCCGCTCCCCCGGTACCGCGACTGCGCTGGCGCCGACTCTGCTGCGCGTCGCTTCGTAGCTGGCAGCCTAGCGACCGGGGGTACGCCCCCCCGCCCGTGAACCTAGATCGACTGCGGAAGGGAGACAACCTATTCATAACAAAAAAATCTTGGGAGCGAAAGCCCAGCTTCGTCGTTTTGCGGACGGCCTTTCAGGGCGCTCCTTCCGACATGGCTGGTGCTTCCGCAGCGCCAACCCAGCCCAGCGGGAGCGCCACCAAAGGGCCCATCTCGAGCAGGAGCGCGGCGGCGCTGAGCTCGGGTAGCCTCTTGACGAGGACGGCGAGAGGGCTCTCCTCCGACGCCGAGAGCCCTTCCGCGAGCTCGCTCAGGATTCCTCGCTCTTGCTCGAAGGGCCGGATCTCGAGATCCTCGCCAGGAGGATAACCGGCCTTCTCCTTCGCGAGCAGGAGGGCGTCCTCGAAGGTGCCGAGTCGGTCGACGAGGCCACGTTCGAGAGCCTGCGCTCCCGTCCACACCTGCCCACCCGCGATCCGGTCGATCGCGTCCTTGGGAAGATGCCGCCCTTCCGCGACCCGCGTCAGGAACAGATCGTAAAATGCGAGCACCTGACGTTCCACGAGCTTCCGCTCCTCCTCCGTCCACCGCCGGGTGAAGGACTCGAGGTCCGCGTGCTGGCCGCGCTTCAAGGTCACGGCGTTGACGCCTATCTTGCCCAGGAGGCCGGAGAGGTCGGGCTTCACCGCGAACACTCCAATGGAGCCGGTCAAGGTCGAGGGTTCCGCCACGATGGCGTCGGCCGCGAGCGAGACGAGGTAGCCACCGCTCGTGGCGAGGTCACCCATCGACGCGATGACGGGCTTGCCGGCCCTGCGCGCCTGCATCACCTCGCGCCAGATGAGGTCGGAGGCGAGCCCGTCTCCGCCTGGCGATTCGACGCGTAGCACGATGGCGGCGACGTCCCTGCTTCCCGCCGCCTGTTTGACGAGCTGCGCGATGGTCTCGGCGCCTGCGACGCCGCCGATGCCGAACGGCTCGGATCGGCTCTTGCCGTTCGTGATGGCACCGGCGACGCGCACGACGGCGATGGCCGGCCGTGGCCCCCAGCGCTGGGCCCCGCGCTCCGCCGAGCGCTCCCACCTGCTCGTGAGGTGGACCTGACGGCCCAGGCGCGCGGAGAGGGCGTGCTCGATCTCGTCCGGCCACGACACGGCGTCGATGAGCTTCGCCTCGCGCGCCTGCTCCGCCGTGAAGAGCCCGGTGTCCACGATCTCCCGCACACGCGCCTCCTCCAGACCGCGCGCTGTCGCGATACCGCGCACCTGTCGCGCGAAGAGGTCGTCGAGGATGCGGTCGGTCGCCTCCCGCTGCGCCTCGCTCATGTCCTGCCGGATGAGCGGATCGGGCGCGTTCTTGTACCGGCCGGCGGCCACCACGTCGAAGGAGACGCCGATCTTGGCCAGGCCCTCCCGGATGAAGGGCGTCGAGGTGGCGAGGCCCTTCGGGAAGATCGCGGCCGCCGGTGGCGCCAGCACGACCGAGGCGGCGCTGGCGAGGTAGTACTCGTTCATTCCTCCGCCGACGAGATAGGCTACGACCGGCTTCCTCTCCTTCACCTTCAGGAGCAGCCGCCGCAGCTCCTCGATGCGGCCCTGGCCGAGGGGGAGGTCGCCGACCTTGACCACCAGAGCCGGGATGGAGCCGTCGTCGCGCACCTCCGTCAGGAGCTGGACCAGCCTGACATACCGATCGCGTCCTTCTCCGAAGAGGAGCGAGCGCGAGCGCGCGAGCGACTCCGCGAGGTCGATCTCGGGCACCGATTTCCCGGCGAAGGTCGCGCTGCGGTAGCGTGGGGCCGAGAGGCGCGCCCCGACGAGCCAGGTGCTGTCGGCGCCGTCGCCCCCACCGCGAGCGGCCGTGATCCCCGCGTGCGGCCGATTGAACGTGAGCGCGAGCTGGGCGTAGTTCGCGCCCGCGGGGGCTGCCAGGCCGCTGTGGAGCGGGAACTGCACCTGGAAGTGGAGCGCCACGCCCAGACCGACCTCGATGCCCACTCCGAGCGCCATGGCGTTCAAGGTCAGGTCGTCCTTCGCGCGATCGTCGGTCAGCAGATCAGCCGACAGCGTCAGGCTGTCGCGCCACAGGCGCGTCGCGACTCCGAAATCGTAGCGGACGGGGAGCCGCTGCCCCCCCCGTCGCGCGGTCAGGCCGAGGACCGAGGCGCCCACCGAGAGATGGCGCCAGGGGCGGACGGTGAGCCCGGCGTCGAGGCTCCCCAGCTCGTCGAGATCGTGATCGGGGGAGTCGTAGAAGTTCCAGGAGACCGCGAAGGCACCCGCGCGACCGCCGACACCCAGCCCGAGCGTCGTCTTGCGGAAGTGCGGCCCGCCGGCGTTCGCGGGGCGAAGCCACTGCATGGAGAGAGCCGGGACGAGAGGGCCGACCGGCGTCGCGAGCCAGACGCCGTCGCCTGCCTGGCCCGTCCTTTCGCTCCCCTCGTGAAAATACTGCAAGGTGAAGCCGTCGACGAAACCGATCCCGGCCGGATTCACCTCGAGGGCCGTCGGTTCCTCCGCGCCCGCCACCGATGCGTTGGGGACCGCGATGCCGACCGGCTGGCGCTGGGAGCGGAGCTGCAGGTTCTGCGTCTGCGCGCCCACGACGACGGGGAGGGCCACGAGGAGCGCGCAGGCAAGCTTGACGGTGTGTGACATTGACCCTCCATTGCGCATCTTATCCCGCGCTACCCGCCGAAACGCACACCATTCCCTCTCCCCCACCGGGGGAGAGGGTCAGGGTGAGGGGGCGTCGCGATCGGATCGGTCGGGAGGGTCGTAGCGGACCGCTGGTCGCGCTTGTCGCGACCAACTCCTGGCCGCGTCTCGTCGCGGCCAGGAGCAGGGGCGCGAGGCAGCGACGGCTTCGCCGGCGCGGCCGAAGACGGTCGCGAGTCCGCGACGGCTCCGCCGGCGCGGGCGAAGAGGTCGAGTCGGCGATCATCCGCCGAGCATTTGCGCAGGGACCTGCACCGTCTTCACTCTTCGTTCCCCGCGTCCTCCACCTTGCGCAGATCGGCTTCGGCGAGCGGTTGGAGGTTCCGCGCCTTGTAGTCGCGGAAGAGCTGGAAGATCTGCTCCTTGTGCGGCCGGACCTTGCCGATGGGGCAGGCTTCCCAGTCCTTGAGCGGCTCGTCGCAGTAGCCCATGCGCCGGTCGCCGCATTTCGGCTGCAGGCAGGCGCCGATCTCCGGGATGACCTTCATGATCTCGCGCCGCATGAGCGCCACCATGTGGCGGATCTCCCACTGTGCGCGCCAGCACAGCCGCAAGTCGGCGATATGGAGCAGCTCCGCGAAGTTCACCATCACCTGGAAGTTCGTCGGGGTGGCGTTGGGGAGCACGAAGCGGGCGTCCTCGGCGGGGATGCCCTTCTCGAGCGCGAGCTGGTAGACGCGCGTGATCTCCTTCATGAGCTGGTCGTAGACCTCCCGCATCCCGGGCGTCTTCTCCCAGGTCTTGGGCGTCACGTACTCGAGGCGGTCCTCCTTGTACTTCACATAACGCTGCGATTGCTGCTCGAAGCTGATGCCGATGCGGTGGCGTACGAACTGGTGGGAGAGCGACCGTGACACCCCGGAGATGCCGAACCAGAAGACGACCTGCTCGAGCGGCGAGGTGTGGCCGGTCTTGAGCCGCTCCTGCACGAAGTCGCGGATGGTCTCGGGAGCGATGCGGCCCTCGCCGATCTCGCTCCACACCTCGCCGGGCGCCTTCGCGGTGTAGCAGGTACGATATGCGCCGTAGAGCTTGGCGAGCGGATCGCGAGCGTAGTCGATGAGCGTCACTTCGAGCGGCATGGGAGCATATTTACCGCGGCGCTCTGACGGCGGCCTCCCCTCCTGGCGAGGGCCTGCCGGCACCGCCCCGGTCCGTTATGGTGGTGAGATGAACGATCTCACCGCCAAGCTCGCCTCGACCTCGAAGGTCGAGACGACCCATCTCGTCATGCCGGCCGATGCGAACGGGCTCGGCACCGCCTTCGGCGGCTGCGTCATGCACTGGATCGACCTCGCCGCTTCGATGGCCGCGATGCGCCACGCGCGCACGCCGGTCGTGACCGCCTCGATCGACCAGCTCTCGTTCCTCGCGCCCTTGCGCCTCCGTCAGATCGCCGCGCTGCGCGCGCAGGTGAATGCCGTCTTCGGCAGCTCGATGGAGGTGGAAGTGAACGTCGTCGCGGAGGATCCGGCCAGCGGGGAGAGGCGGCCCTGCTGCGAGGCCTTTCTCACCATGGTGGCGCTTGGGCCCGAAGGAAGGCCCGCCAAGGCACCCCTCCTGCTGACGCAGACGGAGGACGAGGAGCTCCGGGTCCGGCAAGCCGGGGCGCGACGCGCGGAGAGATTGGCGCGGCGACGGAAAGCTTGAACCCCTGCATGGCGGGCACCTATGACCTACGCCTCCAGACCTCGGGCTTCAGGCTTCAAGGAAGCGCTCGCGATTCTTCTGCCTGAGGCCTGAGGCCTGAGTACCCGGGGCTCGCGCCGCCCCGCCCCGCCGGCAGAGCCGTCGGGGCCCCACCCTGGCTAAGAAGCCAAAGGCATTCTTCGACAGATCCTGAGGCTGAGCCCAAGCCAATCGGCCCCTTCGGAGGCACCGTGCTTCGATCCACCGCCGTTGTCGCGCTCTGCCTGGTAGCCCTTGGCGGGTGTAAGACCACGAGTACGTCTGCCGAGGGGCGGTCTGCACCGGCTCCGGGCGGCCCCGGCATCGACCCTTCGCTCTTCGACGCGTCCGTGAAGCCGTGCGACGACTTCTACACGTATGCCTGTGGCGGCTGGATTGCGAAGACCGTCCTCCCGCCGGACAAGCCGAGGTGGACGCGCAGCTTCACCGACATCGAGGAGCGGAATCTCGAGCTTCTTCGCGACATCGCCGAGCAGCAGGCGGCGGGCAAGATAGACCCAGCCGATCGCTACGCCGGGAAGGTGGGCGACTTCTGGGCCGCTTGCATGGACGCGGACGGGGTGGAGCAGCGTGGTACGAGCGACCTGACGGCCGCCTGGGCGCTTATCGACGGGGTGAACGACGTGGCCTCGCTGGCGCGCCAGGTCGCCTACCTGCACAAGGAGGGACTCTTTCCCATCTTCCAGATCCAGAGCGACCAGGACGCGAAGGACGCTCGGCAGGTCATCGGCGTCGTCGAGCAGGGTGGCCTGTCGCTGCCCGATCGCGACTACTACCTCAAGGACGATCCCAAGACGGCCGCGATACAGAGGTCGTACCAGGCGCACGTGGCGAGGATGTTCGAGCTCGCCGGCGAACCGGTCGGCCGCGCCGCCGAGGAAGCGAAGGCCATCCACGGGCTGGAGCGCTCCATGGCGGAAGCGCAATGGAGCCGCGTCGAGCTGCGGGACCCGCAGCGCACCTACAACCGGATCGACCTGCCGGGCCTGGAGAGGGCGGCGCCGCGATTCCCGTGGAAGGCGTACCTGGAAGCACTCGGCCACGGTGACGTCAGCGCGTTCAGCACCACCACGCCCAAGTACCTCGCTCGTCTGAACGAGCTCCTCGACCGGACAGCTCCGGAGACTTGGCGCGCCTATCTGAAATGGCGCCTCCTCTCTGGCATGGCGAGGGAGCGCGCCCTCCCGAGGGCCTTCTCCGAGGAGCGGTTCGCGTTCCAGAGCAAGAACTTCACGGGCACGAAGGAGCTCGAGCCTCGCTGGAAGCATTGCGTGCGCGCGACGGAGGAGGCGTTGGGCGAGGCCATCGGGCAGGCATACGTCCGCCGCTACTTCGGCGCGGACGGCAAGCAGAAGACGAGCCGGCTCGTCTCGGACGTCGAGGGCGCCATGGGACGCGACATCGACGCCAGCTCCTTCATGGACGAGGCGACGCGCCAGCAGGCGCGCGAGAAGCTGCGCAAGATCAACAACAAGATCGGCTATCCGGACTCCTGGCGGAACTACGACGCGCTCCAGGTAGATCGGGGGTCGTTCTTCAAGAGCGTGCTCGCCGCCAGCGCGTTCGAGGTGAACCGCGATCTGAACAAGATCGGAAAGCCGCTCGACCGCAACGAATGGCACATGGTTCCGCCGCAGGTGAACGCCTACTACGACCCGGCCATGAACGAGATGGTGTTCCCGGCAGGCATCCTGCAGCCGCCCTTCTTCACCCACGGCGCCCCCGACGCGGTGAACTACGGCGCCATCGGCATGGTGGTTGGCCACGAGCTCACCCACGGCTTCGACGACGAGGGCCGCCAGTTCGACGCGGCGGGGAACCTCCGCGACTGGTGGACGAGGAGCGTGGCGCAAGAGTTCGACCGGCGGGCGGAGTGCGTCGCGAACCAGTACGACGGCTATACGGTCGTCGACGACGTGAGGCTGAACGGTCGGCTCACGCTCGGGGAGAACATCGCCGACCTGGGCGGTATCAAGCTCGCCTTCTCCGCGTACCAGGACTCGCGCGCGGGCAAGCCCGCCGAGGCGCCGGTGACCGGCTTCACCCCGGAGCAGGCCTTCTTCATCTCGTACGCACAGTCGTGGTGTACGGCCATCCGGCCGGAATTCGCGCGCCTGCTCGCCCAGACCGATGCGCACGCGGCGCCGCGCTGGCGCGTCGACGGACCGCTCTCGAACCTGCCCGAATTCCAGAAGGCCTTCGGATGCTCGGCAGGCAGCGCCATGGTCCGGGGTGGCGAGAAACGCTGCGCGATCTGGTAGGGAGCCGCGGGTCACCGGCGACCCACCGGGGTCGCGCAGGCGTGGCCCGGCGTTCGAAGGGAGAGGCCCGAGCGCTCCCGGCGTGGAGCTGCGCGCCATCACCTGCTCGACATTGCGTGCGCGCGCCGCTAGAAACCACCTCAGCATGGAAGCATCTCACGCCGCGCACGACGCCGACGCCTTCCTCGCCGAGCTGGACGGCTTGCTCCAGGCGGCGCTCGCGCGCATCGGCGAAGGGGCAAAGGCCCCGCCGGGACCGCAGGTCGGCGTGAAGGAGCTCCTGCTCGTCGGGCTCAAGAACGAGATCGAGGCTTCCGAGGAAGCGGCCATGTGGCTCGTCGGCGAGCGCGATCCCGACTTGAAGCTCGGGCTGGCTCGCCAGTGCGGGGACGAGGCGAAACACTACCGGCTCATCGCGGATCGGCTCCGTGAGCTCGGGGCCAACCTCTCCGGGCACGATCCGCTGGCGGGCGGGCACAGCCCGATGTTCCGGTACCTCAAGTCCCTCGAGACGCCCGCCGAGCGCATCGCCGCCGGGCCCTTCGCGCGCGAGGCGCTGGCGCAGGTGCGGAACGATGTCTTCGCCGAGTTCTGCGAGGCCAAGGGCGACCTCGCCACCGCGCGCCTCTACCGCGACATCATCGGCCCCGACGAAGCCTTTCACCACGAGCTCGGCCGAAGGATGCTGCGCCGCTACGCCGTGACGGCCGAGGACCAGGACCGGGCCCGACGGGCGGTGGCGCGGACGCTGCAAATCGCCGAGGAGCTGCAGGAGATGCTGCGGCTCAGGCAGGGGATCTCGAGCGCGCCGGGCTGCTGAGGTCCGCGGCGCGGCCGGGGCGGGGGCGGCCTTCGCCCCCGGGTACTCAAGACCTGTCGAAAAATCAGCTGCGGTCGCAGGGGCCCGGGTGGGGCCCCGACGGCCTTGCCGGCGGGGCGGGGGCGGCCTGCGCCCCCGGCGACTCAAGACCCGTAGAAAAATGCGATCACTCTGCGGCGTGGCCGGGGTGGGGCCCCGATGGGCTTTGCCCGGCGGGGCGGGGGCGGCCTGCGCCCCCGGCGACTCAGCCTCGCAGCGCCGCCCCGACCACGCCCGGCAGCTTCCTCCAGCTCCCGTCCTCCTCGAGTGAAGCGAGCCTGCGGCCGAGGAGGTGGGCGGACCGGTGGCTGGGGAAATAGGGGAGCTTGATGGCGCTCCACGAAGGTCCGCGCAGCACCAGCTTCTCCACCCGCTCCAGCATGAGCGTGTTGTGGACGAAGCCGCGCCCGCTCTGGATGTCCGTGAGCGGCGAGCCAGGGTAGGCGCCCCAGGGGCCCGTGCCGGAGCTATAGGCGAGGCCCGGCCACACGTTGACACACACGGAGCCGTAGCGGAGTCGCCGGATGGCGCCGTCGAGCGCCGCCGCCGTCGTACGGTCCGACTGGGTTCGACGGCTGACGATCAGCGCCGCGCTGAGCGTCCCCCAGAGCCGCTCGTTCGAGAAGCGCACCGCCGCATCCAGGAATTCCAGCGGGTCCTCGCTCCCCACCTGCGTCTCGGAGAGTATCGAGCAGAACGGCTCGCTGGAGAACGCCCGCTCCGCGACATCCTCCGGGTCGAGGCCGGTGACGAGGGTCCAGGGCAGGACGCCTTCCCCCCCGCCCACACGCCGGAGCCCGGCGCGACGGTCGGTGAGCGCCGCGTACCGCTGCTGCGCCCCTGGGTACCAGGCGCGGCGCGCCGGCGTCATGCCCATGCGATCCATGACCAGATCCAGGAAGCGGTCCCGGAGGCGCCATCCTTTCGGCAGCACCAGCATCTTCCCCGCGATGCAGTTGAACGAGGCGTTGTGGGTGACCATGCCGGCCACGTCGTCCGCCTGGTACTCGAGCTCACGGTCCGTCCAGGGCCCGGGCACCACCAGGACGGGCGTGATATTGCCGAGCTCGCTCGTGACCTCCTTCACCAGGAGCGGCGTCCCGCGCGCCATCCGCTCCGCGCGCTCCGGTCCCGGCGGACCCCACACCAGCGTGTCGTGCGTCTTGTCGGAGCCGGTCATGTGGACCTCGTCCACCGCCGGATGGCTGGCCAGATACGCGCCCTCCTCAGCGCCCCCGTACGCGATGGCGAGGTATCCGGCTGCGATGGCGTCAGCGAACGCCTGCTCGAGGAGCGGTCCCATGTACGCGTTGACGGGATTCATCTTGAGGAGGCACACCTTGCCCTCGTTGAAGAGCTTCGTCAGCACGTCCGCGGGCGGAATGGAGTTCACGTTGCCGGCTCCGAGGACGAGGCAGACCCTGCCGTCGTGCTCGCGCTGCTTGTAGAAGCGCGCGCGGGACCGGTGCAGCTCCGCCTCGTCCGTGCCGGCCTCGAGGTGGACCTCGCCGCGGATGCCGAGGAAGAGCAGCGCGTCGAGCCGGCTGGCCGGGAAGACCCGCACGGTGAGCCGCCCGTCCTGCGTCTCGCCAGTGGGGCCTACGGGAGTATTCCCGTTTCGCTCCAGCATGACCAGGGAGCGGACCGTCTGGCGGAGGAGGCGCAGCGTCGTGTACGGCGAGGAGAGCCATTCCTCACCCTCGCCCAGGGAGCCCGGCACCAGGCCCTTGGCGACACACGCGGCAGCGACGGATCGCTCGGCGACGCGGCTGGCGCCAGCCAGCATGGAGCGCGCGAGCGCGATGCGACCGGCGAGCGGCCGCTCCACCCATGTGCGCGCGCCGTCGCGCAACCGGGCCAGCGCCTCGTCGAGCAGGCGGCGCTGGGTGGCGCGAGGGATCTCCAGGGCGGCGCTCATGGGAGGACCTCCTACCTGGAAAGTAGACGAGTCGTGCGCTCGGGGCCTCACCTTTCGCGGGGAGACCTGCCGGGGCTCAGCCTGGGGCTAGCCTCAGGCCGCCCCGCCGCGCCGCAACACCGCCAGCGTGACCTCGGGGTCCGAATTGACGCGAAACCTCAGCGCCGAGTTGCCGATTCCCCGGTTCACGTACAGTTGCACCGACCCCAGGCGGAACAGGCCGCGGTCGTAGGGTTCGTGCGCCAGCGCGCGCAGCATGAGCGAGGTGAGGCCCGGGATGTTGATCTGGCCGCCGTGCGTGTGCCCGGACAGGCAGAGCATGGGCCGGCCGAGCTTCTTCAGCTGGTCGGCGGTCTTCGGGCCGTGCGCGAGCACCAGGCGCGAGCCTGCGGCGGCGCCCGCCAGAGCCTCCTGCGGGCGCGCCTCGCCCGTGAGCAAGTCGTCTATTCCGATCACCGTGAAGGGCTCGCCGCGGAGGGTGAGCGTGGTGTTCTGATTCCGCAGCACCGCGTAACCGTGCGCGCCGAGAGCGCGCGCGGCGCCCCGGGGGTCCACCCAGTGGTCGTGGTTACCGAGCACGGCGACGGTGGGGGCAGCGAGACCGCCCAGGAGCTCGCGCATGAGCCCGATGCCGCTACGCTTCCGGCAGAGGTAGTCGCCCGTCAGGACGACGAGGTCGGGCTCGAAGGCATTGGCGCGCGCGATCGCGTCGCGGATGGTCTCCAGCCGCGTGCGCTCGCCGACGTGGAAGTCGGACATCTGCGCGACGCGAAGTCCGTCGTGGGCAGGGTCGAGATCGGGGAGGAAGAAGACCGGCCGCTCCGGGTGAGCCTTCTGGGCGGTTCGCGCCGCGGCCGGCTCGGCCGTGCCGGCGAGCGCCGCCGCGGCCGCGCCCTTGAGGAAGTCTCGTCGAGTTAGCTGCATCCACCGTCCCACGGGCGCCGCGGAACCGCGCTCGCGCCTGATGGACGAGCAGGCGACCGCTGGGCGCGCAGCGGACTTCCCGGGCCATCCTAACCTAATGCTGCTCACTTGAGCCGCCGGGGCTTCAGGCTTCAGGCTCCTGGCTACAGGAGAAGCCTTGAATTTACGGTCGGTTCTTTCCCGAAGCCTGTAGTCCGTAGCCTGGAGCTAGCACTACCTGACTCGCGTTGCAGACGACGCAGGACCGGGCTCGCGGCCGCGGCCGCGAGCGGCGAGCTCGGTATCCGGTGCTACTTCCCGCCCAGCAAGAGCGCGGGCGCCACGCCGAGCGCCTTGGCCATCTTCTCGATGGTCTCCAGCGGCGGCGAGCGCTGGCCGCGCTCCAGCATCGAGACGTAGGACACCGAGATACCGACCTTGTCGGCGAGCGCCTTCTGCGAGAGCTTCTTCTTCGAGCGCAGGCGCTTGACGTTTCCAGCGAATCGGGTCAGCAGGTCCATTGCGCTTTCGGGTTTAGCAGACCGTGCGGGCGAGGCGCATCAACCTTTAGGGGGCATGGCCGATTGCATGGTGACGGTGGGTCACCATGCTTAGGTCTCGCCAGTATCCACAGACCAAGAGGAGCCCATGGCACGACCGATCTGGAAGCTTGCGCTGGGTGAGGAGGCGCCTGACTTCGAGTTACAGGCCACCGGCGATGCGGCTGGCAAGGGCAGCGTGAAGAAGAAGATCAAGCTCTCCGATTACCGGGGCAAGAAGAACGTCGTCCTGGCCTTCTTCCCCGCGGCATTCACGCCCGTCTGAACGGTCCAGATGCCCTCGTACGAGGAGGACCTCTCCGAGTTCGAGCGGCGCAATGCCCAGGTCCTGGGCATCAGCACGGATCTCGTCCACGCGCAGGAAGCGTGGGCGAAGAGCATGGGCGGCCTCTCCTATCCGCTGCTCGCGGACAGCTGGCCGTACGGGTACACGGCGGCGCAGTACGGCATCCTGCGCGGGGACGGGCTCGTCGAGCGCTCGATCTTCGTCGTCGATAAGGCGGGTAAGATCGCCTACATCGACATCCACGAGATCGGGCAACCGCCTCCCACGGACAAGATCATGGCCGCGCTCGACAAGCTGAGATAGCAAGCCTGGGGAGGCGGCGACTCCATCCGAGAATGGGTTCTCGACCTCCTGCGCCGAGGTGATTCACGCATGGCGAACGATGCTGCTGTGAAGCCCCTCGAGCTCTCGCGGTACTGTGTCCCGTTTACCCCATTTCGGGGCAGGCTGGAGGAGGTGACGCTCTGCGTCGTCTCGACGGCCGGTGTGCGCGAGAAGAAGGACAAGCCTTTCGATACGGAAGGGGACTCGACTTATCGTGTCATCTCCGGCGAGGCCAACGGCTCGGATCTGACCTACGACGACAGCCACTACGACCACGCCTGCGCGGATAGGGACATCAACTGCATCTTCCCCATCGACCGGCTGCGCGAGCTGGCGGCGGAGGGGCGCATCGGGGGCCTGGTGGAACGTCACTTCTCGATGGGGTTCAGCCAGGCGCTGCGCGATCTGCGCGAGAAGACGATCCCGCAGGTCGCGCGCGAGGTGGACCGCGCCCGGCCGGACGCGGTGCTCCTGACGGGTGGCTGACGCCTCTGTCACCGCACGGTGGTCACCGTGCAGCGAGCCATCGAGATGCTCGGCATCCCGACCGTCGTCATCACCGTCGAGCCCGAGGAGACGGTCCAGGCGCGCCCGCCGCGCGCGCTCTGTCCCAGGGGCTTCGTGGCGGGGCACTCGCTGGGGCGGCCCGGCGATCCCGCGCTGCAGAAGCGGATCCTCGCCGAGGCCCTCGGCCTCCTGACGGGGGAGCCCCGCCCCGGCGAGGTGATCGAGCGGGACTACTAGAATCAGGAGACGGCTCCCCAGCCGCCACGTCACGGGCCGTCGTAGGCTGCCACCCCACCGGGGGCGGTGACCTTACCGTTCGCGTCCTTCACGGGAAGAAAAGCGAAGTAAATCACGCGGGGCGACGCCCAGCGGTCGATCTGGATCGAGAGCACCTGGTGGCGGGCGAAGTCGGGGAGCCCCGTCGGATCGAGCAGCGTGAACGCGCCGTTCTTGAGCCGCATGACCCCGCCCCAGCCCAGGCCGATCCACACCGAGCCGTCGGAGGGATCGCAGGCGACGGCCGTGGCGCTGTCGCCGTGGGTCGCAGGATCGGGGAGCCCCAGCGTGGAGATCGCTCCCGTTCCGGGGTCGCGGCGCGCCAGCCCCTGGCCACCCGATCCCATCCACAGAGTGCCGTCCTTGCAGAAGGAGAGGGACATGACCGCGTCGAAGGAGGGGAACTGCTGCGGGTCGCCGCTGTCCGGCCAGACGTCTATCCACGGGAGGGGCAGCCACCAGAGCTTGCTGCTCACGTCCCCCCCGTATCCTCCCGACATCGACGCCAGCCGGAAGCCGTTGTGGCCCCAGGGCGTGCCGTTCCGCGGGTCGATGGCGAGCGCGTACGTGTACCCGGTGAGGAAGGTGCCGTTGGCAGCCGTGATGGCGGGGTGGTCGTGCTCCCAGACGTCCCGCGCGTCGGCCCATTTGGGCTCCGAGCCGACCGTGTCATCCACCCAGCCGCGAGCTGCCGCGTTGTTCACGTAAGCGGCGAGCGTGGCGTGGGTGCCGCCCATCCACACGTCTCCGTACATGCTCGAGCCGGGGTCGTGGTTCGCGGCGATGCGGAAGACCTGTCGTAGCTTGCGGCGGCCCTTCACCCAGAACCAGTCGCCGGGAAACGAGCAGGTGGAGGTGTGTGCTTCGCCGCTCACTCCGCAGATGGTGTGCGGCGGCGACGCGATGAAGACGTGGCGCGTGCGCGTGAGGTTCGTCCCGTCGAAGGCGACCAGGTCCGCGCCGCCCGAATCTTGCGCCCAGTCCGCGTCGGGATCGCCGTCCGTCCCGACGCCCTGGAAGCCGATCATCGCCACGCCGGAGGCGGCCCCGCCGACCGAGATGACCGGGCAGAGGAGCGGCGGTCCTGGGGGCGTCGGGTGAAGGTTGCGGTCGAGCTGTGCAGGGTCGTTGGGATCGGCGACGGCGTAGCAGTTCTGCGTGAGGCCGGCGTTCAAGGCATCGAAGCGGAGGAAGCGCTGGTCGGTCCTCGTCTTTGCGTACACGGCATCGCTGCCTGCCACGTACACGTTGCCTCCCTCGTCAGGAGAGACGTCCGAGACGTCCGCTGAAAGGCCCTGTGACGTTCCGTAGAACGTCCAGCCGCCTCGGGTGAAGGGCGGCTCCAGCAGGACGCCGGCGTCCGGCGCGCCCACCGCGGGGCCGCCGTCGATGTCCCCTCCCGGTGTACCGCCCGCCACGACCCCGCCGTCCGAACCCTGCCCGGCGGCTGGATCGGAGGGCCCGGCCGCTGGCTGGGAAGGCGAGCCCCCATCTCCCTGGCCCTTCCCCGAGCAGCCCAGGACGAGGAAGGCACACACCATCCCGACCGAAAGCCGGCGCTCCGCCGCCATCGCCCCTCCCACCCGCTGAGTACCCGGGGGCGCAGGCCGCCCCCGCCCCGCCGGCAGAGCCGTCGGGGCCCCACCCCGGCCCCTGCGACCGCAACGGATTCTTCGACAGGTCTTGAGAGGGTTGCCCAAACACCGGTCCCGTCGCCGCGGCGAACGATCCGCGGCGCATCGCTTCGTTGCGTCCTCCCTCACATAGCCGCTGGCTATGCTCGGTAGTCGCGCCTCGCCCTGCTTGCGTCTCGCTCGCCTGGCTCGGTCCCCGGTATCTTGAACAACTCTGTGACCCGTTGAAAGGGTGGCTGCGTGGGTCGCCGCCGCCAAGCCTGCGTCCGGGTAGATGTGGATCCAGGGAGCGCCCGGAAGGTCCGCAGCCCGGTTGCCGCAGTCCGCCTCTCGGCCGGCTGCCGGAGTGCGTAGCAGCGTGCTGAGCCCGATCCGACGCGGTACCGATCGTGCACCGAAGGCTTGCGAGGAGGTTCGATGGAGATCGCAAGGTTGCTCGCGGGCGCGGTGGCGCAGTGCGCCCCTCGGCATTCGCCCTACCTTCGCGCGCTCGAGGCCTGGGCGCTCGCCATGGATGACGCGGCTTCGGCAGAGGCTGCCCTCGGGACTCTTCGGGAGAGAGTTCGCGTCGCCCGCATCCACTCCGCGGATCGGGCCCGGCGCGCCTACGACGCGCTGGCGGCAGGACAGGAGCCTTTCGCGCGCGGTCTCCTCGACGCGGCTCGCGCGCACGAGAAGGTGGCCTGGGAGGGGGAAGCTCAGATCCTCGAGGGGGAGCGGCAGTGCGCCATCTTGCGGGCGCGCTGCGACGACCTCGATGCAGAGGTGCGTCGCGAGGGAGAGCGCCAGGTGGTGCGTGCCGGCGCGGGAGCCGGTTGCGTCGATTCCTGGGGCTGGACGGCGCGGTGAGGACCGACGCTCCTGGCGCTCCTCGCTCGACGGCTCCGCCGGCCGCGGCTGGGCCGGCGCCGCGCCAGGGCGCGTTCGGAGCAGCCCTGGCGCTGGTGCGTGCGCGAGGCGGATCCGTGCCCCCGTCCCATGCCGGCTCCGACCTGTCCCCGGTGTCGGCGGGGCTCACCCTGGTACGGCGGCGCTGCGGCGCCGACGAGGTTCACCGCATCCTGTCGGAGCGACGCGACGAAGCAGAGCCGGGGAAGAGCGCCGCGGCCTTGCGGCCTCCGGAGCGGATGGCGCTCGTGGGCACGGACCTGCGCGCGCCCGAACCGTCTCCCGCCGCGCCGCTCGTGTCTGCGTCGGCGATCGAGCGGGTCGCGATGGAGGTGGGGCGGATGGCGGGGCGACCCTTCGTGGAGATGGACTTCGGGCGCGACCTTCGCATCAGGATCACGCGTTTGCCCGGCGGCGTGGATCTCCTCCTCGAGGCCCGCTCCGGGCTGCGCGCGGCTGCCATGGCACAGCTGCCCGGCCTCGTTGCGGCTCTCCGCGCCCGCGGAGTGGAGGTGGCGAAGGCGGAGGTGCGACCGGCCGAGCTCGCCGCGCCTGGCTCGGGCGCGTTGACGCCGCGCCGGGGGTCCGCTACAAACGCAGCCACGTCGCACCCCGGTGGCACCGTCGCCAAGTGGTAAGGCAAAGGTCTGCAAAACCTTCATTCCCCGGTTCGAATCCGGGCGGTGCCTCCAACTTATCCCGTCTCCCCATCGCCCCACGGGCGCGGCGCGCTGCCGCAGCTGCCTGAGTCGCCGGGGGCGCAGGCCGCCCCCGCCCCGGCCACGCCGCAGAGCGATCGCATTTTTCGACAGGTCTTGAGCTCCACGTGTCGTCCAGAAGGGTGGGCCACGCGTTTGGAGCGCAGACGGTGAGATACTCAGCGCATGAGCGCTCCTTCGAGAGACATCTACACCGAGCCGCCCGAGATCGACCTCGACACGCTGCGTAACCTCGGCCCGCTCGCTCCACTCGCCGGGATCTGGCAAGGACGCGGCCTCGACCATCACCCGGTCCAGAGCGGCGGTCAGGACGACGTCTTCGACGAGCGGATGGAGTTCCAGCCCATCGATCCCCAGCCGAACGGCCCGCAGCTCCTCTACGGCCTCCGCTATCACGTCCACGTCGACAAGCCGGGGGAGGTGAACACCTTCCATGACCAGGTGGGCTACTGGCTCTGGGAGCCTGCGACGAAGACCTTGATCCAGACCATCGCCATCCCGCGCGGCCAGGTCGCGATGGCCTCGGGCACGGCGGAGCCCGACGCGAGACAATTCACGCTACGTGCAGTGCTCGGCTCCCCGACCTCCGGGATCTGCTCGGCCCCGTTCCTGCACGAGAACTTCAGGACGCTGGAGTACGCGATCACGATCACCGTGAACCGCGACGGTACGTTCAGCTACGAGCAGGACACGGTCCTTCAGGTCGCCGGACGCCCCGAGCCTTTCCACCACACCGACAAGAACACGCTCCGCAAGGTCGCGGAGCCGGCGCCGAACCCGGCCACCCAGGCGAGCGACGGCTGAACGGGCCGGGACCGGCCCCCTCACCCTAACCCTCTCTCCCGGTGGGCCCGGCATTGGTCACAAGTAGGTTCGACGGCTTCAAGAGCGCGGCAGCCGGCTAAGCACACCTCCACGAGAGGGGAGGCCAAAGGGATTCCGTCTCCCTCTCCCTCCGCGAGGGAGAGGGTTGGGGTGAGGGAGGCTTCGGGGACGCCCGAAGCTCTAGATGGGATCGCCCGGGCCCTGCACCCGCTCCTCGCCACATCCCTCCATGGTCGCTTCGATCACCTCGCGCAGCTTGCCCTGCCGGCGGGCCTCGGCAAGGAGGTCGAGCTCCTTCCAGCGGGCGCCCGGCTCACTGCTCAGAAGCGAGCGGTACGTCCTGAGCACGCTCTCCACGCCGGCGAGCTGCACCTGGACCCAGTCGTCCTTGTCGCGGGGGTGCTCGATGAGGAATGCCGCGATCCCGAACATGGACTGGACATAGAGGACCCTGCCGTAGCGGCTCCCGTCGTCCTGTTTGAGCACGTCGAGGGGCCCGGAGCAGCCCTTCACCTCGATGTCGGGGATCTCGACGATCCACTGAACGAGCCAGCGCCGGTCCTTGCCTGCGCCCGAGCCGAGCGGGTCGCGTTCCAGCCGGCGTGTTGTCTCGACGGCGCGCGTGCGCTCTGCGGACGTCGAGGGACCGCGCTCGGCTGCGACCTGAGCCGGTGCGGCGAGCGCGATGAGAGAGGTGAGGGCGAGCGCCTGGAGGGTCACGGTGGCTCCTGTCTGTGGATCGGCTCGAGATCTAATCGCCAGCCATGCCTCTGGCCGGTCCACCGCCGCATGCCTCCCGCGGGCACGGGTACGATGCCTGGGTCGGAGCGCTAAGCGCGGCCCGTGGTCTGCCGGGGCAGCTCGACTCGGAAGGTCGTGACACCGGCGGTTGTCGAGGTGGCGACGAGCGTTCCGCCGTGGGCGCTGACGATCTCGCGCACGATGAAGAGGCCCAGCCCGAGATGGCCGGGCTGATCTCCCCGACCCGGTTGGAAGGGCTCGAACAGGGCCGCCAGCATCTCCGTGGGAATGGTAGGCCCCCGGTTCTCCACCTCGATG
>JBGQLS010000028.1:0-27951 GCA_041500205.1 Anaeromyxobacteraceae bacterium | reverse complement strand
CCTGCGAATCGAGAGCCCCCTGCGAATCGAGAGCCCCCTGCGAATCGAGAGCCCCCTGCGAATCGAGAGCCCCCTGCGAATCGAGAGCCCCCTGCGAAGTGGCCGCTGAACGCGCCATGCGCGACGCTCGGCCTGAAATTCCATCGCCCGGGCGTCCGCCACCAGCCGTGGCCGTACCAGCCGAAACGTCCCGGCCCGCACACGCCGAAGTACGGCCACGCACCGTACCCCCAAATCCAGGGCGCGACGACCCAGCTCCAGCCGTAGGACTGATTGTAAACGTACTCGTATGGCTCGCCCTCTCCGTCCGGCGGCACGTACGAGTAGGCGTCGCCGTAGGGCATCCAGACCCAGCCGTACTGCTGGGTGTAGACCCACTGGCCTGGTGGCCCTGACTGCGTTGTGGGAGCCTGCTCGGCAAACGGAGCTGGAGTCGCTGACGAAGGGCCCGGCAGCAGTCCTGCTTCGGGCGAAGACGGTGACGGTGCCTCCGGCGTGGGCTCGCTGGCATCGACAGCAGGCTCGGAATAGGCCCCTACATCGTCCTCGGCTGGCCGCGCAACGCCGGGAATGAAGAGCAACGTCACAGCCAAGATGACCGCGTCAGCGAGGGTTCTCATGGGCTTCACCAAACCTGGCAATAGCAGCAGGCGTGCCAACGCGTAGCCGTCCCTGGCAACGGAGACCTTCGGCTCCGCCCGTGAGCCCACGACAACAGAAGTGAAGAGCTGGCACAGGCCTCGTTCTCCACCCAGCGGAGACCTTGACGTGAACATGGAGCGCGCCAGGGGTCCGTCTCCGAAGGAAGCAGGGCGCGCCGTCGTGCTCGATCACGAGACCATCACCGGGCGTGCGCCCGACAAACCCGATCCCTGGGATGTCGGCTGGGTCCGGTACGAGGTCGAGGGAGGGCTCATCAAGCACGTCCACCTCCCTTGAAGCGGCACGCGGCTCCCCGACGCCGGTCTCCATGTCATTCCCACATTGACCTACATGTTGTTCTGTCAGATGCCGAGTTCGCGGGACTGGTTACGCATGCCCTCCCGACGCACCCTTCATGAAGGTGGTTGGTCCGGGATTGGAGGCGAAGATGACTCCAGCACTACAGCGCGCAATGGCCCAGTACGAGGAAGCGCGCATCCGGTACAAGAAGGCGGTACTGGCGTCGCTAAACGGCAGCTCGAATGGCGACGCGATTCGGGAGGCCATCCGCAAAGTCCAGGGCGCGAGCGCCGAGCTGAAGAGGCATCAGGCTTCGTCACCCACCCTGCCGCTCGCGCCACAGAACGAGCCGGCCGCATCTCCGAACTGGGGCTTCTTCATGAAGTTCCTCAAGGTTGGCTAGGTCGAGCACGGCCTCCTTCGGCTGCCTACAAGTCAACCCTGGAGCGTGATTGCTTGCTGCTGCCGAAAGGTGGTGGCACCGGGACAGTGACGAGGTCCGCGACCCGAGCACGTCAGCCCCTCATCAACTCGGATGGGGCACGCCTTCGCACCCTTCCGTTCCGCAGATGCGAGCACGGTAGGAGGAGCAAGTGCCGCATAGCGGGCAGCGGAAGACCAGGAAGGAGGGGCTCGCCTCGGGTTCGAGCCCGGTACCGCCGCATCGTCCGCAGCCCACCCTCATCCAAGCTTCAGCCGAAGGCCGGCACGAGGGGCGCTGAGACGGAGCGTCATCCGATTCAGTCCGGTGCTGGACGGTGACGCCCTCGCCCATGCAGGTTTGGCAGGATCGTCTTGTGGACCCAGGATCGGCACGACCGTTTGCACCAGTCGAGGAGGCGCTTCATCGCGCCCCGGTGAGCGCCCGCGAGCATGAACGCCTTCATCGCCGTCTCGTCTATCCAGGCCGTCCTCGTCCAGAATGTGTTGTTCGCCTCCCACAGAATCTCCACGGCGAGGTGGGCTTGCCCCGATCTTGACCGCGTGTACGGCGTCGCTCCCAGCCTGGCGATCGAGACCAGCGAGCGCGACCTCCGTGCCATCCTGGCTGAGGTCCCCGGTGTCGCCAGGGTCGATGTCGTCCTCGGGGACGATCCCTTCCGCTGATCCGGGGATGACTCTCAGGGCCCAGAAGCGTTCGCGAGCGGGATTGAAACCACGGACGGAGCTGCTCCCTCGGTGATGACAGGGAGCCACGTCGGCGCCGAGCGCGCGACCGCAGGCGGCGACGATCCCGGAGAGGCGGCCGCGGGCGGAACGGCAAGCGCGTCTGCGAGCGTCTCCGTGACATCGGAAGTGCTGGGGCACAGGCGCTCTGCCGTCTCGAGCGCACTCTGCGCAACATCCTGCCGCGAGGCCGCGCTACGCCGCACCGCGCGCTCGAGCCGCGACACCTGCTGAAACCGGTCACGGGTGTTCAAGCCCTCGCCTACGGCGCTGCGATAGGCCATGGTCAGCACCGAGTCCCTGCGGAGCGCGTCCAGCAGCTTCGCTGTTTGCGACAGCGTCTCCGCATCCATTTCGCTGCGGTCGATCTCCCGGAGGCCCTGGCGGTTTCCCACCCAAATCCGGCCGGCGACCCCGAACGTCGAGGCCGTCTTCGGGGGAAGGTCCTCGATCACGAGCACAGGGTTCGTCTGCAGGGGGAAGTCGCGGCCCTTGAGCTCGAACACCAGCGCGCCGTCCGGCCTGGAATGGGTCGCCGCCACGAGCGAGCCAAAAGGAAAGAACGACCCGCCGGCGACGCGCGCGCGCGTCGACACACGCTCGCGCGGAGCCGCGTCCAGCGACACCATTCCCTGTTCGGGCTGCAGGTGACGGGGCCGTTCCAGTGTCGTCAGCAGCTCGCGTAGCTGGTCGATGCCGATGACGACGTTGAGCGCGCTGCTGCTGTCGTATCGAGCATGGTAGACGCCGACGAGCTCGAACTCACCCGTCCGGCAGGAGATCGCGAACACGGGTGACCCGGAATTGCCGCGGGACAGGAGCGCGTCTATCAGGAAATCGTCATGGTCCCAGTCCCGCTGGTCATCGTGATCATAGGCCGAGACGACCTTCCCGACGTTGTTCGCGCGGAGGACGCCCAGCGGGAAACCCCTCACGTCGACGATGTTCCTCTCACGTAGCGACGCGCTGTGACCGATCTTCCACGGCAGGACCGGGAGAGACGCTTTCGCCCGCAGCACTGCGATGTCGAGTTGCGGATCGGTGACCACCCGTTTCAACGGCACGTCGTCCCGCTCGTAGGCGTCGCGCTCGTTCTCCACGATCTGGAGCGAGTCCGAGACTCGCTTGCAGCCCATGGGCACACTCTCCACGGGATGATCGGCGTCCGTCACGGCCGGCCACTCCGCGACGTGCTGGTTGGTCACCAGCAGCGTCTCGCCAGGTTGTTGCCGGTAGGCGAACCCCGTACCGTGCGCGACCGCCTTCTGCCGGGTCCGCCGCAAGGTCCCATCCGCTGCGTAGGAGGGGCACTCGTAGATCGCCGTGGTACGGATGCAGTAGGTATACGGAGGCTGCTGCTGCTCGAAGTCGCGAGCTTGCCGAGACAGTGCGGCGAAGTCGTCGGCGTACTCACCCGCGCAGTACAGCTGCGGCGGCTGCGCCGTCCCGATGACTGCGGGGGGGGCCTGTGCGACTACAGGGTCTTGTGCGACGGGCGCGTTCGGGGGAACCGCGCCATCCCCCGCTGCCAGCGCCACGGCGGCCGCGAGCGTCGCCCCCATTCCGAGGATCCCGACCATATTCGCCTCCTACTTCACCCGAACCGCCGGCGGGCGACTGGCATTTCGCTCCAATGTGCGGGTGTTCCCCTCGATCGGGCGGTTCATCGGGGCCCAGTCCTCCACGGGTACTGCAGCCACGCGGCAAGATGCCCCGGGCCCGAGCGCGTATCGTGCAGCGACGTGAAGTGGCGGAGCCCTACGCTACGTTGCTAGCCGGACTGGGGTTACTCCACTTTCGTGAGGTAAGTAGACGTGGAAGCTCGTGCCGCGGCCGGGCTCGCTCGTCACCTGGATGTCGCCACCGAACTTCCTCACGATGGACAGGCTGATGGACAGTCCGAGGCCAGTCCCCTTCCCAGGTTCCTTGGTCGTGAAGAATGGATCGAAGATGCGAGGAAGGAGGTCCGCTGCGATCCCGGTCCCGGAGTCGTGAACAGCGATGCGTACCTTGTCCGTTCCGTGAATGCTTGCACGTACGGAGATCACACCGCCTGCTGGCATGGCCTGGATTCCGTTCAGCAGCAGATTCAGGAAGACCTGCCGCAACTGGTTCACCGTCCCGCGGATCCGGGGGAGGTCGGGCGGGATCTCGTCGACAAGGGAGACATTGTGGACCTTCATCTCGTTCTGCACCAAGCGGATCGTGGAATGAAGCAGGTCAGGGACATCGATGAGGTCCGTGTCGAGCTTCTCCCTGCGTGTGAAGTCGAGCAAGCTCTTCACGATCTCGCTCATGCGCTCCGTCTCGAAGTAGATGTCCTGCAGGTGGCGCCACCGGTCCTCCTCGCTGAAGGTGGTCGCTCCCTCCATCAGCGCCTCGGTCGTGATCGAGATGTTGTTGATCGGGTTGTTGATCTCGTGGGCGATGCCGGCCGTGAGCGTTCCGACCAACGCCAGCTTTGCGCCCTTCACGACGCGGTCCTGTTGCATCCTGAGCTCCGCCAGCATCCTGTTCACCGCGATGGTCAGGTCGGAGAACTCGTCCTGGTAGCCGCGGGCGGGTCGCAGGAACGAGAAGTCTCCATGCGCGATGCGCGCCGTGTATCCCTTGAAGCGCTGGATGGGGCCGTCGAGAGCTCGGGTGAACGCGATCGTGATGACGACGAAGAGCGCGAACAGCACCGCGAGGAGCACGAGAGGAGCGAGCGCCGCGTAATGCAGGCTCCGCGCCGAGGCGCGTCGCTCAGTGCGAATCATCTGTTCGAGCCGCTCGCTCGCCTCGACCGCCGTGGTGCGCAGCGCGATCGCTTGCGCTGAAGGCAGCAGGCCGACCGTGCTTCGCCGACCCTCCTGTCCGCCAGGAGCGTCGAGCAGGCGACGGCACAGGTCGGAGAGCCGCAGCAAGCTCGGAAGGACGTGAGCAGCTTCGACCACGGGAGTGATGGGCTGCATGGCAAGCAAGGCTTCGGATTCATCCGTTCGCTCCACCACGCGCTCGAGGTCGGTCTTCGACAGCAGCCCCTCATCGGCGAGCGCACGGACACGGAGAATGCGGTCGTCGAGCCTCTCGACGGTCTGGAGGACGTGGAGCCGGATGTTCACCTTGTTCATGACGTCGAACGAGCCGAGCGCAAAGGCGACGCAGCAGAGAAAGCAAAGAGCGAGGCTGGCGATGAGCCGCGTCCGGATGCTCAGTCGTGGACGGCCGAGGAGGGCCTCCTGCGCCGCGAGCAGGCCCTCTTCCACGGCCGGGGTCGCCGGGTCGGATGGAGGCCCGCCTGACGTCTCGATCGCGCCCGTGTGAATGTCGCCGGCAGGTTCATTGATGTGCTCCATCGGACCCTCCAGACGCCGCTGCAGAGCCCATCGCGAGCTCATGCCGACGGCGCCACTCGCTGGCTGACAGCGGACTCACTCCATGCCCAGATCCACGAATCCTTGGTCCCTTTCGAGCAGCGCACCGAGCGACTTCACGCGCTGCTGGCACTTCACGAACCCGCTGCCACCCCAGGTGATGAGACCGACGCTCCCGAGGATGAGCGCCACGTCGAAGAGGCTCCACCAGGAGACACCGAAGTAGCGGAACATCACGATCCCGAACGTGACGAGGGCGAGCCCGGTGCGGAGCAGAGCGAGGTAGGTCCTTCCCTTCGCGAGCTCCGTGCGCTGGTTCGACATGCGCGTTCTCGTCCGGGCCCGCAGGGTGCGATTCTCCGCCAGATCGTTCCGCCCTTGCGCCAGATCCGTGCGGCGGACCGAGTACTCCGTACGCTGCACGGCCAATCCGTTTCGCTCTCGAGCCAGGTCCGTCCGCGTGGTCGAGAGGGCCGTGCGCTCCTGGGCCCAGGCCGTGCGCTGATTCGCGAGGCCGGTGCGCTCCTGCGCCCAGGTTGTGCGCTGGCCTGCGAGCCCCGTTCGCGCCTCGGCCCAGTCCGTTCGTTGCTTCGCGAGCCCAGTCCTCTCCTCAGCCCACCCGGTCCGCTGTTTCGCGAACTCGGTGCGGTCTTCTGCAAGACGGGTCCGGAATTGCGCCAGCCCGGTGCGGCCTTCCGCGAGCGAGGTCCGGCGCCGCGCCATGTCCGTCCGGGCCACCGCCAGATCCGTGCGCTGTCCGGCGATCAGCGTCCGCTCGCGCGCGAATTCCGTCCGGATGTTGGCAAGATCGGTGCTCTTCGTCGAGAGCCGCGTCTGCTCGCGCGTGAGGGCGGTTCGCTCCTGCGCCATGGAAGTCTGACGTTCGGTGTGAGTCGCCGCGCTCGAGGTGATCCCGAGCAAGGACTCGCCCGTACCGCTCGAGTGCTCGAGGACTTCGTTCGTGCGAGCGGCGAGGCGGACGAGGTTCTCGCCCAGGTCCGTCAGTCGCGTGAGCGCCGGCGGGATCGACTGCAACGTAGCGTCGTGGTTACCGTCTGGTTCCATATGGCAACTCCATGACTGGGCCGTCGTCACCCCACGAGGGCGGAAGCGCATCCAGGCTGGTACTCGACCGCGGCGGTGCCTTCTACCGAACGTGCGACCTCGAGGACGTCTTCGAGTTGCCGGTCCTCGAGATAAGGTCCCTCGAGAAGAATATTCCCGTCGCGGACGCGGGCACCGATCTCCCACGCGAGCGTGCGGGAATCGCTCACCAGGGCGGCCTCGACGCTTGTCGAGAGGTAGAGGTCGTCGAGGGTCTTCCGAATCTCGGGCGTGCGCTGAAACTCCTTCTCCAAGAGCCCCGCCGAGATGGTGGAGCAGACCGTCTCGATCGACATCCTCTCCAGCGAGAACCAAGCGTCGTAGAGGTGCGGGTCGCGAATGTCGCGTCCGTACATGAACCGGCTCCAGCGGACCCGGTCCTCGTCCTCGCGCTTCACGGCCTCGAGCGCCTCGACATCCGCGAGACCGAGCCGCTGCATGGCGTTGCGGGCCCGCAGCGGAAGGGGAGCGCTGATGCGGACGCGCATACAGCCCGGGGCCGAGGGGACGAGCAAGTGCGCGGCGTATCCGTGGTAGACGATATCATCGTCGCGAATGAAGCTCAGCAGCGCGTGCCTCATGAGGATGAGGAACGAGCGACGGTGCTGGCTGAACTGCTCGTAGGCGCGGGTGGCCCGCTCGAGGCTCTCCACGACCTTTCTGGCGTGTCCGCCGTGCATGTCGACAGCGGAAAGGAGATCTTCGCGGCAGACGCATCGCAGGGAGAGCCGCCTGCTCAGACAGCGAGCCAGGCTCTGTCCACCCGACATGGTCCCCCGTGAGATAAGGACGACCGGCATGCAGCCCTCCGGATCTGGAATGGTTCAGCTCGAACGACTTGCCGTACCACAGGACGGCGTCCTCTTGGAGCCGAGCTAGCGATCAAATGTCATTGGATCATTCAACGTCAGTCGACGATGGATGCAGAGAGGATCTCCACGGTTGCAGATCCTCTACGATTCGACCGGAGCACGCGGGCATGGAAATGGTAGCTGTCTGAGCGCTTGCGAACCGACAGGACCACCTGCTCACCGCTCGGGAGCTGCGGAGTCGTCTCCAGTTCGACTCGGCGGAGGCCGAGCCGCTTCACGCGCACAGACTGCGACCCTCCTCCGACCGTCACGGAGGCAGGTTCGTTGACCGGGAACTCGACGCGGTTACGTACGGTCGTTGCCGCTCCGCGCGGCTCGAGCAGATCCCTCAGCTCGCGTAACCTTCTTTCCCCGGACGTAGTCTGCTCGCCGCCGTGTTGCCTCGACCGAAGCCAGTGAATTTCTCGGATCGCAGCTAGAAGGTCTCGGACGTCGCCAGACAGGACGGGTGCCCCTCCTTCCTTGGCAAAGCTTGACGCGGCACCGTACGCATCATCGTGACGTTCGCATGCCAGCCGCTGTTGATCCGCAAGACGCTTCGAAGGCATGCATCCTCCTGTCGAGAATTGCCGGGGATCAGGAACCCGCTCGATGGTGGTGAATCGTGGGGAGATGGCGAAGCGGCGCGGCCGACTTGAGCGCCCTTGTGTACGTGGGGACACGACGTGACGGATGAGCTGAAGGGTCCTCGGAGTGACGCACCGGAAGAGGGTCCACACACATCGTGAATCATGACGCAACCGAGCGAATTGATTCCCGAGAGCGAATCGCCGACAGGTCGATCCCGAGTATCCTTCCTGCCCGCGTCTCGTCCCCACCACAACGCGACAGGACGCATGCGATGTAGGTATCCTCCAGCTCGCGAACCGTCGGCAGCCGTCCCTGTGCGACCTGCGAGGGCCTTTCCGTCGACAGCTCCGAGGACAGGCTCTCGCCTTCGGCGATTCCCAATCCATCGTGCGCCGCGACGATGACGAGCCGTTCCACCAAGTTCTCCAGCTCGCGGACGTTGCCTGGCCACGTGTGAACCGCGAGCCGCCCCAGATCGGGGGTGACGCGGCGTGCCTTCGGATTGCGGCGGCGAACCCTTCCGACGAACCAATCTACGAGATCGGGGATGTCGTCCCGGCGGTCCCGTAGTGGAGGGAGCGCCACCTGGATGGCGGCAGCCCCTAAAGGGGGGTCGGTCCCGAGCTGATCTGCGGCGCCACGCTCTTGGTAATTCCCGAGGGTCGCGGCGATCACACGGACGTCGACATGCCGCAACGTTTCGGCCCCGACCGGCCGGACCTCGCCGTCCGCAAGCACCTTCAGCAGCTTCATCCGCAGGCGGGCGGACATCTCGGAGATGTTCTCCAGAAACAGCGTACTGCCGTCCGCCTCCGTAAACAGGCCTCGATGTCGCGCGGTCGCTCCCACGCCGGCATGGCATGCATGACCGAAGAGTTCGCTGTCGAGAAGGCTCTCGGGTAGAGCGGCACAGTTTACCGACACGAAAGGCTGCTCGCGCCTCGCGCTACCGCAATGGAGCGCACGCGCGAGGAGCTTCTTGCCGGTCCCGCTCTCGCCTGTGATCAGAACCGGAGTCGGCAGGGGTGCAACGCTTGCGATGAGAGCCCGGAGGGCTCGCATGGGCGCGCTGCGTCCGATGATGGAGTCAGCCCCAGCCCGTTGCTCGAGATCGCGGCGAAGTGCGAAGTTCACGCGCCGCGCCTTGCGGTGGGCGAGGGCTCGTTCAACAGAGACGAGCACCTGGTCCCGGTGAAACGGCCTCGTCAGATAGCAGTACGCACCGCGTCTGATCGCCTCGACTGCCCTCTCCATTGCGCCAGACTCCGTCATGATGATGACCGGAACGTCGGGGGCAACCTCCTGAACTCCCTCGACGACGTTGAACCCACCCCAGTCTTCGATCTGCAGGTCGGTCATGACGAGATCGGGAACGTCCATGCGCACACTCTGGAGTGCGTGCCACCGGCTGAATGCACGATCTACGATGTAGCCCGCGTTGGAGAGCAGCCGCGCCGTCGCTCTGTCCTCATCCACGACGAGGATGCGCGGGCCGTTCTGTACCGACATCGAGTGCCTCCTGACCCGCGGCAAAGGGTCGTCATCAGGCTGGCCAGATTTCCGCATGGCGCTATCTTGGCAGCCACCGACTCTTGCATTTCGCCACGGTGGCCTTGCTGGATGCCACGGTGCTCTCTCCGCCATGCCCCGCCTGTTCGGGGTGAACGCCGGATCACATAGAGATTCTAAGTTCGAGTGCACGTAGCGAGCCGAACGACTGTGCGGTTTCTCGCTACGCGCAGACGGGCCGTGCGGTGGCGATGTTTCGTGGCCCGCGCCAACAGGCTCATCTGACAACACGCTTGGCCCGGATCTTGATTAGGGTTGGGGATGAAGATCCTGCACTGGCTGGCAGGGTTAGGTGGAGCGGTGAACGCGAGAGAACGACACCGCCAGGGCTTGGTTCCGATGAGACGTTTCCCTGCGTGCCCCGCTATCATCATCATGCGCTACGGGTCATCCGTCGACGACTAGCCATTCGAATGGACGCCGCGCGTGGACACGCAATTGAACTTGCCGAGACGTGGAGACAGCCGACGGCGCACCGCTGGACGAGGCGCCTGGGTGGCGGTAGCCGCCACGCTCGCAGTCCTGGGCGCGGTGGGCACGCTCGCATTTCACGCGGCGCAGCGCGACCGACGCGCGCTCATCGCAACGTTCGGGGACGAGCACCTCTTCCGGCTGAGAATCGCGGTTCGTGAGATCGAGTCGGAGCTCGCGGAGGTGCGTCAGCACCTCAATTTCGCGGTGCGCCTCGTGGACTCTGCCGAGACGGGAGACGACCAGCGGAAGCAGCTCGAGGCGCTCCTGGAGGTCGTTCGACCATACCGAGCCATCGCTGTCTACGACAGTCTGGGACGTCAGCGCGTGCTTGCGTTGGATCCTGTGACTCCCGCAGGTCGGCAGACGCCATGGTCGGAAGCGCTCGCTCGAGCGGCTCGCACGGCGATCTCGCGGCAGGAGATGGCGATCTCGGAACCCCTCGGGGACCCGTCCGCACCCTGGGATCGTGCGTTCGCGACGCCGCTCGTCCACGACGGCCGTGTCCGGGGAGCCGTCGTCATCCTCGTGGATCAGAAGAAGTCGTTCGAGCGACTGCGTCTGGTCGCGCCGGAGTCCTCCGCGAAGATGTTGCTGCTCGGCCCGCACGGCCGCCCCGCGCCGCTGACCGATCCGTCATTGGCGGCAGCTGCGGACCACGGCGGGCGCTTCGGCGAGGTCCTCGACCGGATGCGCGCGGGAAATACCGGGACCACGACCCTCTCCGTCACCGACGCAACAGCGCTCGGGATGGGCACTGCCGAAGCGGTCGCCGTGTTCACGCCCATCCGCACGCAGGACGCCGGCCACTGGTCTGTCGCGGTCCTCGACTCGACCGCCGCGTTGCAGTCCCAGGAGCACGCTATCTTCCTCCGCATGGTCGTGCTCGCCGCGACCTTTGCGCTCGCGCTGGGCGCTCTGTCCGTGTACCTCATCGTGAGCGCGAGGAGAGCGATCGCCGTGCAGGAACGGCTCCGGACCGCCGAGCAAGTCGCTCATCTGCGCGAGAAGGCTGAGAAGATCCTGGAGAACGTTCCAGTTGGTGTGGTCACGCTCGATGACGTTGGTCGCATCTCTGGCACCAACAAAGCCTTCCGGGACCGCGTCCCGTCTGCGGCCAGCGGTCGCACGGCAGAGGAGGCGCTCCCAGACGCGAGTCCTGCCGCCCTCGAAGCGCTTCGTGTGCTCCTCGCTCAGGCGCGCTCGTCGAGGACCGTCCAGCGGATAATCGAGCCTCCGCTAGCGCTCACAGGCCGCGACAGCGAGTTCGCCGTGCACGCGGTCCCACTCGATCACCCCTCGCCGGATCTGGACTTGCTGCTCGTGATCGAGGACGTGACCGAGATTCGAGCCCTCTCGTCGCAGCTCCTTCGCGCTGAGAAGCTTGCGACTGTCGGTGTCCTCGCCGCCGGGATCGCGCACGAGGTCGGCACACCCCTCGGAGTCGTTCGCGGCCGCGCAGAGATGCTTGCTGCGAAGCCTGGCTCTCCGGGTACGCAGTCCGAGAGCGCACGCATCATCGTCGAGGAGATCGATCGGATCTCGAGAACGATCCAGGAACTCCTGGACTTTTCGCGCGTCTCTCGGACGGCGACCACGAACGCAGTGTTGCTTGATGACATCACAGCGAAGGTCGTCGAGCTGCTCGCGTTCGAGGCGCGCACGCGCAAGATCAGTGTCTCCGTCGAAATCGCTCTGACGCCTCCGATCGCGGCGAACCCCGACCAGCTCAAGCAGGTTCTCGTGAACGTGCTGCTCAACGCCCTACATGCTTGCTCCGCGGGTGGGCACGTGATTCTTCGTGCTCGCCCGGACGCGCAGCGGCGATGCGCAGTCATCGAGGTCGTGGACGATGGAGCGGGTATCCCGGATACGCTCCGGCATCGCGTCTTCGACCCGTTCTTCACGACGAAGAAGCGCGGCAAGGGGACGGGCCTCGGGCTCACGGTGGCCGCTCAGATCATCCGGAATCACGGAGGCGACATCGATCTCGACAGTATCGTGGGGAAGGGTACCCGTGTGGTGGTGTCGTGGCCGTTTGCGTCGCGAGGCGCGGAGAACCTCCATGAGCGACAAGAAGAGCGCACGCATTTTGGTGGTCGATGACCACGCCGAGATGGCGCGGCTCCTTGCCGACCAGCTCGGCGATGCGGGCTACCAGGTAGATTGCGCGATGGGTGGGAAAGAAGCCCTCCGGAAGGTCCATGCGGAGGTGCCGGACCTCGTGATCACGGACCTCCGGATGGAGGAAGTCGACGGCTTCGACGTGCTCGAGGGGGTGCACGAGGTCGACGTGGAGACGCCCGTCATCGTGATGACCGCTTTTGGCGCCATCGATAACGCGATAGAGGCCATCAAGCGCGGCGCGTTCCACTACTTGACGAAGCCCTTCCAGCTCTCGGAGGTGCTCCTCTTCGTCGAGCGAGCCCTGGCAGATTGTAAGGTTCGCAGCGCCAACGAGGTTCTTCGCCGCGCTGTCGAGCAGAGTGGCATAGGCTCTCTCATCGGGTCGAGCGCCCCGATGGTCGCGGTGCGCGACATCATAGCGAAGGTCGCGCGGTCGCCGGCTCCCGTCCTCATCACGGGAGAGAGCGGCACGGGCAAGGAAATCGTGGCACGTGCGCTCCACCGCGGGAGCTTCCGGCTCGAGCAGCCCTTTGTTGCCGTGAACTGCACCGCCCTCCCCGAAAGCCTGCTGGAGAGCGAACTCTTCGGACACACGCGTGGTGCATTTTCCGGCGCGACAGCACCGAGGCGCGGCCTCTTCGTGGAGGCGGATGGAGGGACCCTGTTCCTGGACGAAATCGGTGACATGCCTACCGCCTTGCAGGCGAAGATGCTCCGCGTGCTTCAGGATGGCGAACTTCGTGCCGTCGGGTCGGATACGGTCAGGCGAGTCGACGTCCGGATCATCGCGGCGACGAACCAGGACATCGAGAAGCAGGTTGCGGCGGGGCGATTTCGCTCGGACCTCTTCTTCCGGCTCAACGTGGTCTCGATCGCTGTACCGCCCCTGCGCGAACATCCGGATGACATTTCGGAGCTCGTGGAGTGCTTCGTCGGCCGCGCGCGCGCTCGTAACCCTGGCGCCAGGGCGCAGCGTATCTCGGCGGACGTCATAGAGCGACTGATGGCCCACGCCTGGCCAGGCAACGTCCGGGAGCTCGAGAATCTCGTCGAACGGTTGGTGATTCTCGCCACGGGGGAGGAGATCGGCGCGGACGCGCTCGATCGGTTCGCGCCACGGCTTACTACCGGGCCGTCCCCTCTCGAGCTCGCGCAGGAGAGGCTCCTCCCGCTCCGCGAGCTCGAGGCGATGTACATCGCCTGGGTCGTTGCGCAATACGCCGGGAACAAGACGCGGGCTGCGGAGGTACTCGGGATCGACGTATCGACGATTCACCGAAGGGAGCGCGAGCGGTCCCAGTCGCAATGAGCCGAAGGGGACGCGGGACCGAGGGTGCGTGCAGGCTGGCGCAACGCCGAGCCCCTCTCCGTTGCCTGCTCGTCCGGGTTCGGAAGATACTCGACCAGGGTCGGATTCATGCAACCTACCCAGACCAGGCCAGCTCTTCTAGCGTCCATCATCTTGCTCGCGATCGGGGTCGGCTTTACAACTCTGGCGTTCCAGCAATTCCGCGCGACGACCGAGCGGCTGGACCGTGTCGTCTCCGACCATGCGGACACGGTCATCTCCGTCGAACGGTTGCGGGTTGCGAGCGAACGTATCGGACGGACGGCGCGCAGCTATCTCCTCACCGGCGACCATGTATTCCTCGACGAGATGCATGAGGCGCGCGCAGCGTTCGGGACCTACGCGGCGGAGCTTTCACGTCACGACAGGGACTCGCGGCTCCGCGACACGCTGAAGGCGGTCGAAGACCTCGAGCGACGCCACCACCTTGCTCTCGAACGCGTGCTACAGGTGTATGGCCGGAGCCCCAGGAACGAGGCGACCCTCGGCCTGGAGCGCGTTGTCCAGCCGCTTCGGGACGAGCTCGACGAGGCACTCAACGCCCTTGGTGAAAACGAGGACGAGCGGTTCCGAGCCGCGAGAGCTGCCGGGCAAGCCGGTGCCACTGCTGCCCTGCGGCTGTTGATCACGGTCGCTGGCTTGGCGCTCGTGATCGCAGCCGCGTTGCTCATCGCCATAGCACGAGTGCTCACGCAGCTGGAGCGTAGCCGCTCGGATCTTCAGGCGTCCTACGATCGTCTGGAGCTCATCAACCGTGACCTGGACGCGTTCGCGGGACGCATCGCCCACGATCTCCGTAACATCCTCGCGCCATTGCCGTTGCTCGCCGCGCGAATCAAGCTGTCGTCGGAAAGCCCTGGCGTCAGCGAAGGCGCCGGACGCTTGGAGATGCTGAGCCGCCGCTCCGACCGTCTGATTGAATCACTCCTGGCGTTCGCGCGTGGCGGGCACCGCTCGGACGTAGAGGGTAGCGCTTCGGTGCCCATCGCTATCCGCGAGGCGGTGGAGGACCTGGCCGCGCTCACACATGACGTCGGCGCCGCAGTCGAGCTGGACATCGAAGAGGCCACGGTCCGGTGCTCACCTGCCCTGTTGTACAACCGTCATGATGAATCTGATCGGGAACGCGGTGAAGTTCGTGACCGGCCGTAGCCGGCGCGAAGTGAGAATATCAGCGCGGCGCGTCGGGAGTGACTGCAGGGTCACCATTTCCGATACGGGACCGGGTATTCCGGAGGGATGGAGGACCAAGATATTTGAACCATTCGTACGTGTCCCCGGGACCGTCGAGCCGGGTTCGGGCATCGGTTTGGCTACAGTGAACCGGATTGTTCGAGCGCACGGGGGCGACGTAGAAGTGACAGCGAACGGGAAAGAGGGAGTAGTCTTCGTCGTGAGGCTGCCGCTGTGCAGGCCCGACCTGGATGCGACGGCGGGCGACGCGCTCACTCCCCCCCTTCTTCGTAGCTGAGCGGCCTCTCGACGCGGACGTGACCGCCGTCTCTCTCGTGACCGCCACCATCTCGCGCGACATCACATGGAACTACTACTTCAGTTCAGCTTTCGACTTCGGCGGCACCGTACCCTTCGGCTGTCCGCGCTTCTCCCTTGAACACCCAGTACACGAAGATCGTGTAGCCGAGCATGATCGGCATGCCGATGAGCGCGATGACGAGCATGGTGGCGAGGGTGAGCGGCGTTGACGAGGAGTTGTAGATCGTGAGGCTGTTCGCGAGCGCAAGGCTCGACGGCACGAGCGCCGGGTAGGCCGAGAGCGCCGCCACGAGGATCATGAGAACGATGACGGCCGACGAGGCCACGAACGCCAGAACCTTCCGCCCGGCCCTCGTGAAGAGCGGCGTCGCCACGAGAGCCGCCACGAGCAGCGCCGTCAGGATCCAGAAGAGCGGGTTCGAGGTCTTCTGGAACAGGAAGGGGGAGACCACGACCGTAGCTGCGGTCGCAACGGCATAGAGCGCCAGGAAGGCCGTGAACACCCCGAGCGCGATCCTCCCCATCCGGTCGGCCAGCTCGCCCCCCGTCTTCATCCTCAGATAGATCGCGCCGTGCATGACGAAGAACGCGCACGAGACGAGACCGACCAGCACGGCGTACGGGTTGAGCAGGCCGAGGAAGCTCCCCTGCCAGGCGAACTCGGGCGCGGGACCGATCGGGACGCCACGCAAGACGTTGCCCACGGCGACGCCGAAGAGGATGGCGGGGAGCAGGCTGCCCAGGCCGAAGGCCCAGTCCCATACCCTCCTCCAGCCCGGCGACGGCACGAGCGCGCGGAACTCCAGGGACACCGCGCGCGCGATGAGCGCGACCAGGAGCAACATGAGCGCAAGGTAGAAGCCGCTGAACACCGTCGCGTAGACGACCGGGAAGGCAGCGAAGAGGGCCCCGCCGCCGGTGAGCAGCCAGACCTCGTTACCGTCCCACACAGGGGCGATCGCGGCCGCGTGCAGATCGCGCTCCTCACTGGAGCGAGCGAAGAGCGAGAGGGCGCCCACCCCGAGATCGAAGCCGTCGAGGACGGCATAGCCGGCGATCAAGACGCCGACGAGAAGGAACCAGATCGTGTTGAGGTCCATGTCGTCCCCCTTACGCTTGCGCCGGCGCCGGCGTGGCCTTCGCCTTCTTGATCATGAGGAAGAGCCAGAGCGCCCCCAGCATGAGGTAGACGATGCCGAAGAGCGCCAGGGAGAAGCCCACCTCGGCTGCCGTGACCGTCGGCGAATGCGCCGCGCTCGTGCGCAGGAGCTTGTAGACGATCCAGGGCTGCCGGCCGACCTCTGCCGCCATCCACCCGAGCTGGCAAGCAGCGACCGGCAGCGGGATGGACCACATGAGCGCCTTCAGCACCAGCCTGTCCCCCCAGATCTTGCCCGTGAAGAGCCGGAAGGCTGCCCAGCCCATGAGCGCGATGAACCACATCCCGAGCACGACCATGTTGTGGAAGGAGACGAAGGTGAGCCAGAGCGGCGGCCTGTTCTCGACGGGGAACTCGTCGATGCCACGCACCCGCTCGCTCAAGCTGCCGAAGGCCATATACGAAAGCATCCCCGGGATCTCCACCTTGGCTTTGACTTCAGGCGGAGGCGTGAAGGGCACGCCAAAGAGGACGAGCGGCGCCCCGGTCTGGCTCGTATAGAGCCCCTCGATGGCAGCGAATTTTTCGGGCTGCGTGCGCGCCACCTGCTGCGCGTGCAAGTGGCCGAAGGGGACGACCTCGAGGACGGCGAAGACGAGGCCCCAGGCGACGCCGAGATGGAGCGCCTTTCGGCCGAAGACAGCGTTCTTGTCTTTGAGGACGTGGTAGGCGGCCACGCCCGCGACGACGAAGGCGCCCGTCACGAGCGACGCCGTCACGACGTGAAGGTAGCGCGGCATCGTGGAGGGGTTGAAGATCGCGTCGTAGAAGCTCGTGAGCTCGGCGCGGCCGTTGCGCACCACGGAGCCCGCCGGCGTCTGCTGCCAGGAGTTCGCGGCCACGATCCAGAACGCGCTCAGCGTCGCCCCTACCGCCACCATCAGTGAGCTGAACCAGTGCACGCCCTTCGAGACCCGATCCCGGCCGAAGATGTAGAGGCCCATGAACGTCGACTCGAGGAAGAAGGCGAAGACGCCCTCGGCTGCGAGAGGCGCGCCGAAGATGTCCCCCACGAACTTCGAGTAGACGGCCCAGTTCGTCCCGAACTGGAATTCCATCACGATGCCGGTCGCGACACCAACCGCGAAGGTGATGGCAAAGAGCTTCCCGAAGAACCGGCCGATCTGGACGTAGACGGGTTCCTGCTTCCGCCAGCCAAGCCACTCCGTGATGCAGAGCATCCAGGCGAGGCCGATCGAGATTGGCGGAAAGATGAAATGGAACCCGATCGTGATCGCGAATTGCAGGCGCGCCAGGAAGAGTGCGTCCATCGATGCCCTCCGCAAAACCGTCGAGATCAGGAATGATCATGCGCCTCGCTCGATCTCATTCGTCTCTAATTCTGGCGGCCCCTATTGGGGCTCCGGAGCTCAAGCACGGTAGGGCGCGATCGGTTCTCGTCCGCCGCGGCCTCCGCTGCTCCGGATTGACGCAGGGCGGACGCCCCCTGATTGCTGACATATTGCTTGCGAATCCGCTCCATCGCGTTTCTACGGGCCCGGGCGAGATCCTGTCGCTCTCTGTCGCCGAGAGTATGACGGTCGTGGACTCGCGTCCGGCGCAGATCGCCCTGCTAACATGCGCTGGCGGTCGCCAGGAATACTGAAAAACGCCTTTGCCCTGCGGTGGTCCGCTTCTCGATCTCGCACGCCGTCACGATCCGCACGTCGGCGAAACCCGCCCGCCCGAGCTGGGCGGCGAGATCGTCGCGGTCGAAGCCGTTGTGCGCCCGCCGCCGCGATCTTCTCGCGAACGACCGCGAGCATCTCCGTGAGCTGTCCGCGAAGGTGACGTGACGGACCTTGGGCAGCGCTCTCGGGAAGGCGCCGCCCGGCATGCACGGCGCCATGGCGCGCGGCGCGTCCCGGGAGGCGGTGAGTGAGGCGAGGTGCCCCTTCAGCGGCGCCGCTGGCCGGCCCAAGCCGGCACCCCGGCAGCATCCCGCAGAGCGAGGACGTCGTTGCCCTTCTTCACGGTCTGCGCGACGAGCGCGGGCTTTCCAGACAGCGTCACCTTCGACCCCGTCACCTCGACGGCATCCCCCTTCGCGATCTTCGTCTTCTGCTGGTCGAGGAACCAGGACGGGCCGAGATGGACGTCGAACACGTCGTTCCCTGCCTTCACGTCGATGTGAATTCCGCTGCCCCGCGCCGCCGGCAGGGAATTCACCGCCAGCACCTCACCCGAGATCGTCGTCACGGTGGCGGGATCGAAACCCCTCGCCATGGACCCGCGCCGAGATCCTGGACCGGCACCTCGATAGCCCTGCGCCATGGCGGCCGTTGCGCTCAATGCGCCGATCCCGAGGACCGCGACTAGCAGTCTCCATCTCATGTCGTCTCTCCTTGTGTGGGGCAGTCAGAAAGCCCGGCGGCTACACCAGGGGAACCCCTGGGCACCGCGGAGCGTTACAGCGCTTCGCCGGGGCGCGGCGCCTCGTCGCACGCAAACGGCGTACGGTGGCGCTCGCTGGAGTCTCGGCGGAGGTGGTGAAGGTCGAGAGTGTGCCTTGACCTCTCTTGATTTGCGATTACTGCCCGCGCATCCCGCGCTCGCCTATCGCGCCATGGGCTCCGCCGGGGCCGCGGCCCGGGCCGGGGCTACCGCCCGGACCCATCCCCATTCCAAAGCGCCCTTGAAACCGGGCCAGGAAGACGGCCGCCCGGGCCCGCTTCTCGGGAGAGAGATCCCTTGCGATCTCCTGGTACATCTCGCGGTCCACCGACTCGAGCTTGGCTCGAGCGTCGAAGACGCGCCGCACCGATTCGTCAACCTGCCGCTGCGCACCCTTGTCGCCACTCGCGGCGTCACGGAGCACCAGCATCGAGTCGTGGACCTGCCTCATGAGCGGCTTCCGCTGATCGTCGTATCGGGTCAAGGTCTCACGCAAGCGAGCAGCATCGGCGTCGTTCAGCTCGAGCGCCTCCACGAGCCCCATTGCACGAGCTGCGCGCATGCGCTGCTCCATATGGTCGAAGCGCGCCGCGTCACCCGATGAGGTGGCCCCGGCGCGAGGTCCCGGTTCCGGCGGCCCCGCCAGAACAAAGAAAGGAACGGCGAGCAATACGAGGGGGAGCGTCTTCATGGCATCTCTCCTTGGTGCTCACGAGAGTTCGGCACCATCGTACGCGGCGAAGAGAGGCGCCCCCGCGTCGCCCTCATCATCAACGTCCTCGATTGGCGGGCCGGCCGCCCTCCAGAGCGCGTCGGGGTCCGGAGCTTCCCAGCGGAGCGACGACACGGACCCCGGAGATGGGCGATCACGCAGCACCATCGGGGCGAGCGCGACGGCCGCCGCCGCCGTTGCAGCGAGCCCGGCACCCAACCACCATCGAAGGAAGCGGGCGGGCCGCTCCGAGGGGCGGATCGCGGCAAGCGCGGCGGCGGCGAGGCTGGAAAGCTCGGCGTCGGTGACCGGGGCGAGCCGCGGCATTGCGATCGACAACGCTTCCGCGTAGGCGGCAGCTTCGGCACGGCACGGCGCGCAGCCCACGAGATGGACAGCGACCCTGGCCTCTTCAGCGGGCGCGAGCGCACCCGACGCGCGCTCCGCGAGGAGGGGCTCCAGTTCATGGCACCTGGCCATCGCTTTCATGACTCCTCCTCCGCCGCGGCAAGTGCGTCTTGCAGACGCCGCATGGCGTGGTGGTACTGGACGCGGGCGTTCCCCTCGGCGATCTCCAGTGCCTGGGCGATCTCCCGGAACGAGAGCCCTCCGTCCACACGGAGCGCCAGCACCTGGCGCTGGCGGCGTGGCAGGCGCAGCACGGCGGCGCTCACCTGCCGCTCGCGTTCCGCCAGGAGCAATCCTGCCTCCGCATCGAGAACCTCAGCAGCTTTCGAGCTCGATCCCTCCCGCTCGTGAGCGAGCGCCGCCTGCGTCCGGCGGGCGCTGTCACGCACGGCGTTCTTCGCGAGGTTTACCGCTATCCGGGCGAGCCACGCGCGGACATGAACGTCACCCCGCGCAACAGAGCGCCGAGTCGCCTGGAGCGCCCGCAGGAAGACTCGCTGCGCGAGGTCGCGCGCTTGATCGGAGTCGCGGGCGTAGCGACGCACGATGCCGAGCACCAGCCCGCCGTGCCGATGGACGAGCGCCGTGAACGCGGTCTCGTCGCCGCCGAGAAATGCGCGCAACAAGGCGGCGTCATACGCGTTGTCCGGGGATTCCGGCGAGCGGCTCCGGCGCACGGTCCGCCGTTCCGCGTAGTCGTCGCTCGTGGCCACGTGGATCGGCGCTGCCTCCATACAAGGAAGAACACCTTGCTCGTTTGAACGTTACTGCTTCGCGGGCATCGCCCGCCTGGCATCCTCGATGAACGTCTCCAGGAGAGGGTGCAGCAGCGGCTCGCCGATGCCGTTCAGGATCAGGGCATCCAGGCGCGGGAAGGCGGGAGCAAGGCGCGCGAACGTCTCGCGGCTGATGTCGCCCTCGGCCATGCGCTTTCCACGTGCTTCCTTGAGGCACATCGCGCAGCGCAGGTTGCAGCGCGTCGTCACCTCGACGAAGAGCTTGGAGGGATAGGGGCGGAGCGCCGGGTGCTGCCCGGCGTCCGGCACCGGGATGGCCTGGCTCTCGTTGATGTGGGGCTTCAAGGATTGTGGAGCCACGGGATGGAAGCCTCCGCCTGTGGTTTGACATCATAGCAGACTTGGTTAAACTGCCAAGTATGCATAGTGACGCCGTCTATGAAGCCCGCTCCGGGATCCTGAAGGCGATGGCGCACCCCAGCCGTCTCAAGATCATGGACGCGCTCGCCAAGGGCGAGCGCTGCGTGTGCGAGCTGCAAGAGGTGGTGGGCTCGGACCTGTCCACGGTCTCCCGGCACCTCGCCCTCATGAAGGCGTCCGGCCTCCTCGCAGCGCGCAAGGAAGGCGCCAACGTGTACTACAAGCTGCGCGTGCCGTGCGTCCTCGGCTTCTTCGGTTGCGTCGAGGCCGTCATCGCCGCCGACGCGAAGCAGCGGACCCGGCTGGCGCGGGAGATCGCGTGAGCGCCACCCCCCAGGAGGTCGCCGCTACAGCCAGGGGACCGGAGAGCGACCCGCGCTCTGTCCGCCTGTACGGCTTGCTCGGGATCGCCCTCGGGCTCTGGGTCGCGCTCTACCTCGTCATCCAGCCGGCCGCCAACCTCCTCACTCACCGCGTCCTGGGCCTCGATCCGGCGACGCGCCTCGCTTCGGCGGTCGCGTTCTTCCTCTTCGAGGTGCCGAAGGTCCTGCTGCTCCTCGTGCTGGTCGTCTTCGGCGTCGGCGTGGTGCGCTCGTTCTTCACGCCGGAACGTACTCGCGCCATCCTCTCGGGCAAGCGCGAGTCGGCGGGCAACGTCCTCGCCGCGCTGCTCGGCGTCGTCACGCCCTTCTGCTCTTGCTCGGCGGTTCCGCTCTTCCTCGGCTTTGTCGAGGTAGGCATCCCGCTCGGCGTCACACTCTCCTTCCTCATCTCGGCGCCGATGGTGAACGAGGTCGCGCTCGTACTGCTCTTCGGCCTCTTCGGCTGGAAGGTGGCCGCGATCTACATGGGCACCGGCCTCGCCATCGCCGTCCTCGCCGGCTGGATCCTGGGGCGCCTGAAGCTGGAGAGGTGGGTGGAGGGCTGGGTCTACGAGTCGATGGCCTCGGCCGGCACGATCGAGGAAGAGCGCCTCAACTTCGCGGATCGCCTGCGGAAGGGTATCGAAGCAGTCCGCGAGATCGTGGGCAAGGTGTGGCCGTACGTGCTTGCGGGCATCGCGGTGGGAGCGGGCGTCCACGGCTACGTCCCCGAGGGCCTCCTCGCGGGCATCATGGGAAAGGGCGCCTGGTGGTCGGTGCCGCTCGCAGTGGCCATCGGCGTACCGATGTACTCGAACGCAGCCGGCATCATCCCGGTGGTTCAGGCGCTCCTCGAGAAGGGAGCCGCGCTCGGCACCGTACTCGCCTTCATGATGTCGGTGATCGGGCTCTCGCTGCCCGAGATGATCATCCTGCGCAAGGTCCTGCGGCCGAAGCTCATCGCGACGTTCGTCGGCATCGTGGCCGCCGGCATCCTGGTGGTCGGGTACCTGTTCAACGCGATCTTCTGATCGCGACAACGTGAGGAGTGGTGATGCGGATTCAGGTGCTGGGAACGGGCTGCGCGAAGTGCAAGACGCTCACGGCCAATGCGGAGCAGGCTGCGCGCGAGCTCGGGCTCGACGTCAAGGTCGAGAAGGTCGAGGACATCAAGGAGATCATGAAGTTCGGCGTCATGAGCACACCCGCGCTGGTGCTCGACGGAAAGGTACGGGCGACGGGCAAGGTGCTTCCTCCGAAGGCCATCAAGGAGATGCTCTCCCCATGAACTCAGGGTGACGTCTCTTCTAGGCTGGGGGACACATGACCACAGCGGCCCCGCCTCCCCGCGGCGAAGAGGCCCGCGGGCGCGCTCCTCCTCGGCCTCGTCTTCGGAGTTGCACCATCCCTCCTCGGTGGGCCCCAATGTTTGCCGGTTCTCGCGCGTGCAGCCGCGACGACGCGCACCGCCTTGCCGCGGCGAGCTGCTCGGTGTGGAATGGAGGCTCACCCCGGAGGCCGGCGATGAGAGCATTCCTCGATGTGGTCGCTCGTACCGTGAACCCGTCCACGTTCCCGGTGGGGGTGAACCTGATAATGGATCCAGCCCTGGTCGCGCGGGCCAAGATTCGCATCCGCGACCGAAGGATCAACGTCTGCCAGCAGGTGGGGTATGCGCGTTACTACGGCTGGAGCACCTGGGTAGACGCCGAGCATTCTCACTGCGCGCTCGGCGCGGCCGCCGCCGGGCTGGTGGCGCTCCCGGATCGAATCCGCGACGGGGATGTGAACGCGGGCGTCTACCAGAAGGACCGCGAGGCCGCTGCACGGATGCAGGCAGCACTCCCACGGGTCAAGGTTCAGGTGAAGGGGGTGCTGACCTATCCGGCGGGGCGGCCGGTGGAGGGCTTCACGCCGGAGGTTGTGGTCATGTACGTGAACTCGGCGCAGGCGATGCGCTTCGTGCAGTCGTTCCTCTTTCGGGACGGCGGGGAGTTTGCGATGCGCACCTGCGGCGATGCCGGAGTGTGCTCGCGCGGGATCGCCCAGGCCTGGATGACCAGCGAGCCGGTGATCGAGATCCCGTGCCTCGGCGATCGGCGCTTCGCCATGACCCAGGACTGGGAGCTCCTCGTCGGGATCCCTGCGGGATGGTTCGATCGCGTCGCCGAGGGCCTGGAGGCGACGCACAAGGCGGGGATCCGCTACCCGATACCTTTCCAGATGCCCGATGCCTGCGATCTGCCCGAGCCCTACACGGTCCGCGCTGACGACCGATAGTCCATGAGGCGCAGCGGCCGCCACCTTCCAGGCCGACTACCTCACCAGGTGCTCGACCTGCCACCAGAACCGCGAGCCACCCTTCCCTGGCGCAGCGCAGGGCCAGATCGCGGACGCCCGCTGACGGCGGGCGCCGCCGCACGCCTCGCGCCGGGCCAGCGCGACGCCCCGCGCTCCGCTCCCCGCGGGAGATCTGGCAAGGTCGGCGAGCCGGCCCGCCACGGCGAAGCGGCCACGGAGATCCAGGCGCCAGCGTAGCTAGCCGTTGCGGGCAGCTGCCGATCGCCGCGGGACGAGCACCGTGCAGTCGGCCTCGCGCACGACCCGCTCGGCGACGGAGCCGAGCACGAGGTGCTTGAATCCCGTGCGCCCGTGCGTGCCGACGACCAGCAGGTCGAACGAACCCTCGCGCACGAAGCGCAGGATCTCGGCAGCGGTGGCGCCCGAGAGCATGGCCGAGCGGACCGGCCGCGTCGCGACCGCCTCGGCTTCCGACCTCCAGCCGGAGAGCTTGCGCTCGATCTCGCCGGCCGCCCGCTCCAGGTGCTCGAGGCGCGGGGCCTCGAGCGCCGCGACCGCGGCCGCGGGCTCCTCGTAGACGTGGAGGACCGTCAGCTCGGCCTGGGATCGCCGCGCCAGATCGGCCGCCTCGTTCATGGCGAGACGTGACGGCTCCGAGAAGTCGACTGCGCAGCAGATCTTCTTCCACTCAGCCATGGCATCCCCCTTTGTGCGGATCATGCTTGCGTGTCGTACGCCGAGGCGATGGTACCGGAGCGGCCGCAGGGCGCCAGCGTCGATCCGGGGGGTCTGGGCTCTAGCCGCAGCCGCCCGAGATCTTCTTCTTCCCACGTTGCGGGCCTTGACCTAGTTATGAGCTTATGTCCATAATGCGCCTGGAGGTGAACAGGATTTGCCGAGGCCGTTCTGCTGCCGACGGATCGCTGGGCGACCTGCGGCCTCGATATTCATGCCCATCGGCATTCCCGTCCGCGAGCTCGACGAAGTGGTCATGACGCTCGACGAATTCGAGGCGATCCGGCTCGCCGATCTCGGTGGGCTGCATCAGGAGCAGGCGGCTGACGAGATGCGGGTCTCCCGCCCGACGTTCAGCCGCATCATCGAATCGGCACACCGGAAGGTGGCGGATGCCCTGGCGCACGGCAAGGCCCTCAGGATCGAGGGCGGGCCCGTGCGCGCAGAAGGCCGCCGCCGCTGCTGCAGGCTTCACGACGAGGACGAGCGGTGAAGAGGATGCCAGTGTGGCGACTCCGATCCGTTCCTTAAACGAGACATCCCGGAGGAAACTCATCATGCGTGTCTGCATTCCCGTCAACGCCGACGCCGGCGTCCACAGCACCGTCTGCGAGCACTTCGGCTCCTCGCCGATGTTCATGGTCGTCGACACCGAGAGCGCCGAATGTCGTGCGCTGCCGAACCGCAACGCGCACCACGCCCACGGCATGTGTCAGCCGCTCGAGGCGCTCCAAGGTGAACGGCTCGACGGTCTGGTCGTGGCAGGGATCGGTACGGGTGCGCTCATGAAGCTTATGGCTTCCGGCATGCGCGTCTTCCTGACCGAGCACGCGACGGTCGAGCAGACGTTGAGCGCGCTGAAGAACGGGGCGCTGCGGCCGGCCACGCTCGATCGCGCCTGCGCCGGCCATGGACATGGCTCAACTTAGCGTCCAGCAAGGAAAGAGGGGAGACCATGGCACGCATAGCCGTCATCTACTGCAAGAAGGTGAAGGACCACTCCTGCATCGCCTGCGCGAAGTGCTTCAAGGGGATGGCCGAGAAGAACGGTGAATACGCCAGGCACGACACCATCGAGCTCGTCGCCATGACGGATTGCGGCGACTGCCCGGGGCTCACCGCCCCGCGTGTGAAGTTGCTCAACGAGGTGACAAAGAGCCTCGGCCGGTCCATCGACGTCATCCACTTCGGGACCTGCGTGAAGGCCGCCATGGAGACGGCCGGATGCCCCATCGAGTTCGATTCGCTCAAGGTGACCCTCGAGAAGAAGTTCGGCGCGCAGGTGATCCTGGGAACCCACAACTATTGACGCTCGACGATGACGGGGAGACGACGCGAACAGGGCCAGGTCGCTCGGGCTCGGGAACGCGCTGGCACCCGTGCCGAGGCATCGGCGTGCGCCCGGTCCGACCTGCACGCGGCATTTCACGAGGCGGGGCACTTCGTGGCTCACCGTCACCTGGTGCCATCGGAATCGCCCGTCGAGATCGCCATCTTCGGCGATGGCACCGGGATCTACGCGCCGGGAGAGGTTCGCGACCTCGCGAAGGTCCGTGAACGGGTGGTCGCAGTGTACGCCGGTGCCGCTGCTGACCTGCGCCTCGATCCCTCGCGCGAGGAGGCGATACGTTTCTATGCCAGGCACGACGACCTGGAAGCGGGACGGTGGCTGGATCGGATCGGAGAACGGGAGCGGGAGGCAGACTATCGCGACCTAGCCGGTCCGTCGTCGCGGAGCACTGGCGGGAGATCGAGGTGATCGCGGCCATGCTCCTCGATCTGGACGCGCTGCGCGGGGACGTCGCGAACATGATCCTCGATCTGGTAGGCGGAGCGGACTTGGAGTCAGCGGCGAAGCGCCTCCAGGTCCCGCCGGAGCGGCGATGCTGATCGTGCCGATCTTCGTCCTCCGGCTCACGCCTGAACACGTGAACCAGGTCCTCGCCCGCCATGGCTACGATCTGTAGCAGCGGGCCAGCAATTCGGCCGCGTGATGAAGAGCGGCGCTATCGCTTGAGCAGCTCGAGGACGCCGGCGAGCTTGTCCTTGGGGACGTCCCTGAGGAGCTGAGCGGCCTGGGAGCGCAGGTCGGCCTCGTCGCCGGAAGCTGCGGCAGGTGGCGGCTGGATGCCCAGAGTCGTGCAGACGGCCGCCACGTACGAGTGCGGGGTGACGGGCTTCTCCAGGTACGTCTTCGGTCCCACGAGCAGGCTTCCCTCGAGGGCCTTGGACAGGTCGGCGCGGCCCAGGTCGTCCTGGCCGTGGCCGGTGACGACCATGACCGGGATGCTGCTCCACTCCTTGTGGCGGCGCAGCTCGTGAAGGAACCCGATGCCGCTCCCGCCGGGCATGACCAGGTCGAGCGAGATGAAGCTGGGCCGCTCGCGCTTGACGGCCTCGAGGGCCAGCCGGCCGCTCGCGGCGGTCACGACCCTGAAGCCGGCGTCCTCGAGCGCCGCCGACAGGTAGGCGCGGATGTCGTCCTCGTCGTCCACCACCAGCACCAGAAAGTCGCTCGCCTTCGCCATGGGAATCTCCTCCTAGCTGCTCGCTCGAACTTCTTCTGCAACCCTGGGAAGCCGTCGCCGCGGGAAGGTCAGGCGGATGGCCGTGCCCACTCCCGGCTTCGACTCGATCGCGACAGCCCCCCCGTGCTCCTGCACGATCTTGCGAGTGAGGAGGAGCCCCAGGCCCGTTCCGCGCTCGCCCTTCGTGGTGAAGAAGTTGGTGAAGACCTTCTGCTGGACCTCGTACTCCATGCCGACCCCATTATCGCGCACCTCGAAGACGATGGCCATGGGCGGGTCCACGGGCGGCACGCGGAACGGATAGGGGTCCGGCTCCTCGCGGACGGACACGACCACCTCGCGCTCTTCCCGCTCGGAGGAGTGGCACGCGTCGACGGCGTTCGTCACCAGGTTGGAGAGGCTCGTGTGCATGTCCTCGGCGTCGAAGGCAGCCGGCAGGATGGCCTTCTCGGCCTCCACGCGCACGGTCACCCCTTCACGGCCGGCCGTATCGCGGAACAGGGCGGCCGCTTCCTCGGCCAGGGAGACGGGGTTCACGAGCTTGGCCACGGGGACCCGCCCGCGCGAGAAGTCGAGCAGCGTGCGCACGAAGTTGGTCACGCGCCCGATGTTGCGGCCCAGCATCTCGAACCCTTCGCGGACGCGCCCGTCGTTGCCGCGATCGAGACCGCTGCGCATGAGATAGAGACCGCCCTCCAGCCCGGTCAGGATGTTCTTCACCCCGTGCGCCAGGCCGGCCACCGTCTGCCCCACCGCCGCCAGCCGCTCCGCGGACAGCTTCTCCTGCTCGAGCAGCTTCACTTCCGTGAGGTCGTGGAAGAAGGCGGCGCTCCCGATGAGCTTGTCTCCCGACGAGAGCGGCACGCCGCAGAACCCGACCAGCACCTTGCCGCCGTCCTTGCGCGGCGCGTGCATCTCCGGGACGAGCCGGATCGGGCTGCCCTTCCAGAGCGACGGAGAATAGTCCGGCGGCAACAGGCCCTCGGGGGGCGGATGCCCGGCGAGCTCGGCCTGGTTCCAGCCGAAGAGCGTCACCGCGGCAGGGTTGCACACCGTCACCCGCCCCTTGGTGTCGAGCGCCAGGATGGCGTCGCCCGAGGCCTCGACGAGCGCCCGGTTCAGGACGAGCGCCCGAGAGAGCTCGTCCCCGAGCTGCTGCTGCTTGGTGACGTCGG
>JBGQLS010000027.1:0-28138 GCA_041500205.1 Anaeromyxobacteraceae bacterium | reverse complement strand
CTGCACCACCAGCAGCATCCTGTTGCGCGCCCGGGCGCAGAGGATCTCGTTCAAGCCGGGGCGGCTTCGGCGGAGACCCTCGTCCGCGGGCTGGTGAGCATCGCGCCGAAAGTAGCAGGCACCATCACGGTGGTGACCGCCCTGCTGGTGCTCGTCGGCTGGGCGCTCGACATCACCGTCCTCAAGAGCATCAACCGCTCGTTCGTCACGAAGACGAGGCTGCTCGTCGCACAGCGACAGGAGCTGCAGGAGGCCCTCACCAACCTGCAGAATACCCAGGCCGAGTTGGTGCAGGCCCAGAAGCTCGAGTCCGTCGGCCGGCTGGCCGCGGGCATCGCCCACGAGATCAACACCCCGATCCAGTTCGTGAGCGACAACGTCCATTTCACCCGCGACGCATTCGGCGACATGGCGGGGCTCGTCGAGAGGTACAGGCAGCTCCGCGCCGCCGCTGGCGCCGGCCACATCGACGCTCGGGCGCTGGCCGATCTCGACGAGGCCGAGAATACGGCCGACCTCGACTACCTGATGGAGAACATCCCCAAGGCGCTCGAGCGCTCCGTAGAGGGCCTCGGCCGGGTGGCGACGCTCGTGCGCTCGATGAAGGAGTTCGCCCATCCCGACGAAAAGCAAAAGGCGCCGGCCGACGTCAATCGGGCCCTCTCCACCACGCTCACGATCGCGCGCAACGAATACAAGTACATCGCGGAGGTCGAGACCGACTACGGCGAGCTTCCCCCCGTGCCCTGCCACATCGGTGAGTTGAATCAAGTATTCCTGAACTTGATCGTCAACGCGGCCCACGCCATCGAATCAGCTGCCCGAGGCACCGATAGCAGAGGGCTCATTCGCGTGCAGACCCGCCAGGAGGGCGATTCGGTCCGCATCTCGATCTCCGACACGGGCACGGGCATTCCCAACGAGATCCGCGACCGGATCTTCGACCCCTTCTTCACGACCAAGGAAGTGGGCAAGGGAACCGGCCAGGGGCTTTCGATCGCACGCAGCGTGGTGGTCGACAAGCACGCGGGCACGCTAACCTTCGACTCCGAGATCGACCACGGGACGACGTTCCACGTCCGCCTCGGCCTAGGACAATTGGTTCCGGCCGCAACCGAGACCGCCTCAGGCCCGGCATCGGATGCCTCCGTTGGATGATGCGGGGTAGCGGCCCCCGCCGCGCAATCCGTATCGGCCGCCTCCGGGTCGGGAAGCACCTCGCCCGATGGCACTTGCGCGTGCACGAGAGCCACGCCTTCCCCTCGCCGAAGTCGCCCGGGCGCACGCCTCCTCGACCGCGGCGGCATCACCGGGAAGATCGTCCTCACCCGTGAAGGGCGCCCCGTGACCGCTGCTCGTCGTCCGATACGACTCCCGTAGCAGCTCGAGAGCTCCACCGCGGAAGACGGGCGGATGATCCCCTGAGGCCCGAAGCCCGAGGTCTGAGGCCTGCGCTATGTGAGGCGAACTGGCATTGTCACCGCCGTCCGGCGGGTCGGATCTGGGTGGGGGCGGGCGTCACCAGCCTGAGGCGGGCTCGGGCGCGCCGGGAGCGCTCGGCGGGTCCGTGGAGAAGTGCGCCGGCCAGGGCCATGGCTCCTTCGAGCGGGACGGCGATCATCATCAGCAAGGGCAGCCCCTCGCCTGCCCAGGTGACGCCGAGGAGGACCGCGGTCAGGGCCTTTGCCACGACGAGCAGCGTGACGCGGCGGAAGCGGATCCACTCGAGCGCGTATCCGGCCGCAAGGACGGTCTGGAGGATGCCCGCCCAGCGCACGAAGAAACCGGGAGCTGGCGGGAAGCCGCCGACGCGCACCGCGTGAGCGGGGAAGACGCCAAGCCAGGCTCCGAGGAGCAGGCCCTGGGCCAGCACGACGACGACGAGGGCGAGCTCTGCCAGCTCCTCCGGGCCGGGCCTGTCCTCGTCCTTTGGCGACACCCTGGCGCCTCCTGCGGGCTTGACCGTCATTTCGGTCCTCCGTGATATGGCTCGCGCTCCCACCACAGATCGGGCTCGCGTGGGTGGGGTCGGGCAACGGCTGGCGTGCCCAGCGCGGCGAGCTGGCGAAGCACCTCGTCGAGCGCGGCCGGCAGGGCGGCGCGTACCGGTGGCGACAACCCGACCTCCATCTCGACGAGGTCAGGAATGACGCCCACCAGGCGAACCTCGCCGGGCGCACCACCGCGGAACTCGAGCGTGAAGAGCGCCTCGCGCAGGCCGGGCTCGTGCGGGCTCGCGGGCAGGACCGGTTTCTGGGAGAGGAGCTGGGCCTTTCCGAGGAGCCGCAGCTCGCCCGGCGCGCCCCGGACCTTCACCGTATCGATCACCACCGCCGCGTCGAGATCCTGCAGGTGGAGCGACAGATCGGCGCCGGGCGTCCCGAGTTCGAGCACCTCCACGCCGGGCGGCACCTCGTAGCCGGCGTCGAGGAGCTTCACCACGTAGGGCCCGAAAGCGTCGTCGCCCATGAGCACGTTGCCGATTCCGAGGACGCGGATACGAGCCATCGCCTGATCCGCTCCTAACCGTCGGCCGCCGGGCCCGCACGTCCCTCGCCTCGGAAAAAGACGGCACGGGCCCGTACCGATCACGTACCTGTGCCCCGCTGGACCCGCCCCGCCGCCCCGGCTCGGGGCATTGGCCAGAAGACGGTCGCCCCAGCCATCACACCGCGGCCCGGGGGTGTCTCGCAAGGGGGGGGAACCCCTGGCCGCGCTCGTCGCGGTCAAGGGCGCGGTCGCGAGGCGGCGACGGCTCCGCCGGGAACCCTTGACCGCGCTCGTCGCGGTCAAGGGCGCGGTCGCGAGGCGGCGACGGCTCCGCCGGCGCGGCCGAAGATATGGCCGAAGCTACTCCCAGCGCTCGATGACGACGCGGGTCTCGGTGTAGAAGCGCACCGCGTCCTGCCCGTTGGCGTGGAGGTCGCCGAAGAACGAGCCCTTCCACCCGGCGAAGGGGAAGAAGGCCATCGGGGCGGCCACGCCGACGTTGATGCCGACCATCCCCGCCTCGACGTGCGTGCGGAAGTACCAGGCGTCTCTTCCGCTGCGCGTGAATACGCTCGCCGCGTTGCCGTACCGCGATCGGTTTACCAGGGCGACCGCGTCTTCGATGCTTGGTGAGCGGACGATCGACAGCAGCGGGCCGAAGATCTCTTCGCGCGCCAGCGCCGAGTCCGGCTTCACCCCGTCGAGCACCGTCGGGCCGAGGAAGAAGCCGTCGCCGGTGGCGCGACGGCGCCCGTCCACGACCAGGGAAGCGCCCTCGGCGAGCCCCTTCTCGACGTAGCCGAGGATCCGCCGGCGGGCCTCCTCGCGGATGACAGGCCCCATGGCCGAGTCCTCCAGGAACGGGTCGCCCACCGGCAGCCGCTCCGCCTCGCGCGCGAGCCGCGTCACCAGGTCCTCCGCCGCGGCGCCCACCGGCACCGCAACGCTGCCGGCGAGGCAACGCTGGCCGGCTCCGCCGAAAGCCGAGCCCAGGATGGCCTTCACCGTGAGATCGAGGTCGGCGTCCGGGAGCACCACGAGGTGGTTCTTCGCCCCCGCCATCGCTTGCACGCGCTTCCCGTGGGCCGCGGCCTCGCGGTAGACGTGGCGCGCCACCGTCTCCGAGCCGACGAAGGATATCGCCGTGACGAGCTCGTGCTCGAGCAGCGCGTCCACCGCTTCGCGGCCGCCGTGCACGACATTGAGGACGCCGGCGGGCAAGCCGGCTTCGATGAGGATCTCGGCGAGGCGGAGCCCGGTCATGGGCGTCCGCTCGGAGGGCTTCAGGACGAACGCGTTCCCGGCCGCGATCGCGATGGGGAACATCCAGAGCGGGATCATGGCCGGGAAGTTGAACGGGCAGATGCCGGCCACCACGCCTACCGGCACGCGCACGGTGTGGCTGTCCGTGCCCCTCGAGATCCCCTCGAGCGTCTCGCCCATCATGAGGGTCGGCATGCCGCAGGCGAAGTCGACCACCTCGATACCGCGCCGGACCTCCAGGCGGGCGTCGGAGAGCAGCTTGCCGTTCTCCATCGAGACGCCGCGCGCCAGGTCCTCCTGGTGCTGCTCGAGGAGGTGCTTGAAGCGAAAGAGGACCTGGACGCGATCCGGGAGCGGCATGGCTCGCCACCCCGGGAACGCGCGGGCGGCGGAGCGGACGGCGAGGTCCACCTCGTCGGGCCCGCAGAAGGGGACGCGGGCCAGCGTCGTGCCGCGGGCGGGGTTCAGCACCGGCTCGCTGTGGACGGCGCGCGAGCTGCGGAGCTCGCCATCAACCAGGATGGGCAACGACGGCAACGAAGGCTCCGCGACGTGCTGGGTGGGGATGCCTGTACCGGCGCTGGTCATGACGTGACTCCTGTACCTATCCCCTCTCCCCCACCGGGGAGAGGGTAGGGTGAGGGGGCCGATCCTCGGGCGCCAGCCCCTCACCCCGGCCCTCCGTCGACCCCGCCGGCAGAGCCGCCGCGGTCTCGTCTCCCCGCCTTCGGCTGCGCCAGCAAAGCCGTCGCAGCCTTGCGCCCCTGCTCCTGGCCACGACGAGACGCGGCCAGGAGTCCGCCGCGACAAGCGCGGCCAGGAGTCCCTGCGCGGGGAGAGGGAGGCCTCCTGAGGTCCCTCAGCGCAGAGAGAGCTGGTCCCACTTCGCGAAGATGCGCTTGATCTCGCGCTCCGCCGCGCGGGCCGCGTCCTCCGGACTCATCTCGTCGCGCGCCACCTTGGCGAACATGGTCGGGAGCTGGAAGGTCTTGAACACCTCGTCGATGGCCGCGGTGGCGAACCCTGGATAGCCGACGTTCGTGGCCCAGTCGAGCACGGTCCCGAGGGCCTTGTACTTGTCGGGCGGGCTGGCCTTGGGGTCGCTCGCGAGCTGCTCCTTCAAGTCGGGGACCGTCTGCGCGAAGCATGGGAAGTTGTAGAACTCGCTCGCCTTGAAGGCGTCCCCGAACGCATCCATGTAGCTCACCAGGAACCGCTTCGCGCCTTCCTTGTTGTCCGCGAAGTTCCAGATCACGTAGCAGCTCATGACGTGCTCGGCCGCGATCCGTCGCACCGGCCCCCTCAGCGCCGGGGTGAGCTGGATCTTCTTCGACATCTCCGGGTTCCCCTTCTCGGCGGCGCGGGTCACGCTGATCGCGTTCTGCACGAAGGACAGCTTCCCGGTCAGGATGCCGCGGTTGTTCGAGGAGGGATCCCAGAGGAAGACCTCGGGAGTCTCGGCGTCCTTGAAGAGCGCTCGCATGTACTTGAGCGCCTCGATGGTCTGGGGGGAGTTGATGACGACGTTGCCCTCCGGATCCTGCTCGGAACCGCCGAAGCTCCAGAGGAGCGCGCGCAGCGCCATGTTGGTGTCGAGCTCCTGCGAGAGACCGATTCCGCAGGGGTTCCCGAGCCTTTCCTTGATGGCCTTCGCCCCCTTGTAGAGGTCGTCGTAGGTGTCGGGGCCGTTCGGAAACCCCACCTGTGACCACAGGTCCCGCCGGTAGATCCCCGGGTCGGGAACGTACGAATCGGAGAAGGCGAAGTACCTCTTCGTCTTCGGGTTGAAGGTGGACCGGTGGCCGAGATCGGTGGGCTTGCCGTGCTTCCGCGAGACCTCCTGGTAGATCTCGCCGTGGTCGATGGCCTGCTTCTCGTAAGCCGCGGGCGGCGAGAGGAACATGAAGAGATCGTGCCCTTTCCGCGCGGTCACCTCGGCAGCGGCGCGCGCGTTGATCTCGCCGATCGAGATGTGGTCGATGATCACCTGGGTATCGTTCTCCTGCCCCCAGCGCTTGCAGAAGACGTCGTCGAACCACTTGTCGTAACTGGGGACGAAGTGGCTCCACTGGATGATCTTGAGCGTCTTCTGCTGCGCGTGCGCCCGCCCAGGCGCGAGCGCGGCGCTCCCTGCCAGCCCAGCCGAGAGAGCCGCTGCGCCCGTGGCCTGGACGAAGCGGCGCCGCGAGATCGTCTTTCGTGCCATGGCGAGCCTCCTGAGTTTCGGGCGCCCGTCATCCTGGCGCTCTCTTGAGCCGAAGTGTGCGCGTGACCCGATTGGCTTGCTAGTGAACGCTGCGGCATCGCGCAAGACACCGCTCCCAGCCCCATCCGGGAGTGCTCGATTGACGGCCTCGCGCCAGCCGGCGGCCGCGGATCAGTGGAGCGCCTTCACCACGCGTTCTGCTTGTTCGACCAGGTCGCGGACGAGTTCTCCGGCTCCCTTCGCCACGGCGAGGGGCGCCCCCTGGCCCGCCCACATGGACAGGAACTCCGCGCGCCCCTGGTGGGCAGCCGCCTGGCGGATGTCATTCGTGAGCGCGGCCTGGTGCGGGTACGGGAGAATGGCGCCTGCCCGTTCCACGTCCACCATGAAGCGGTTTCCGAACCCGCGCGCGAGCCTCCCCGAGAAGGCTCGCGTGAGGCGTGTCGCGTCATCGTCCTGCGGGGTGAGCAGCGCCTGCTTCTGCAGCTGGTGCGCGCCGCTCTCGAGGCACGCGAGAAAGGCCGTTCCCATCTGCGCCGCCGCCGCGCCCAGCGCGAACGCTGCCACCAAGCCGCGGCCGTCCATGATTCCGCCCGCCGCGACCACGGGCACCTTCACCGCGTCGCACACCTGCGGCACCAGCGCCAGGGTACCGATGAGCGCTCGTTCGGGCGGTACGGCGAAGGTACCGCGATGCCCGCCCGCCTCGGAACCCTGCGCGACGATCACGTCGACGCCGCTCGCCTCCAGCGTGCGCGCCTCCTGGACGGTGGTGGCGGTGCCGAGGACGGTGATGCCGCTCTGGTGAAGTGAGCTCACCTCGTCTGCCGCGAGGGCGCCGAAGGTGAAGCTGAACACGGGAACGTGCTCCTCCTTCACGATCGCGAGCTGTTCCGCAAAGCTGGGGAAGGATCCCAAGCCGGCCGGCGCATCGAGCCCGAGTTCCTTGCGAATAGGGTCGAGCGGCGCGTTGGCCGCTGCGAGCTCGGCTTGTCCTGGCGTGCGCGGGATGGGGTCCGGTACGAACAGGTTCACGGCGAAGGGGCGCCTGGTGCGGGCGCGTATGTCCGAGATGGCGCGGCGGATCGCCTCGGCTGACAGGTAGCCAGCGCCGAACGACCCCAGCGCACCTGCCTCCGAGACGGCTGCGACGAGGTCAGGCGTGCCCGGGCCTCCCGCCATGGGTGCGAGGAGGATGGGGTACTCGACGCCGAGTCGCCGTGCGAGGACCTTCGGCCACATGCCCGACTTCATAAGAACCCGTCCGAAGAATCGCAGCCTGCTGCGGCGTACGATGCGTGCCTGCGGACGGGTAGGCTCGTCACTGCGGCGCTCAAATGCGAGAGCCCGGTCTCTTTGGAGACCGGGCTCTCGAAGTCAGTACGACGCCGGGACGCTAGATCGGGCGTACGTTCGCGGCCTGAAGGCCCTTCGGGCCCTTTTTCACCTCGAACTCCACTTTTTGCCCTTCGGCGAGGGTGCGGAACCCCTCGGCCTGGATGGCGGTGTGGTGGCAGAAGACATCCTCGCCGCCGCCGTCCTGTGTGATGAAGCCGAAGCCCTTCGCGTCGTTGAACCACTTCACGGTACCAGTAGCCATGTACTGCACTTCCTTGCTGTGTTCGGGCCGCAGTCAATTGCGGCTCCGGTGCCAAGCCCGCTTCGGGTCATGGACCGTTTACATCTAGCCGGAAACCGGCTTGAAGTCGAGGAGGAGCACCCAATAAAACGCCCGCCCTGCTTCGACTTTGCTCCCTTCGAGGGCCACTCACCCTCCGCCTGCGCCGCGGTGAAGGGCACGGTGGTGTCAGGGGAGCAGGACGGTGGCCCCGGTCGTCTTGCGCGCCTCGAGCTCGCGGTGAGCGCGGGCAGCTTCCACGAGCGGGAAGGTCCGTCCGACCTCGATCTTGACCTTGCCGGAACTGACGACCTGGAACAGCTCGGCAGCCATCGATTCCAGGTCTTCCCGTCGGGCGGTGTAGGTCATGAGCGTGGGGCGCGTCAGGAAAAGGGAACCCTTCTGGGAGAGCACTCCCAAGTCCAGGCCCTGCAACGGTCCCGAGGCATTGCCGAAGCTCACCATCAAGCCGAGCGGCTGCAGACAATCGAGCGAGCCCATGAAGGTGGACTTGCCCACGGAGTCGTACACCACGGGTACGCCCTTGCCGCCCGTCAGCTCTCGCACCCGCTCCGGGAAGCTCTCGCGCGTGTACACGATGACGTGATCGGCGCCGTGAGCCCTGGCGATCTCCGCTTTCTCGTCAGAGCCGACCGTCCCGATCACGGTCACGCCCAGCGCCTTCAGCCATTGGCAGGCGATCAGGCCCACACCGCCTGCCGCGGCATGCCAGAGCACGGTCTCCCCCGCTTTCACGCGATAGGTCCGCCGGATGAGGTACTGCACGGTGAGCCCCTTCAGCATCATGGCTGCCGCTCGCTGGGGGTCGATCTCGTCCGGTAGCTGAATCAGCCGGTCGGCAGGCATGACGCGCGCCTCTGCGTACGCGCCTTGCGGCCCCCCTGCGTACCCGACGTGATCGCCCGCCTTGACGTGCTTCACACCCTTCCCCACCGCTTCCACTGTCCCGGCCGCCTCGCTGCCGAGCCCGCTGGGGAGGGGTAGTGGGTAAAGGCCGGAGCGGTGGTAGCAGTCGACGAAGTTCACGCCGACAGCCAGGTGCCGCACGCGCGCCTCTCCGGGGCCGGGCTCGCCGACGTCGTGCTCCTCGACCCGCAGTACCTCCGGGCCACCCTTTTCGTGAAACCGGATCACCTTTGCCATGGCAGGCCTCAAGAACTGTCGAAGAATGCCGTTGGCTTCTTAGCCAGGGTGGGGCGGCTCTGCCGGGGGGGCGGGGCGGCGCGAGCCCCGGGCACTCAAGACCTGTCGAAAAATGTGACCGCTCTGCGGCGTGGCCGGGGTGGGGCCCCGATGGGCTTTGCCCGGCGGGGCGGGGGCGGCCTGCGCCCCCGGCGACTCAGCATTGCGCGCTGGCGCCTACCGCCAGGCGTCGCGTGGGGGCCGGGCGCCGGGCCACGCCCGAAATGACACGAGACCCTCGGCGCCTGGACGCGCCGGGGGTCTCGAAATCCGGGTGAGTCGCCGAGCAGCGCCGGGAGGGCATTCGGCGCTGCTCGGCAGCTCACTGTAGCGAAGCCGGCTCCGTGCGGGCGGGGAGGGCTTCCGCTCGCTGCATCGCCACTTCGCCTTCTCGTGGAATAGACTCTGCCGTGCAGCTGCCGGCCACTTGGGAGACCCATCGAGGTGTGCTCCGGGCGCCTACCCGCACCCCTTGCGAGGAAGAGCCCGTTCCTGCGAAAGAGTGGCCATTCCGGGAGCATGCACCAGGGCAGCAGCTACCCAGGTCTTCCCGACGAACCACGACCCAAGGAGACGAACGCATGAAGAGGCACCTTGTCGCCACGGCCGCCCTCGCGGCCATCCTCCTCGCAGGCTGTGAAACCGCTGGAAAGCGCACCGCCATCGGCGCGGGCGGCGGAGCCGTTGCCGGAGGTGGCGTGGGCGCCCTCATCGGAGGCTGGAAGGGCGCTGCCATCGGCGCTGGCGTGGGCGCGCTCGCCGGCGGGTCGGTCGGTCTCTACCTCGACAAGCAAGCGAAGGAACTGGAGCAGGTCGCCGAGACGAAGCGCACCGAGAACGGCGTCATCGTCAACATGAAGAGCGAGATCCTGTTCGACACCGGCAGCGCGGTGCTGAAGGACGAGGCGATCACGCAGATCGCGAAGGTGGGCGACATCATCGCCAAGTACTCGGACGACCGGGTCCGCGTGGAGGGCCACACCGATTCCACGGGGACCGCGGCCAAGAACGAGGATCTGTCGCTGCGTCGCGCGGACGCCGTGAAGCGCGTCCTCATGGGCAGGGGTGTGAAGGAGAGCCAGATCACCGCGCTAGGCGAGGGCGCGACGAAGCCCGTGTCCGACAACAAGACGGCTGCTGGCCGCGCCGCGAACCGCCGGGTCGAGCTGCACATCGACGTCCCGCAGCCCAGCTAGCCGGGGCTATCCGAGCGCGTGGTTCGCCAGCGCCTCGAGCGCCTTCACCAGGGCCGAGTGGTCCCACTTCGCGCCGCCGTGAGCACGGCAAGCGCTGAACAGCTCCTGGGCGACGGCGGTGCCCGGCAAGCTGAGCCCCATCCTGCGGGCGTTGTCGAGCGCGAGGCCCAGATCCTTCTGGTGCAGCTCGACGCGGAAGCCGGGGTCGAAGCTGCGCCGTATCATCCGCTCGCCGTGGACCTCGAGCACGCGGGATGCCGCGAACCCGCCCAGGAGCGCCTGCCGCACCGTCGCCGGATCGGCGCCCGCCTTGGCGGCGAAGAGGAGCGCCTCCGCCGCGGCCTCGATGTGGAGGGCGACCATGATCTGGTTCGCCACCTTGCAGATCTGCCCCGCGCCGGCATCTCCCACGCGCGTGACGTTCTTGCCCATGAGCTGTAGGAGCGGCAGCACCCTCTGGAATCCTGTCGGGCTCGCGCCCACCATGATGGTGAGCGTGGCGCCCCGGGCGCCGACCTCGCCTCCGGACACCGGCGCGTCGACGTAGTCGCAACCGAGCCCGCGCACCCGCTCGGCGAAGCCCTTCGTCGCGATGGGCGACACGGAGCTCATGTCGATGACGACGCTGCCGGCGCGCAGCCCCTCCGCCACCCCGCCGCGCCCGAACAGCACCAGCTCGACGTCGGGCGTGTCGGGCAGCATGGTGATCACGAACTCGACCCGCTCGGCCACCTCCTTCGGACTGCCGCACGCGGCCCCGCCAGCGGAGGTGAGCTCGCCGGGCACTCCGCTCCGGCTGTGGAGACGCAGCGCGTGGCCGCCGCGCAGGAGGTGCCCCGCCATCGGCTTTCCCATGACGCCCAGGCCGATGAATCCTACGTCGCTCATGCCCGTCCTCCGCGCGCGGTGAGCCCGCTCAAGACCTGTCGAATAATGCCCTTTGCTTCATAGCCGGGGTGGGGCCCTGACGGCTCTGCCGGCGGGGCGGGGCGGCGCGAGCCCCGGGTACTCAGTTCGCCGCCGCCAGTCCGTTAGGACCCGGGGAAGCCGTTCGCCTCACCTGGACGGAGTACGGCGCCACGGAGAACGCCCTGGGCCGCGCCGGAAGGGGCGGGCGCGAGCCTTCCCCGTCGGCGAGCGGCTGTCACGTCGGAGCGACGCTATACAGCGTCCACTCGCAGGAGGATCCGATGGGACGATCGATCGAACCGGGCGCGGCGCAGGCGGATCCCTGGCCGGCGCTCGCGCTCTCCGAGTGGCGGGCGACTCGCGACACGCTGCACATGTGGACCCAGATCGTGGGAAAGGTGAAGCTCGCCCTCGCGCCGCCTCAGAACCACTGGTGGCAGGTTCCGCTCTACGTCTCCGCGCGCGGGCTCACCACGTCCGTCGTGCCGTGCGGCGACCGCACGCTCGAGATCCTGTTCGATCTCGTGGACCACCACCTGATCGTCACGGTGAGCGATGGACGCGTGAAGGCCATGCCGCTCCTGGCGAGGTCGGTGGCGTCGTTCTACCAGGAGCTCATGTCCGTGCTGCGGGCGCTCGACGTGAGCGTGCACATCTGGCCCATGCCGGTGGAGGTGCGCGACCCCGTTCCCTTCGACCGCGACGAAGTGCACGCTTCGTACGATCCCGCGTTTGCGAACCGCTTCTGGCGGGCTCTCATCCAGGCCGACTCGACCCTCAGGACCTTCGCCGGCCGGTTCCAGGGAAAGCAGAGTCCCGTGCACTTCTTCTGGGGAAGCTTCGACCTCGCCAGCACGCGCTTCTCCGGTCGCCCGGCGCCGGCGCGCCCCGGCGCGGATCGGGTCACGAGGGAAGCCTACTCGCAGGAAGTCATGAGCTTCGGCTTCTGGCCCGGCGGTGCGTTCGTCGACGAGGCGGCGTTCTACGCCTATGCCGCTCCGGAGCCGGACGGCTTCCGGGACGCCTCCCTGCAGGCGGCCGGCGCGCGCTACGTTCCGGAGCTGAACGAGTTCATCCTGCCCTACGGGCTCGTGCGCGAGGCCGACTCTCCTCGCGAGGCGGCGCTGGAGTTCTTCCAGGCGGCCTACGGGGAGGGTTCGACGCTCGGCCGGTGGGATCGCGCCTCGCTCGACCGGCCGTGGCCGGCGTCTCCTCCCGGCGATGAAGCCGCGACCCAGTCACCCGCCCATCCAGGGTCGTGATCGCCCCGCAAGAGCGCCGGACGCGCGGTCGCGAGGCCCCAAACGTGGCGCGCCGCACACCACCCGTGTCGAACCTACACCCGGGTGTGACTCGCAGCGCGGCCCACGATCGTGGGGCTGCCCCCTGGCGAGAGGCCATCCTACAATCGTATTGGAGGCTTTCTGAAGAGCGAGCCAGGAAAGGTCATCGGGCGCGTCGTGGTTGATCGAACCATCCGGTTCGACAACGCAGCGCGCGACGCGAACGGCGGCGTGCTGGCGGGAGCCGCCGGAGCCTCGCCCGCCCGGAGCGCGTCCGGTGCGAGAGATTTCCAGTGCTCGCGCTGCGGCACGGTGGTTTGCGAGGGCGCGAGGGTGAAGCTCTTCGCCGGCATCGCCCTCAAGTGCAGCGGCTGCGGTCAGCCGAATCGCGTCCCTCAGTAGCGGATTGCCCCGGCGTCCGGAGGAAGCGCGCTGGTCCGGCATTGAATTGCCCGATCCGCGCAGTCCCGGGACATCGATTCGCGCTTCGAGCAGGGTTGCCTCGATCCTGTGCACCACGGGTGACTCGATCTCGCGCACAGGCGTCCCTGCTTTCGCGCATGGCCGCCATGGCTCGCCCCCTCCTTCAGCGCAAGAGCTCTCGCTATGCCGAGCTCACGCGACACGGCGGTAGTGACTACCGCTTTTCCAACGGTAACGCGCGAAGTTACACCGGAAATACCACTTGTGAACCGTCCGTCCGTGTCTTATCTGTGTCGCTACACGTGACATGGAGCAAATCATGATGCTTCAAGCCGTCGGCCAGGTCGAGCAGCAGCCGGAGCTACCCATCGACGTCCCTGTCTACACGCCCGCTGCAGCCGCGCGGTACCTGCGCCTGCCAGTCAGCTCCGTCAGGTGGTGGACCCTGGGAAACGGCTCGCACTTGCCCGTCATCCGCATCGCCGAGCCGCACGAGCACCTCCTTTCCTTTCGCAACCTCGTCGAGGCGCACGTGCTGAGCGCGGTCATGTGCCACGATCGCGACCGCGTCCCGCTGGCCGTGGTCCGCGCCGTGCTGACGCTGCTCGAGGAACTGTTTCACTCCGAGCATCCACTCGCCGACCCCCGGATGCACGGCGAGGGAGGGGACTTCTTCGCCGCGCGGTTCGGGGCCCTGGTGAACGCCTCGCGGCACGGGCAGGCCGCGATCGCCTCCATCCTGGGCTCGTACGTGCAGCGGGTCCGGCGAGACGAGCGGGGAGCTCCCAACCGGCTCCTCATCTTCACGCGCGGGCGTCCCGAGGGCCCGGAGCACGTCATGATCGATCCCTCGGTTCACGACGGTGAGCCGTGTATCACGGATACGTCGGTCACCACCGCTGCCGTCGCAGAGCGGTTCCGGGACGGCGGGTCGATCATGGAGCTGGCCCAGGCCTATGGCTGCGGGCGGGACGAGATCGAGGAGGCCGTTCGCTACGAGGCGAACGGCAAGTAGTCGTCGGTCACGGCCTGGCTGCTCACCGGACGGGCAGTGTACCCTGTTCTTGCGACACAGCATTCATGCCGCCAACAGCGGGACGACAAGCGGGTCACTTGTAAGAGTCACCCCGCGTGCGTTACTTGGTAGAAGATAACGCGTTGCGGCAGGGAAGTATTGGTGGATGGAGGGTTGTCTGCTGCATGACGCCGAGACTGGAATTGGAGCAGGGGGGGGGCCCCAAAGTGGTCGACGCCGACGAGCGCCGCATCGATGAACCTGCCTATACGCCGACCGCTGCCGCGCGGTATCTTCTGCTGCCGGTGAGCACCGTCCGCTGGTGGACTCTCGGCAACGGCGTCCACCCGCCCGTCATCCGCATCGCCGATCCGCACGAGCACCTGCTCTCGTTCCGGAACATGGTGGAAGTCCACGTCCTGAGCGCGGTCATGCGCCAGGATCGAAGCCGCGTCCCGATCGCGATCGTCCGTGCCGTGGTGGCGATGCTCGGGGAGTCGTTCCAGTCGGAGCACCCGCTCGCCGATCCGCGCATGCGCGAGGAGGGAAAGGACTTCTTCGCGATGAGGTTCGGAGCGCTCGTCAACGCCTCGCAGCACGGACAGGTCGCCATCGCCGGGATCCTCGCCGCGTACGTGCACCGGATCAAGCGCGACGAGCGGGGCGAGCCGAGGCGGCTCCTCATCTTCACCCGCGGCCGGCCCGAGGGCCCGGAGCACATCATGATCGACCCATTGGTGAAGTCGGGCGAGCCCTGCATCACGGACACGGAGCTCACCGCGGCGATGGTCGCGGAGCGCTTCCAGGCAGGTGAGTCGGTGAAGGATCTCGCAGCCGCTTGCGAACGATCGCCCGCCGAGATCGAGGAGGCCATTCGCTACGTGTCTGAGATAGCGTGACGAACGGTGCGCGCGGATTTCCGCCTTCACGGGTGATTCAGTGCTTGCCAGTTCCGGGTGGCCCCGGGAACGTCGGCAGCCACGACCACTCCTTCTCGAACTCCTGGTCCTCCAGGTAGCGGCGGTCGCGCCAGTACTGGTGCGCGTCCCGTAGCCTGGCGGGCCACTTCCCCGACGGGCCGCGCGGAGTTCCCGCCCCGCCGCCGGTCTCGGCCGCGATGACGTCGCAGAAGTCCGGCTCGTCCTCGTGCAGCCCCTGGCGCGCGGCCTCGAGATAGGTGCTGGCCTCCTCCGGCCTCAGACGGCATAGCTTGCAAATCTCGCCGAGCTGGACGACCTCTCCAGACGACGCGAAGGCCGCTAGTACGCCGCGGAGGAACCACAGGCGCTCCATCTCCAGGTTGCTCATCGGGACCCCCTCCCTGCCGTGTTGGCGGCAGACCACCGCGTAGCGGGAAGGATCGCTACGGCGGAGGGTCTGGGCGCCTACCTCGCGCTGGGATACCCGACAAGGGATGTGAAGCTGCCACTGCTCCCCAACAGGGGCGGGACGGGGGCGCGAGGGAGAGGGTCGCGGTGAGGGAGGCTGCCGATTCGCCATGACAAACCTCCCGCGCATTCCGGCAGCATGCCGGCCGGAGTGGCCCGAGAAGCCATCACGCTCAGGCGGCGCTGGACCGGCTCATGTAGTCGGACAGCCCTGGCCCGTTCCCCCGGGCCCTTCCGGATCCCGTCACGAGCGCTCCTCCGCGCGCGGTCGCGCCGATGACGAGGCCAGCGCTCACGAGCACCAGGTTCTTGATGATGTACTGCCCTTCCAGCGTCGCCACGTAGGGGAAACGGATCCAGGTCTCATGGGGGAAGAAGAACAGGGGCAGGACCGTCCCTGACATCTGCAGGAGCATCAGCGCCAGCGCGGTCCGCACGAACTTACCGGTGATGAACCCGAGGCCTATCGCGCATTCCCACGCGGCGAGCACCGGGAGAGAGACGCCGGGCTTCACGAGGCCGAAGGTCAATGTGCTGATCGTGCGCCCCGCGAGGTCCTCGGCCGGGCTGAGGCCAGGGAAGAACTTCAACACGCCGAACCAGAAGAAGACGATTCCGACGCTGATCCGCAGCAGCAATATGCCGTGGCGCGCCATCCATTCGATGGCGGAGCTCTCCACGCGTCGGAGCCAAACGGTCATGTCTTGCATCTACGCCCTCACTTCTGAAGCGCGCGCGGGATTGCGCGCGCGGCTGTTCAGACCTCACGACACGGAGCGCGCGGCGGGTGGCGCAGGAATGACGTCATTCACGCGGAGAAAGAACGTGACCGATGCCTGCGGGACACGCGGGCGGGTCGTCTTGGAGAGGGAAGGACGGCCGACGCGTTGCCGCGAGATCGCGAGGTGAGGCGGCGGCGGGGCCATCGGGCGCGGCCTGCGCGAAATGACGGTTCCCGGCCGCGCGCGCGGCGCAGCCGGGAACCGGCGATGCATTGGCGAGGGACGGCATCGGGACGCCGCGCTGGCAGGGACGAGGGCCAGCGCGGCGCCCTGCGGCGCCGCTCCTACGGGCAGGGGCCGTTACCGGCCGCGCCGGAGGCGGAGAGGCTGTCGCCGTTGGGGAGATCGATCGACGGATGGTCAAATGGAGCGGCGTCCATTGCCGTGCGGCAATCGGTGAGGCCGTTCGCCAGGAAGTCGACGAGGGCGGCCTTGTCGCCGGAGGCGAGGTTTCCTCCCTGTGCGTGCATGAGAACGTCGGGTCCCGCAGCTGCACGACTCGCCGCGGGGCTGAGCTCGAGGGGCCCGTAACGTGGCACGCACGCCATCCGGGGACGCGCCCGAGGCGCGCTCGACGGTGGCCCGCAACCCGACCGCGGCGCGGGCCAGGATCCAGTTGGGTGCCGCGCCTGAACTGGGCAACGCGCGGCGCCTCGCGGCGTGTCCCCCGCGCAAGGGAGATGTCGAAGGAGGGGGGCGTGGTTAACTCGGAGTCGCCCTCCGTTTCCATAGCAAGGTGAGAACGACATGCCTCAGATTGGTATCGATGTGTTGTCCCCCCTGGCGGTGAAGTACACGGAAGGTGTATCGCTCACGCCGGCTGAGCACGCGGAGGTCCTGCGCATCGCGCAGGGCTACGCTTGCAAGGACTCCGCGGCCGCCGCCGGCATCGCCTCCGAGACCGTCCGCGCGCGCCGCAAGCGCATCTACAGGAAGTTCGACGTGCCGGGCTCGAGCGAGCTCATCTCCCAGATGCTGGCCCTATCGCTCGCGATGCTCGCGAAGGGCGAGCGAATCGAGCCTCGATCGTTCGCGCCGGAGGCCTCAGGCCAGATGGCGGAGCGCGTCGGTGGCACGCAATGACGGCCGGCCTCTGACTCGCGTTCGCTCTGCGCGCAGTCAAGACCCGTCGAAAAATGCGATCGCTCTGCGGCGTGGCCGGGGTGGGGCCCCGATGGGCTTTGCCCGGCGGGGCGGGGGCGGCCTGCGCCCCCGGCTAAGGTCTGGGGGGAAGGCGGCTCTCGCTCCCCCCAGGTCATCGCGCCGGCGGCCGGGCGGGCCCTGACCGCCGGCGCGGCGTCGGAGCCGGACGTCCCCCCCAAAGGACACGAGCGAAGAACGCGAGGCTGGGCTCCCGTCTAGCGCTCGCTCGCCCGCTCGGTGTCATGCCCATTCCAGAGGACGAGCCCACGATGACCCCCCAAGACGATGGGCCCTCAGGCCCCTGATACAGGAGGGGCTGAGCCGAGAGAGGGCATGAGCGCGGCTGCGGCCTCCACTAGGCATGAAGCAGGCCCTTGTCCCCTCCAGGCACGAGGTAGGTAGGTGGTGAGATCGCATTTCGAAGCCTCGAAGGCGCTGTCGTGCGAAGGCCCAGGCCCTCCCACGGACGGGAGGGACTTGTTCGCGTGTGCCGGCGAGATGCGAGCGCTCCTGCGCGACGTCGACTGGGCACGGACGCCGCTGGGCGGCGTCTCCGGCTGGTCGCAGGCGCTGCGGACGATGGTCGGGCTCCTCCTGCGCAATCCATCACCCATGGTGCTGTACTGGGGTCCGCGGTTCGCGCAGCTGTACAACGACGCGTACCGGTTGATCCTGGGATCCAAACATCCTCGATCGATGGGCCAGCCGGCGAGCGAGTGCTGGCCGGAGATCTGGCACATCATCGGACCGATGGTCGAATCGCCCTTCTCAGGGGGACAGGCGACGTCCAAGGACGATCTCTGTCTCCTCATCGATCGGAAAGGCTTCTTCGAGGAGACCCACTTCAACGTGGCGTTCGGCCCTGTCCCCGACGAGGCCGTTCCCTCGACCGGCATCGGAGGCGTTCTCGCCACCGTGTCCGAGACGACGCAGCAGGTCCAGGGCGAGCGCCAGCTCCGGACCCTCCGCGAACTCGCCGTGCGCTTGGCAGGGGCGAAGTCGGCGGAGCAGGTCTGCGAGGTCGCGGCCCTCACCTTGGGCGAAAACCCCTCGGACGTCCCGTTCACCCTGCTCTACCTGATCGATGAGGATGGCGGCCACGCCCGGCTCGCCGCATCCTGCCGGCTGAAGGGCGAGGACGCTTCGGTGAGCGCCCCGGTCATCGATCTACGCGCGCCCGAGGCGAACCCGGGCGCGTCTTGGTCGCTGCCGCGCGTCGTGCGAGAGCGTGGACTGACCGTGATCCCCGATCTCCTGCGCCGGTTCGGTCCGCTCCCTGGAGGCCGCTGGCCCGAGCCGCCCAGCATGGCCGTGGCGCTGCCCATGGCGTCGGCGGGAGAGCTCCATCCGCAGGGCGTCCTCATCGCTGGCGTGAGCCCGCATCGCGAACTCGACGAGCGCTACCGGTCCTTCTTCGAGCTGGCGGTCGCTCAGATCACGACCGCCGTTCGCAACGGCCGGGAGCACCAGGCGGAGCGCCGGCGCGCGGAGAGGCTCGCCGCGATCGACAGGGCCCAGTCGGAGCAGCTGGAAGAGCAGCACCGCGTCACCGAGGCGGCGCGCGAGCGTCTCGCCGAGACGCTCCGCATGAACGAGCTGTTCGTGGCCGTCCTGGGGCACGACCTCCGGACGCCGCTCAGCGCGATCAGCCTGGGGGCGGCGATCCTCCTAAAGAGGTCGGCCCTGTGCCCCGAGGATGCGAAGGCGGTGGGTCGCATCGCGTCCAGCGCCGATCGCATCGCGAGGATGATCGGCCAGGTGCTGGATCTCACGCGCAGCCGGCTGGGCGAGGGCATCCCGGTGCGGCCGGAGCGCCTCGACCTCCACGAGGTGGCGCGCAGGGTCGTCGACGAGCTCAAGCTCGCGCGCCCGGAGGCCTCGTTCCGGCTCAGGCTCGAGGGGGACGGCTGGGGCGAGTGGGATCCGGACCGGCTCGCGCAGGTCCTCTCCAACCTGGGCGGCAACGCCGTGCAGCACGGGGCCGGGGCGCCGGTCACGGTCACGGTCTCGGGCGCGGGGGACGCCCTCTCGCTCTCCGTCCACAACGACGGGCCGCCTATTCCGGCGGAGAGCCTCGAGACGATCTTCGGCGCGTTTCGGGGCGGCACGCGCTCTCCGGCAGGGTCGACCGGCTTGGGTCTCGGCCTCTACATCACCCGGGAGATCGTCCACGCGCACGCCGGCTCGATCCTCGTCCGCTCGACCGAAGCCGAGGGGACGACGTTCACGGTCCTCCTCCCCCGCTTCGCCCATGATCGCGCGTCGCGGGAGGGTGCGATCGGGGGTTTCACGGATGCTGGGCAGGCGGCCGGCCCGCTAGTCTGATGGCAGCGGCCACCTGGACGACTGGCGGCGAGTTCGAGCGCGCGCGACTGCAAGCGGCGCGCTGACGGCCCGTGGCGAACGACCCCTACCTCTCGCTCCGGATCCCCGAATACCGGGCGTTCCTCGCGTCCATGGGCGCGGTTTTCATGGGCACGCAGATCCAGAGCGCCGTCCTCGGGTGGCAGGTGTACGCGCTCACCGGCGACACGCTCTCGCTGGGGCTCGTCGGCCTCGCCGAGGCGCTCCCCTTCCTCGCCCTGGCCCTCGTCGGCGGGTGGGCCGCCGACCGCGCCGACAGGCGAGCTCTCTCGCTGGCGAGCCTCGCCGCGGTCGGCGCGAGCGGCGCGGGTCTCTTTCTCCTCAGCCTCGGGACGCCCCGCTCGGCGCTGCCGTTCTATGCGGCGCAGGCGCTCGCCGGCGTGGGGCGCGCGTTCTTCCGCCCGTGTTCGGTCGCCCTGGGCGCCGACCTCGTACCGCGCGAGCACTATCACAACGCGGCCACATGGCGTTCCTCCGTGCTCCACTCGGCCATGGTGGTGGGGCCCGCGGCTGGCGGGGCGCTCATCGCCCTCGGGGGTCCGAGGCTCGCCTACGCGGTGGTGGTCGGGCTCACGGCGGCAGGGTTCGCCGCCCTCACCGCCATCGCCCGGCGCCCGCGGCCGGCCGTAGCCGCGGGCCGCCTCGCTGGCGAGTTTGCGGACGGCATTCGCTTCGTGGTCGCGCAGCCGGCGCTCCTCGGCGCCATGAGCCTCGACCTGTTCGCCGTCCTGTTCGGAGGGGCGACCGCGCTGCTTCCCGTGTTCGCGCGGGACGTGCTCGGCGTGGGAGAGGTCGGATTCGGCTTCCTCCGCGCCGCGCCAGCCGCCGGCTCGGTGGCGATGTCGCTCGCGCTGGCGCGCCTCGGCCAGCTTCGCCGCGCCGGCTCGGCGCTCCTGTGGAGCGTGGCCTTCTTCGGGATCACCTGGATCGCCTTCGCGCTGTCACGCTCCTACGCGCTCTCGCTCGCGCTGCTCGCGACAGGAGGAGCGCTCGACAACGTCTCGGTCGTGCTGCGCGGGACGCTGCTGCAGACCATGACCCCACGAGAGAAGATGGGACGCGTGGCGGCGGTGAGCAGCTTCTTCATCGGGTCTTCGAACGAGCTGGGGGCGTTCGAGAGTGGGCTCGCTGCCCGGCTGCTGGGAGTCGTCCCCTCGGTGGTGTTCGGGGGAGCCATGACCCTCTTCACGGTAGGGTTCATCGCCTGGCGCGCGCCCGCGCTGCGCAGGCTCGAGCACATCGGGCCGAGCCCGGTGGGCTTCGCCCCGGCGTCCGAACGGCCCGCGGCGACGAGGCGACGGCCTCGTTGATCGGCGGCTCAACCAGCTCGATCGTGCGCTCGCCGACGAGACGCGCCTTACCCGCGGCTCTTCGCGGGCAAGGGACCAGCCGGACGGGGCGCGTGCCGCTGGAGGACGTTGCGAGCGAACGACCGCGAGGCGGGGGGAACATGGAACGCTCGTCTCTTGCACTCCCGATCGCCGATGAAGAACTAAACCTGTTTGGTGTTCTAGCCGTCTACCTCATGACGAACGCGGCGGTCACCGGCGCGACCTTCGATATCGACGGCGGCCAGCAACTCGTCCAGGGGTGAGGCTCCTGGCCGCACTCATTCGTGTTCATACGGTAACGCCCGCGCGCCCCCGCCCGCGCGTCGGCGCGTACGCTAGAAGAAGTGGGCCCAGCGCGCGCCGAAGTTGTTGGTCGACGGACCGTTCCTGACCGAGACGTCCTGCCGGTACTGCAGCATGAGTTGGTTGCTCGTTCCGAGGAGCCAGAAGAACGAGGCGCCGACGCTGTTGGTGAGCTGCGAGTTGTTGTTCGCCGTGCCGTCGAACTTGGTCTCGCCGCCGGCGGCGAAGAAGTAGTCGGCCGCCACGAACCAGTTCTTCGAGATGTCGTAGCTCAGGTGGACTTCGGTGCCGAACAGCGGGTTCTGCGTCAGCCTCACCTGTGTCTGCTGGGCAGCGTTCAAGAAGTTGTCGTTGGCCGTGTAGAACTCGGCGTTGACGTTGAGGTCGACGTTGAAGTTGCCGAACCCCTTCACGGCGCCGAACTCGGTCTTGACCGCCCAGCGGTTGCTGCCGAGATTCAGTGAACGGGTGCTGGAGTACTGGCCGATGGGGACGGTGACGTACGGCGTGAAGCCGATCCAGAACTGATCCTTCGGGGCGTTCACGAACCACAACGTCGCCAGGAAGACGGGATCCGCGATCCCGCTGGCCTGGACGGAGTTCTGGTTCAGCGCCGCGCCGTCGACGTGCCCCTCGCCGAAGATGAACAGCATCTGCGGATCGAGGACGAGGCCGCCGTCGCCGAAGAGCGCGCGGTCCCCCAGCTTCGTGTAGTAGACGGGCCGGAAGATGCCCAGGTTCTGGTTGAGGTTGAAGTCGGCGCTGGCCTGGTTGCCGTCGCTGTACAGCTTGTTGCCGGTGATGTGCTTGGCGTACGTGACGAAGAGAAAGGTCCTGTCCGGCAGCGGGATGTAGTCCCGCGCGTCGGCCGCCCACGCATCCCCAGACGCCGCCATTGCGGCGCAGCACACGACCGCCCTCGCGATCTTCTTCCAGACGACTGCTGCCTTGGCTTGGATCTGCTCGCTCATGGCCTCTCCCGGGCGTGCCGACGTGGCACGCTGCATTTACTTCTTGTTGAGCCGCGGTTCCTATTCGTCCGTTCAGAACGGGTACTGCATCCCTTGCTCCATGACGCTGAGCCACTGCGTCTGCGTGAACTCCTCGAGGTTGGCCGGGCCGCCGAAGCGCCCGCCGTTGCCGGAGGCGCCCATGCCTCCGAAGGGCACGTGGAACTCGTTGTTCACCGTTTGGTCGTTGATGTGGACCATGCCGGTCTTCAGCCGCTGCGCGATCCGCAACCCGCGCTGAATGTTGCGAGTGTGGATGGCCGCGGCCAGCCCGTACGGCGAGCCGTTGACGAGGGCCACCGCCTCGTCGTCGCTGTCGAACGTCGTGATCGGCGCGACCGGGCCGAAGATCTCCTCGGTGAACGCGCTCATCTCCGAGCGCACGCCGGCGAGCACCGTCGGGCGGTAGAAGGGGCCCGTGCGCTCCGCGCCAGTCAGGACCTTCGCTCCCTCGCGCACGGCTTCACCCACGATCTGCTCGATGCGCTGCACCTGCTTCGCGTTGATGATGGGCCCGAGGTGCACCTGCTCTGCGTGCGGGTCGCCGACGTGCAACTTTTCGGCCCGCGCCGTCAGCAACTCCGCGTAGCGCTGCGCGACACTCCGGTGCACGAGGTGCCGCCCGGCCTGCAAGCAGATCTGCCCCTGGTGGAGGAATGCACCCCAGGCGCCGCTCGAGCTGGCCGCCTCCAGGTCGGCGTCCTCGAGCACGATGATGGCGTTGTTGCCGCCCAGCTCGAGCACGCACTTCTTGAGTAGGCGTCCGCAGGTCTCGCCGATCCTGCGCCCGACCGCGGTTGAGCCCGTGAAGGAGACCATGTTCACGGCGGGGTGCCGCACCACGGCGTCGCCCGTCGCCGGGCCGCCGGGCAGCACGTGCAGCACGCCGTCCGGCAGGCCCGCATCCACGAACAGTTGCGCGATGAGCGCGCCGCCGATGACCGGGGTCTGATGGTCGGGCTTCAGCAGCACGGCGTTCCCGAGCGCGAGCGCCGGCGCCACCGAGCGCATCGCGAGGAGCAGCGGAAAGTTCCACGGCGCGATGACGCCGACCACGCCGATGGGCACGCGACGCCAGTAGTTGGTCCGCCCCGGCATGGTGGACGGGAAGATCTGTCCGGTGGGCTGCATGGGGAGCGCCGCCGCCATCGAGATTTGCTCGCGTGTGTTGTGCCATTCCAAATCCGCCTTGGGGGGGATCGACCCGGCCTCCCGGACGTTCCAGCGGCGGAACTCCTCGGCGCGCTCGCCGAGCAGCCGCTCCGCCGCGCGCAACACGGCGGAGCGCTGGTCGAACGGCGTGACCGCCCAGGCCACCTGGGCGCGCGTCGCCGACCGGGCGCCGAAGTCCACGTCGGTCGAGTCCGCCCTGCCCACGTTGCCGAGCGCGCGTCCCGTGGCCGGCTCGACCACGTCCGCCGCGCCGCCGTGCGCCTCGCGCCAGCCCTCGCTGAAGATCTTGCCGTCCCAGGTCGCACCCGCGCTGCTGGTGCTCATGTCGCACTCCTCGTCTGGGCCCGAGCGCCTGCGGCACCCGGTCGCAAGTCCGGTGCCGCGTAGCGGGGAGTCGCGCACGCGCATTGATTCCGTCGAAGGCATTGGCGCTTGGGCCGCGCTCTCGGCCACCGGGCCGGCGTCTCATCGTCTCGAAACGAGAAGCGTTTTCTCGCAATGAGATCGCGGCGGCTGGACCGCGCGTTTCCACCCAAACGAGGGAAGGGCGCTCGGATCGGACGCCCTCCCCGTTGGCGCCACTTCGCGGACACTCGTTAGTGTTAGTATTGCAATGCGGTGAGCCACATGGAGGCTGCGCCCTTGGCAACGTCCGAGCCCTCCCGCCCAGCGCGTAGCTACCGGCCGGAGCAGATCTTGAGCGCTCGCCGCGCGTTCTTCGACGACGGCCGTCAGCCCGTGGGCCTGGTGGACGACGCGGTCCTGCGCTCGTGGAAACGCTGCAGCGCGCTGGGGCGCAGGGCGACAGAGCGGGTCGAGTTTCAGCCAGTCAGCGCGCTGAGTGACCTCCTGGAACGTAACCGCGCTCTCCTGGAGGCGGGCCGCCCGGAGCTCTCCACGCTGGCCGCCGCGGTGGCCGACGCCGGTTATGCTGTGCTGCTCACGGATGCGCGCAGCAACATACTGGCCGCGGACGGCGCCATCGCCGCCCGCAGCGCGACGCTCCGGCGGGCCTTCCGGGCGGGTGTCGACCTCTCCGAGGCGGCCATCGGCACCAACGCCCCGGTCGTGGCCATGTGGGAGGGGCACACGGCGAGGGTGTTTGGCGCCGAGCACTTCTACGACGACACGCAGATCTTCCAGTGCTTCGCCTCGCCGGTGTTCGACCCGGAGGGCGAGGTGGCCGGCTCAGTCGACGTCTCCTGCGATACGCCTGGCATGCTCGACAGCGTCCTCTGGCTGTCGGAGCGTTGCGCCCAGCGGATCGAGCGGCGCCTCTTCCAGGCGGTGCGAGCCCGCCTACACGTGGAGATTGACATCGCCGGCGACGGGTTCCCCACGGCGGCGAGCGGGGCCTGGCTGGCGCTGGGCGACGGCGGAGAGCTCCTCGCCGCGAGCCCCGCTGCCCGCCGCTTGATGGCCCTGCCGGCGAAGGTGGCGGGCCTGGCGTTCGATCAACTCTTCGACGAGCGCTTCGAGAGCTGGAACGACCGCATCAGCGCCGCAGCGACCAGCGTGCCCACGCGCCTCCACGGCGGGGTGCGACTTCGGGTGCAGCGCCTCCCCGGCACCGCGGCGCCGCGGCGGGTGGGCCTGTCGCATCGGCGACGCGCCGCCGCGGGACCGGTGGCGGATCCGCGCTTCGGGGACGAGCGCCTCGACCGCGGCTTCGAGGAAGCGGCGTGTGCCTTCCGCGCCGACCTGCCGGTACTGCTCACCGGCGAGACCGGCTGCGGGAAGGAGGTCGTGGCGCGCGCCCTGCACGAGTCGGGCGAGCGCGCCGCGGGACCCTTCGTGGCGGTGAACTGCGCTGCGATCCCCGGCGAGCTCCTGGCGAGCGAGCTGTTCGGCCACGTCGAGGGGGCCTTCACGGGCTCGCGCCGCAGCGGTGCGGTTGGCAAGATCGAGGCGGCCCAGAGTGGCACGTTGTTCCTCGACGAGATCGGCGACATGCCGCTCGCACTGCAGGCCGCTCTCCTGCGGGTGATGGACACGCGGGAGGTGGTGCCGCTGGGGAGCAACGAGGCCCGGCCGGTGGACGCGAACGTGGTCTGCGCCACGCACCGGGACCTGCGGGCGCTCATCGACCGGGGCTCGTTTCGCGAGGATTTCTACTACCGCGTGGCCGGCCACGTCTTCCACATAATCCCGCTGCGCGAGCGCCGGGACTTAGACGCGGTGCTCGACGCCGTCCTCGCACGGTTGGGCTGGGAGCCGGATCGCATCCCAGCGGCGGTCCGCCAGCGCCTTCGCGCCGCGCCTTGGCCCGGGAACGTGCGCCAGCTCCAGCACGCCGTCCAGCGCGCACTCGCCCTGGCGGGCCCGACCTCGCCCGTCGCGGTCGCGGACCTCCCGCCCGAGATCTGGTCGGGAGCGAACGGCGCGGCGGAGGCGGAGGGCGTGCCTGCACCGGGCGGCTGGTTGCGGCGCGCCACCGACGAGGCCATCGCCCGCGCGCTGGAGCAGTCCGGCGGCGACGTCGCCGCGGCGGCGCGCCTCCTCGGCATCGGCCGCGCGACGCTCTATCGCCGCCTCGCGCGCAACCGCGTGTAGTGATCGACGACATCCGCGGCGCTCCATCAGGCATCCAGGCCAGCAGGCGACGCCCTCATCCAGCCGAAGCTGATCCGCTCCTGCTCCAGCCGCACGCGACGTGAAATAGACCGCGCACGTGCCTCGTCAGCGCGCGCGCCGAAATCCACACCGGCGTTCCGCCGGCGATCCGGACCGCGAAAGCCTCTCCGGCCCCTCATGCTTCTTCTTGTCGGCGACTCACGAGCAGCGCCGGAGCACCTCGCCTGCGCTCGAAGGAACAGGCCGCTGGCATCGACCAGGTGAACCTGGCCGTCGGCCAGGTGGACAAGGTCACCCAGCAGAACGCGGCCAGCTCCGAGGAGTCTTCCTCGGCCGCGGCCGAACTGTCGGGCCAGTCCCGCCAGCTTGCGGAGATGGTCGGCACCTTCCGCCTCGAGCGCACCGCGGCGGGAGCGCCGAATGCGAAGGCCCCGCCGCATGCGCGGGCGAATCGGCCGTCGAGCGGGAAGAATTTGCTGTCGGGAGCCCCAGCATCATCCTGAGCTCCAGGACGGGGAGCACCTTGGTCTGCAGTGTCACAACGCCACGCTGTTCGGGCGCCAGTCCCGGCGGGCGCCCGGTCGGGCGCAGGACGAACATTTCCCGCACTGCCGCGGTCGGTAAGCCGATGAGGTGCGAACCAACTGCCACGACGACGGGGCCTCGGGTAGAGTGGCTCGTACTCCGGGGCATACTGGTGGTCGTCGAGCGAATGAGGGCGCTGTTGGCCTCGATGTCGAAGGTGGTGCCGTTCATCCGCAATGCCCGTATTCGCTCGGGCCGGACATGACGCCCTGGAAGAGAAGGGCGACCCTGGACATTGCGCGCTCCCGGTCCTCGGGCACGAGAAAATCGGAATGCGCTCTTCGCATCCCACTTCGTGCGCAGAGACTTCTTCAAATGCGCAGCCATCGCGCTCGTCGGACAGAAGATACTTGTGAGCGCCGGCGTCCGCTAGACGACGAGGGCCGCCTTCACCATGCGCATGAGTTCCTCCAGGTGGAAGGGCTTCTTCACGTAGCCGACGGCACGCATCGGCGGCTTCGTCTTCGCTTCTATTTCTTCGAGGCGCGTGGCTGAGACGAAGAGTACCTTGGGGCAACGATCGCCGAGAGCGTCGTGCATCGCGCCGAAGAGCGTAACGCCGTCCATTCCTGGCATGCGGTAGTCGAGGAGCGCAAGATCTGGCGGCCGCGCTTGCGCCAACTCGAGGGCGACGAGGGGAGACGACGTGCTCTCCGCCTCATGGCCCATCTTCTTGAGCGCCAGCTCAAGCGCTTTTCTCACGATCTCCGTATCGTCCACGATGAGCACGCGAGCCATGATGTCGGGGCCTCCCGTGGCCTGGCCGTAGCAGTGCGCCATGCGTGCCAAGCGCATCTCGGCGAAATGAGACGCGTTCTGCGCAATGATGCACGGGTAAGTGACACCCGGAGGTCTCGCCGGCCGACTTGTAGGCTGCGCCCTCACGCAGGCGAGCGGAATCGGGGCTGTCTGCCCGCTACCTGACAGCGTTCACCGAGACTACGACGGCGATCCACGCGACGGCGGCAAGGATGGCCTGGTACGTATCGACTACGAATTCCAGGGCTTCGGGCGTTGGACACCCCGACCCGCGGGCGCGACCCGCTCCGCACAACGCGCCGAGCGCGTTCGCCGCCCGGGGGCGGCTGGTGTAGCAGTCCACGACCTGGTGCTGACGCGGGACGAGGTCGAAGGCCTGACCGCGAACCTGCTCGTCTCCAGGAGCCCACCCACGGCCGAGACGCGATCCTCGGACTGGTTATCCGCAAACGCTGGGCACCTCAACATCGAGTGGGATCGGAGCTGCACCGGCACCACTAGTGATCGCCCGCGCCGCGGAGGAACCTCCGCGCGAGCGCGCGAGCGCGGTTCTCGACCGTCACCGAACTCTGCTCGCGGTCCTCACTCGTATCGCAGGGCATCGATTGGGTTGAGACTGGCGGCCCGGCGAGCCGGGAAGAAGCCGAAGATGACGCCGATCGCCGCGGAGAAGAGGAAGGACACCAGGTTGATGCCGGGGTCGAACAGGTAGGGCACGCCCATGAGACGTGCCAGCCCGATGGAGGCGCCGGTCGCGAGCGCGATGCCGACGAGCCCGCCCAGCCCCGAGAGCACTACCGCCTCGATGAGAAACTGGAGGAGCACCTCGCGCTCGAACGCGCCGATGGCTAGGCGGATGCCGATCTCGCGGGTGCGCTCGGTCACCGACACCAGCATGATGTTCATGATCCCGATGCCGCCGACGAGGAGGCTCACCGCCGCCACGGCGCCGAGCAGCATGGTGAGGATCCTCGTCGTTCCGGTGAGGGTCTCGGCCAGCTGACGGGTGTCCATCACGCGGAAGTCGTCCTCCTCGTTCTCGCCGATCTTCCGCCGCTCGCGCAGGAGCGAGGTGAGCTGCAGCTTCACCGCGTCCATGGACGCGCCCCGCGCCGCCGAG
>JBGQLS010000026.1:0-28325 GCA_041500205.1 Anaeromyxobacteraceae bacterium | reverse complement strand
GTCTACGGCTTCCTCCTCGTCGCGCTGCGCGTGGCGGGCCGGCGCGAGCTGGCGCAGATGACGAGCTCCGACCTCATCCTCCTGCTCGTCATCTCCAACGCAGTCCAGAACTCGATGAACGCCGGCGACAACTCGCTCACCGGCGGTCTCGTCAGCGCCGTGACGCTCATCGCGCTCAACTGGCTCGTGGGTTACGCCACCTGGCGCTGGCGGCGCGTGGAGCACATGATCCAGGGTGAGCCTATCCGCGTCGTGACGGACGGCCGCGTGCACGTCGGAGCGTTGCGGCGCGAGCTGCTCACGCTCGCGGAACTCCACTCCGCGCTGCGCAAGCAAGGGATCATGCGTATCGCCGACTGCAAGTCCGTGACCCTCGAGCCGGACGGAACGCTCACCGCCGTGCGCAACGACGTGGAACCGCGCTCCTTGAGAGAGCTGGCGCATCCGGATGCACATTACGTTGTGCGCTGATAGCCGGGTCAGCGATCCGGGCCTTCTCGCCCGCTGTGCCAGCCGAAAGTGGGGAACGAGCCGGCGCATGGCCTCGCACCACGTGGCGGAGCTGGAGGCGATGCCGTGGATCAGCAGGATGGCCTGGCCCTGCCCCTCCATGCGGTAGGCGAGGTCGTGCCCGTTCACGGTCTGGTGCCGGAGCTCGAACATTGGGTCCCGTGGGCGCTCGTGCGGCGCCGCATCGCCCTTAACGCCTCGCCCTGAAGTATGCCAGACTTCAGCACGCGCCCCGCGGGGCCCCCGGGCGCCCGCGAAGGGGGCAAGCTCCTTGCCGGTAGCCACGTGGCTCCATTCACAGCTCCCGGACGTTCGGAGGCGCGGGTGAACGTTCGCGGCCCGGCAGAGCGGGCCTGAGAGGCGCCGCGCGCGGAGCGTCCGGAGCGGCATGGGACATGCTTGGCCGTGTCGGGGGAGGCGCGATGACGGCCGGCTCATCCGATGGCGATCGGTGACCTCGCTCGCTTACGCAGCAACACCTGGGAGGCAGCCATGGAACAAGCAACGCCGCGCTACGTCTGTGTCCACGGTCATTTCTACCAGCCGCCGCGGGAGAACCCCTGGCTGGAAGCGTTGGAGGTCCAGGACTCCGCCCACCCCTACCACGACTGGAACGTGAGGATCACCGCCGAGAGCTACGCCCCCAACTCGGCCTCGCGCATCCTGGACGGCGAAGGGCGCCTCATGGACATCGTGAGCAACTACGCCAAGATGAGCTTCAACTTCGGCCCCACGGTGCTCTCCTGGATGGAGCATGCCTTCCCCGAGGTGTACCGGTCCATTCTCGACGCGGACAGGCAGAGCATCGAGTGGCGCTCCGGTCACGGCGCGGCGCTGGCCCAGGTTTACAACCACATCATCATGCCGCTTGCCAATAGCCGCGACAAGCGCACCCAGGTGATCTGGGGCATCAAGGACTTCGAATCCCGCTTCATGCGCTTTCCGGAAGGAATGTGGCTGGCGGAAACCGCGGTCGATCTGGAGACGCTCGACATCCTCGCCGAGCAGGGCATCAAGTTCACCATTCTCGCCCCACACCAGGCGGCGGCCTTCAGGAAGATCGGCGAGGAGCAGTGGAACAAGACCAGCGGCGAGAACGCCATCGATCCGACCAGGCCCTACCTCTGTCGGCTGGCGTCGGGTCGCAGCATCACCGTCTTCTTCTACGACGGCCCCATCTCCCGGGCCATCGCCTTCGAGAACCTGCTCAGCAGCGGCGACGCGCTCACGCAACGGCTCCTGGGAGGCTTCAGCGGAGACAGGGACTGGCCTCAGCTCGTGCACATCGCAACCGACGGCGAGACCTACGGCCACCACCAGAAGTTCGGCGACATGGCCTTGGCGCATGCCATGCACTCTATTGAGAAGAACAACCTGGCGCGTCTCACCAACTACGGAGAGTACCTGGAGCGATACCCGGCAAGCTACGAGGCCCAGATCAACGAGAGAACCTCCTGGAGCTGCGCTCACGGCGTGGAACGCTGGAACAGCGATTGCGGCTGCAACTCCGGGGGGAAGCCGCAGTGGAACCAGCAGTGGCGCGGGCCCCTGCGCGCGGCGCTGGATTGGTTGAGGGACCAGCTGGCCGGGGTATTCGACCAAAAGGGCAAGGAGTACTTCAAGCTCCCCTGGCAAGCTCGTGATGCCTACGTCGAGGTGATGCTGGACCGGAAACAGGCGGACCGCTTCCTGGACGAGCAGGCCTCGAGAGTGCTCGGCGAGGCGGAGAGGATATCCGCCTTGAAGCTCCTGGAGATGCAGCGGCATGCCCTGCTGATGTACACAAGCTGCGGCTGGTTCTTCGACGAGCTCTCGGGGGGCGAGACGGTCCAGATCATTCACTACGCAGGGCGTAGCCTGCAACTTTGCGAAGGGCTGCTGGACAAGAAGGTGGAAGAGGCCTTCCAAGAGAGACTTGGGGAGGCCAAATGCAATTACCAGGAGTTCAAGGACGGAGCCTACATCTACGAGAAGTTCGTTCTCGGGACGCGGGTGGGGTTGGCCAATGTCGGCGTCCACTACGCATTCAGCTCGCTCTTCGAGGACTACGGCGAGCTGGCCAAGATCTTCTGTTACCGGGTGGAAAAGGCGGACTACACCAGGCTCACGGCAGATGAAGCGACAATGGCCATGGGTCGCATTGCGATCACTTCCGAGATCACCCGCGAATCAGCCCGCTTCTTCGTCTGCGCGGTCCGGTTTGGAAACCACGACTTCAAGGGGAGCATCTCAACGGAAACGGATCCGGGTCGATGGACAGCCATGAAGGAGGAGATGGGCTCGGCTTTCGACAAGGGACTCTACATCGGCCTGATTGAGCTCATGGACAAGCACTTCGGTCACCACCAACACTCGCTGATCAACCTCTTCACCGACGAGAGGAGAAAGATCCTCAATCAGATCATCGACAAGAACCTGGAGGAGTTCGACAAGTCGTACCACGACCTGTTCGAAAGAAACCGCACGCTGATGGCCTACATCCAGGAGACGGGCATGCCGGTGCCCAAGTCGTTCCTCCTCCTGGCACAACCGGCGCTGAACTCTGCGCTGATCCACGTCCTGACGCAGGACGAGATCGACGTCGAGGCAGTACATCGGGTGGTGGAGCAGATCAGGAACTGGAAGGTGCGGATAGAGCTTCCCGACTCCGAGTACCTGTTACGGCAGCACGTGGAGTTGCGCATGCGTGCCTTCGCCAGTCAACCCTCCGAGCTCAAGCTCTTGGCCGGGGTTCAGAGGCTCCTGGGCCTGCTCAAGGAGATCCCGCTGGATATCGTTCCGTGGCAGATCCAAAACGATTACTGCGAGCTGGCGAAGAGGGTCTATCCCGAATTCCTGGGCCGGGCCAAGGCAGAAGACGAGGAGGCCCGCAGCTGGGTGGAGGGCTTCAAGCACCTGGGTGAGATGCTCAACTTCAATCTGGGGGCCGTGCTGCCGCAGTGATGCCAGGGGGAATCATGGGCCAGGAAGCCTTGCCGAGCGCGAGAATTCCCACTGCCACCTACCGGCTTCAATTCAATCGACAATTCACTTTCTCACAGGCCAAGGAACTTGCCGCCTACCTCCACGATCTGGGTATTGGCGATCTCTACGCCTCCTCCTTTGTCGCGGCCAAGGAAGGAAGCGTTCACGGTTATGACGTGGTCAACCACACGGTCTTCAACAGGGAGATCGGGAACGAGGAGAGCTACCGCGATCTGACCGGGGAGCTAAGACGCCTGGAGATGGGGCTGATCCTCGACTTCGTACCGAACCACATGTGCGTGGACAGCCCCGAGAACCTCTGGTGGATGGACGTGCTGGAGAGCGGCCCCAGCTCCCCCTATGCCAGCTTCTTCGATATCGATTGGCAACCTTTGAAGAAGGAGCTCACCAACAAGGTGCTGCTCCCATTCCTGGGTGACCAGTACGGCCAGGCGCTGGAAAGAGGGGAACTGCGGCTCGTCTGCCGGGAGGGTGCCTTCTTCGTGACGTATGCGCAACTCCAGATCCCCCTGGAGCCCAGGAGCTACCTGCTCATTCTTGGACATCGCCCAGAACAGTTGCAGCAGCGTCTCACCGCCGAGGACCCGGCGCTGCTCGAGTTCTTGAGCATCATCACCGCTCTGCAGCACCTCCCCTTCCCCAGCGAACAGGACCCGGGAAAGAAGGAGGAGCGTTACCGGGAGAAGGAGATCATCAAGAAGCGCCTCGGGCAGCTATGTCAGCAAAGCCCGGAGGTCGCCGCCTTCCTCGAGGAGAACCTGCGCATCTTCAACGGCATCCAGGGGGAGCCGCGCAGCTTCGACCTCCTAGACGCGCTGTTGCTCGAGCAGTCCTATCGCCTCTCCTACTGGAGGGTGGCGACCGACGAGATCAACTACCGCAGGTTCTTCGACATCAACTCCTTGGCAGCCATCAGGATGGAGGACCGCGCCGTCTTCGAGAAGACCCACCCGCTGCTGCTTCGACTGATCCGCGAAGGGAGCGTGACAGGGGTGCGGATCGATCATGTGGACGGGCTCTACGACCCCCTCGCTTACCTGCACAGCCTGCAGCAGGGGTGCTTCGTGGACTCTCGCTCCGATGCCTGTGCCGACGAAGCGGCCTGCGGCAAACGCTCGGGTGAGGCCGACCAGGAAGCGGTATCCAAGGATCGCTCCCATCGACCTCTCTATGTGGTGTGTGAAAAGATCCTCATGAAGGGTGAACAGCTGCCGGAGGAGTGGCCAGTCTTTGGCACCACCGGTTATGGCTTTCTGAACAACGTCAACGGAATCTTCGTCGACACCGAGAACGCCAAAGCCTTCGACCGCATCTATGACCGCTTCGTGGGGCGGGTGACCGATTTTCAGGAATTGGTCTACGAAAAGAAGAGGCTGGTGATGCAGGTTGCTCTCTCGGGGGAGGTCAACATGCTGGGGCACCAGCTCAACACCATCTCCGAGCAAGACCGGCTGACCCGGGACTTCACGCTCCATAGCCTCACCCGTGCCATCAGGGAGGTCATCGCCTGCTTCCCCGTGTACCGCACCTACGTGAACTCAGGCAGCGTTCGGGAGAAGGACAGTCAGTACGTGGAAAGCGCGGTTTCCAAGGCAAAGCGGAAGAATCCCGCCATCAGCGCCTCCATCTTCGACTTCCTGCGCTCGGTGCTCCTGCTCAAGTTCCCCGAGCACGCCACCCAGGATGACGAGAAGAGCTGGCTGTATTTCGTGATGCGCTTCCAGCAGATCACCGGGCCGGTCATGGCCAAAGGTCTCGAAGACACGGCCTTCTACGTGTACAATCGATTGCTCTCGCTGAACGACGTGGGGGGGGCGCCCGGCAGGTTCGGCATTTCCCTGGAGGCGTTCCACGGCCAGAACCTGGAGCGGGCCAAGAACTTCCCGCACGCCATGCTCGCCACCGCCACCCACGACACCAAGCGCGGCGAGGATGGGCGGACCCGGATCGATGCACTATCGGAGATCCCCAGAAAATGGCAGAGGGCGCTGGTCAGGTGGACGGCTCTCAACAAGGAGAGGGGCGCTAGCCTCGACAACCAGCCCGTGCCGGACCGGAACGAGGAGTACCTGTTGTATCAGGCTCTCCTGGGCGCCTGGCCGCTGGGGGAGATGGACCAGGCGGCCTACGCCGACTTCGGCGCCAGGATCAGGGAGTACATGATCAAGGCGACCAGGGAGGCCAAGGTGAACACCAGCTGGGTGGCCCCCAACACGGCCCACGAAGAGGCGCTCACGTCCTTCGTCGATGCCATCCTCGCGGCCCCCGAGAGCGCCTTCCTTCAGGATTTTGCCTCGTTCCGCAAGCAGATTGCCCACTACGGCATGTTCAGCTCGCTTTCCCAGACCCTGCTCAAGATGACCTCCCCCGGTGTGCCCGATTTCTACCAGGGGACCGAGCTCTGGGACTTCAGCCTGGTCGATCCCGACAACCGCCGGCCGGTGGACTACGCCGTCCGCGTCAAGGCGCTCGCCGGTCTCAGGGCGGCCGAAGCCGAGATCGGCCCCAAGGAGCTGTTCAGGATCCTCCTGGACAGCAGGGAAGACGGGCGCATCAAGCTCTACATCATCTACCGCTGCCTGAACTTTCGCCGGGATCGGAACGTTCTCTTCAGGCGGGGAGACTATCGCCCGCTGGAGGCGAAAGGCGCCAAGGCCAGGCACGTATGCGCCTTTGCACGTCAAGCAGACGGCGGAGGTGTCATCGCGGTGGTGCCGAGGCTTCTGGCGACGCTGGTCCCCGATGCGGGACAGTTCCCCCAGGGAGAGCAGCTCTGGGAGGACACCTCGGTGTCGCTTCCCCGAGGCAGCGGGCTCCGATTCCGCAATGTCCTGACCGATGAGCTGGTCAACGCTGTCGAGTCCGACGGCGCCTTGTGCCTTCCTTTGGCGGGCATTCTCGAAACAGCACCGGTAGCGCTCCTGTCATCGGACGATGCGTGATCGCCTTGGCGAGGCTTTCAGGCGGCCAGACGGGCAACTGGAGCCGCTCGGCTGGTTGATGGACATCGCCAGCGTGCCCCGGCGCACCCTTGCCGGGGCATACCGCCGTCTGGCCATCGGCTCGCTGGCGCTAGGGGCTTGGACGTGGAACACGATGGCGGCGGGGATACATTGCTGCTAGACTTTGATGTCACTCGAGTCGTCACACGCCAGCCAGCCAGGGCAAGACCACAGTGTGGAAGCCGAGGATTGTCCAGCGCGGCGAGAGCGCCACGAGTCTCTCGGGCGCCGCTCTCTTCGAGATCCTCTGGACTGAGCTCGTGGATCTCATCGGCAGCGCGGGGACAGCGGTGCTGATGCGTCGAGCCCTGCGGCGCGCGTTGCTCCAAAGCGCGGAGCTCCAGGAGCTGACCATCGGGCGGGTCGACGAGGACTTCAGGTACGTGCTGCCGCCCTCCTTCAACCTGACCATGGGTCCGTCCCCGGCGCTGCACCACCTTGCGGATGAGCTCCGACCGTTGCTGGCGGAGCTCACGGGCGAGGTCGCCCTCCGCCACCTGGGGCGAGTGCCCGAGCTCCAGGCGTGGATGGCTGCCGCTCCGCTGGCCTCGTGACGCGAGGAACTCTCGCCTCACCCCACGGAGATCGATGAGCCCGACAACGAGACCATTGGACCGCCTCTCGACGGGGAGCCCCGCATTCGACCGCATCCTCGGCGGCGGGCTGCCGGTGCGCTCGCTGACGGTGGTCGCCGGCGAGCCCGGCGCCGGCAAGACCCTCTTCTCCTTGCAGATGCTGTTTCACCTCGGACGGCAGGGCAAGAAGGGCCTCTACTTCACGACGCTCTCGGAGCCGTCGCTGAAGCTCCTCCGGTACATGCAGCAGTTCTCCTTCTTCGATCAGGAGGCCATGGACAAGCGGCTGACCTTCGTCGACCTCGGCTCGGTGGTGCGGGGCCGCAACGCCGACGAGGTCCTCAAGGCCCTCAACGAGCGGGTCGAGCACGAGGAGCCCGACCTGATCGTCATCGACAGTTTCAAGGCCATGCGGGACATCCTCGGGGACGCCCCTTCGATCCGGACCTTCGTCTACGACCTGGCGGTGCACATGGCCGGCTGGGGCGCTGCGGCCCTCTTCGTCGGCGAGTACACCAGCGAGGAGATCGGGCACCTCGCCGAGTTCGCCATCGCCGACGGCATCCTCCGCTTCGGCACGCAGCGCGAGGAGCTGACGGCGGTGCGCGTGGTGGACGTCCTCAAGCTGCGGGGCGCCGACTGCGTCACCGGCCGCCACTTCTTCGAGATCGGCCTCGACGGCCTCACCTTCTTCCCTCGGGTGCGGAGCCCGGCAGCCACCGACGACCCCGCCACCGCGTCGATCGACGAGCGCGCGCCGACGGGCATCGTCGGCCTCGACGAGATGCTCGGCGGGGGCCTGCCACGGTCGAGCTCGACCGTCATCCAGGGCGCGACCGGCACGGGAAAGACGCTGCTGGGGCTGCAGTTCCTCCTGGAGGGGGCCCGGCGAGGCGAGCCGGGCATCCACTTCACGCTGGAGGAGACGGCGGGCCAGCTGCGCGCCATCGCCCGGGGCTTCCGGTGGGGCCTGGAGGAGCTGGAGGAGCGCGGTCTCTTCACCTTCTCCTACGCCTCGCCCGTGGAGCTCTCGACCGACGCCTTTCTCAACCGGGCGCTGCAACGGGTCGAGCAGGTCGGGGCCAGGCGCGCCGTCCTCGACAGCCTGACCAGCATGGAGGTCGGCGTGCCGTCCCAGCGGCGCTTCAAGGAGCTGGTCTATGCCATGACCAAACACCTCCGCGCCAGGGGTGTCACCTTCAACTTGAACATGGAGGTCACGGAGCTGCTCGGGTCCGCCCAGCTCTCCGGCCACGGCATCTCCTTCGCGGCCGACAACGTGATCCAGCTCCGGTACGTGGAGCGTGGCGGGCGGCTCGATCGCGGCATCTCGGTGCTCAAGGCGCGCGGGACGCGGCACGCCACCGAGGTGCACGCGCTGAGCGTGGGGGAGGGCGGGGTCGAGGTGGGCGGTCCGTTCAGGGGGCTGCGTGGCGTGCTGACGGGGCTGCCCTCCCCGATGGACGACAAGGCCGCCGGTTCTTGACCCAGCTTCGGCACCTGCCTCGCGCTCATGAGCTCCGTGGTGCACTCGAAGTGGAAGCCCAGCCGTGCCTCCAGAATCCGGAGCCGGCGGCTACGGCGCGCGCCCCATCAGATCCTGCAGGTCCTCAACCGTCGCGGGCTTGGTCAGGTGGGCGTCGAAGCCAGCCTCCACAGCGCGGCGCTGGTCCTCGGGAAGCGCGTAGCCCGTCAGCGCGACGAGGAACGTGCTCCGGAGACCCGGCTCGCGCCGGACCGCCTTCGCCACCAGGTACCCATCCATCCCCGGGAGCCCCACGTCGCAGAGCACCACCTCGGGCTTGAGCTCGCGAGCTCGCGCTAGCCCCATTGGACCGTCGTGCGCGACGCAGACCTCGTGGCCCTCCAGCTCCAGCGCGAGGCGAAGGCTCTCGGCGGCGTCGAGGTTGTCCTCGATGAGGAGGATCCGGCGCGGTCGCAACGGCGCCCGCGGCGCGACTTCCGTCGTGGCGGGTGGCGCCGCGAGTGGCAGCCGCAGGACGAACTCGCTGCCCTCGCCCTTGCCGCCGCTCGACACGTCGACCGTGCCGCCGTGGGTCTCGACGAGTCCCTTCACGAGGGCGAGCCCGAGGCCGAGCCCGCCGAGGCGGCGATTGAGCGTCGTGTCGGCCTGGATGAACGACTGGAAGAGGCGCGGGATCATCGCAGGCTCGATGCCGATGCCAGTGTCCCGCACACGGAGCACGGCGAAGCCGTCCGCCGCCTCGAGCGACAGCCGGACCGAGTCGCCGGCGGAGGTGAACTTGGCCGCGTTCTGGAGCAGGTTCCCGATCACCTGCGCCAGGCGCGTCGCGTCGCCTTCGACCCACAGCGGACCGTCCGGCAGGACGAGCTCGAGCGCTACCTCGCGCCCCGCGAACATGCTCCGGTGGTCTTCGACTGTGCGTTCCGAGAGGTCCCGGAGGTCCAGCGCCCGACGCTCGACCTGGAGCTTGCCCTTCGCGATGCGCGTCACGTCGAGCAGGTCGTCCACGAGCCGCGCCAGGTGCGCCACCTGGCGCCCGATGATCTGCTGCGCTTGCGCCGCCACGCGTGCATCCGCGGGCGCGTGCTCGATGACGTGCAGGCTGCTCCGTATGGGCGCGAGCGGATTGCGTAGCTCGTGTGACAGGACAGCGAGGAACTCGTTCTTTCGCCGGTCCGCGTCCCGCAAAGCCTGCTCGGCGTGCTCGCGCTCGCTCACGGCCTGCTGGAGGGCCGCCTCCACCTCCTTCAGCTTCGTGACCTCGATGAACGAGACGACCACGCCTGCGATCATGTTCGATGGCGTGCGGTACGCATGCATGCGCATGAGGAACCAGCGCTTCGTGTCCGCTAGACCGACCGTGCGCTCGACGGGCTCGAGCGTCTCGAGCACCCGCAGTACCTCCCGCGGGACGTCCTGGGCGTCGAACCGGGCGGCGAAGTCCGAGAGCGGCCGCCCCACGTCGCCGTCGGCGAGCCGGAAGATCGTCGTCGCCGCCGGCGTGAAGCGCGCGATCCGGGCCTCTCGATCGAGGAAGATCGTCGCGATCTGCGTGCTCTGGAAGAGATTCTGGAGGTCGCCGTAGAGCAGCTCGAGCTCATCCACCTTCTTGCTCAGCTCCGCGTTGAGGGTGTTGAGCTCCTCGTTCACGGACTGCAGCTCTTCCTGCGAGGTCTGCAGCTCCTCGTTGGAGGAGTTCATCTCCTCGTTCATCGACTGCAGCTGCTCGTTGGCCGTGTGGAGCGTCTCGTTCGCGATCTCGAGCTCGCCGATGGTGGCCTGGAGCCGCTCCTGGGCGCTCTCGAGGTCGCGCTGTAGCTGCCGATAGCGCTCCATCGTCGGCGCCTCGAGCGGTGAGCCGTTCGCCACGGGAGCGCTCTGCACCTCCTCGAAGACGACGAGGAACAGCTCATCCGGATCCTCCTCGGTGGGCGGGAGCGGGCGGACGACGAGGTTGAGCCGACGCTGGAGGCCCTCCGCCTGCAGCAGCAGGTCCTTGTACGTGACCGGCGTGCCCTCTCGCGCCGCGTTGTGGAGCGCGGCGGACAGCTCGACCCTCAGCTCGCGCCGGGCGAGGTGCATCAGGTTGGTCGAGGGCGCGCCTGCACGAGCGGGCAGGAAGAGGGACAGGTTCGCGCCCCAGTAGTACCGGATCTCACCGCGGGCATCGACCACCACCGACGGCGGGGCGTACTCCTCGAGCACGATGTTCCGCGAGCGAACGGCGGCGCTCTTCACCTCGGGATCGCGCCGGCGGTTCGGCGGTGCCAGGTCGAGCGGCGGCGGACGCCGACCGGGAGGCAGGAAGACCGGGCGCCTATCGACCTCGCGTCGCCGGAACAGGCGCTCCGTCTTCTCGACGACCTCGAACAGCTCGAGGTCGCGTCCGTCGATCATCTCGGCCTTGCCGAGGAGGAGGTATCCGCCCGGTCGGAGTGCGTAGTGGAAGAGCTCGACGAAGCGCTTCTGGAGGGCAGGCTCGAGGTAGATGAGCAGGTTGCGACACGACACGAGGTCCATGCGCGAGAACGGCGGATCCTTGACGACATCGTGCTCGGTGAAGATGCACAGGTTGCGGAGGCCCTTCGTGACCGAGTACGCGTCCCCGCGCTTGGTGAAGAACCGTGCCAGCCGTTCGGGGCTCACCTGCCGGTCGACAGTGGCCGTGTACTGACCTCGACGGGCCTCGGCCAGGGCGGACGCGTCGATGTCCGTCGCGAAGACCTGGATCTGAGGCGGGCGTGGGAGCTCACTGCTGTGCTCGCAGAGCAGCATCGCGATCGAGTAGGCCTCCTCGCCGGAGGAGCAGCCCGGCACCCAGATACGGACCGCGTCCGCTCGCCTCCGCTCCAGGAGGTCGGGGATGACCATCCGCTCCAGCGTTCGGAAAGGCCCGTCGTCGCGGAAGAAGCTCGTGACGTTGATCGTCAGGTCCTCGGCGAGGCGCCGGGCCTCGTCAACGTTTGTCTCGAGGAGGGCTCCATACTCCCGGACGGTCGCGATCGCAGTGGCGGCCATCCGCCGGTGAAGACGGCGGAGGACCGTGCTCAGCTTGTAGCTGGTGAAGTCGTGCCCCGTCGCCCGGGCGACCGCCTCGAGCACGTGACGGAGTCCTTCCGCTTCGCCCCGCATGCTCTCGGGAGGGCGGTGTCGCCGCTCGGCAGCGAGCGCGACGAGCGCCGAAGGCATCTCCTCGACCGGCAGCACGTGTTCCACCGCACCCGTCGCGATGGCGGCGGCGGGCATGCTCTCGTAGCGCGCCTCCGAGGGGAGCTGCGCGAACGTCTTGCCCCCGTGCTTCTTCACCGCAGCGATGCCGAGGGCGCCGTCGGAGCCGGTCCCCGAGAGCACGATCCCGACGGCGTTCTCGCGCTGATCCTCGGCGAGAGAGGTCAGGAACACGTTGACGAGGAGGCGGTTACCCTTTCGCTCCGACGCGACGAGATGCAGGGTGCCCTCCTTGACGACGAGGCCCCTACCCGGTGGGATGACGTACACGTGGTCGCGCTCGATGCGCTGCGCCTCCTTCGCGATCCCGACGGGGAGATGGGTAACGCGGGAGAGGATCTCGGCAAGGAGGCTCTCATGCTCGGGGTCGAGGTGCTGGACGAGGACGTAGGCAAGTCCGCTGTCCGAGGGAAGGCGTCCGAGGAAGCGCTCGAATGCCTCCAGGCCGCCGGCCGAGGCCCCGATGCCCACGATGAGGACACGCTCCCCTTCCCGGGCACGCCACACGGCCTCTTGCGGGTCGCCAGGCCGAGGCTGTTCCGCTTCGTGATCGGGCATGGACGGACCTCCTCGACCCACGTTTCGCGGGGTTCCTCTTACGAGACAATCATAAAGCCGCTCGGGGGGGGAACGGCCAAGGACAGCGCGGCGAATGTGAGCCCGATGCGTGAAGGCCAGTGCCCCCCGATGAGCACACCGAGCGAGGACCCGAGCAGGGAACGTGCCGGGGAGCGTCCGGAGGCCTACCATCAAGCTTCCAACCCGCCTCGTCCTCGGATTCGTCCGCCCTGGCTCGTAGGCCGGGTGGAGCCGCGCTCACGCGCGCGCAGGTACCGGCGCACGTGGACGCCCCAGCGGGGATGTGAGCCCTGGCGAGCCCACGGCAGGAGCCGATCATGCTGCACGACTTCATCCGCTCGAACTGTGACGAGCTCATCTCGCGAACGAGAGCAAGGGTCTCGGCGCGGCCATGGCCGTCCCATTCGAGCGGCGAGCTGGAGAACGACGTCCGTGGGTTCCTGACGCAGCTCTCGGAGGCGCTGCGTCCGGAGATGACCGCGGTGCCTTTCCCGCCGACCGCGATGGAATCGGCCGCCGCGAAGCACGGGGGCGACCTGCTCGCCAAGGGCTTCACGATCTCGCAGGTCGTCCACGACTACGGCGACGTGTGCCAGACGATCACCGAGCTCGCTGTCGAGAAGCGTCAGTCCATCAGCCCGGAGGAATTCCACACGCTGAACCGTTGCCAGGACACCGCCATCGCCGAGGCCGTCGCGGAGTACGGGCGGCTGAAGGTCGAGGCGACCTCGCATCACGACCTCGAACATCGCGCTCAGATCGCGCACGAGCTGCGGAACGTCGTCCAGACGGCGCTGCTCTCGTTCCGGGTCCTCAAGGCGGGCAAGGCAGGGGCGAGCAGCAGCACCGGCGCGGTGCTCGGCCGGAGTCTCGTCGACATCCGGGACCTCGCCGAGAGCGTCGTGTCGGAGGTTCGCCTGGATGCCACCGCGCGGAGGCGCGATCGCGTGTCGCTCCTCGGCTTCGTCGACGAGGTCTCCGGCGCTGCCAATCTGCACGCCGAGTACCGGGACATCCAATTCACGGTCGAGCCCGTCGATCCGACGCTCGCCATCGAGGTCGACCCGCAGCTCCTCGCGTCGGCGGTGATGAACCTACTACACAATGCGTTCAAGTACACCCACGCGAAGGGCTGCGTCACGATCCGGACCCACGGCGAGAACGGCCGCGCGGTCATCGAGGTCGAAGACGAGTGCGGCGGCCTGGGTCAAGGAGACACGGACCTGTCCCATTCATCTGGGGACAGGCGCGGGAGAAATCGGCCCGGGCTGGGCCTCGGGCTCTCGGTCGCCAGGAAAGCAGCCACCGCAATCGGCGGGGGGGTCCATACGCGGAACCTGCCGGGCAAGGGTTGCGTCTTCAGCATCGAGCTGCCCCTGGCGTCCGGGGAGGCGCAGATGGCGCCACACTGGCGGCCGCCTCAGCCCCTTTCGGGCGTCATGAGTCCGTAACGCGAACGTTCATCCGAATCCCGCGAACGTTCACGAGCGGCGAGGGCTCGCTTCGGCTAGGCTCTCTTTCGATCCCCAAGGCGCCCACCATCTCGGTCCGCCCCTCCGGGTTGCGGGAGGACCAGGTGACATTGCGGATCGCCGAACCGCCCACCCTTTCGTTGGAGGCGCCGCTGGAGCGGGCGCTCGTGCTGGCGTTCCCGCACGACGGCCCCCGCTCGTCACAGAGCCGCACGATTCCCCGCGGCGGCGTGCTCCTCGGCCGCGGCGCCTCCGTGTTCGACGTTCCATTCGACGATCCGGGGATGTCGATCCAGCACGCCGAGATCCGGTTCGAGAGCGGGACCGCCGTCGTGCGGGATCTCGGCAGCGCGGCCGGCACGGGGCTCAACGGCGAGCCGCTCACGGGCACGCACGCGCTCGCTCAAGGCGACGTGCTGCGCATGGGCGACACGCTCTTCGTCTACTCGCGCTGGGCCGGCGCGGACGGCGGCGAGGCGAGCGCCGGCACGGAGCCGGAGCTGGCGGGCGGGAGTGCTTCCATCGCGGCCATCCGACGCAGCATCGACGCCGTCGCACCGCACAGGCGTACGGTGGTCGTCACCGGCGAGACCGGCACCGGCAAGGAGATCGTCGCGCGCCAGGTGCACCGGCGGAGCGGCCGGCCGGGGTCGTTCGTGGCGGTGAGCTGCGGCGCGTTCACCGAGGGCCTGCTCGCGAGCGAGCTGTTCGGGCACGTGCGCGGCGCCTTCACCGGTGCGGTCCAGGACCAGCAGGGCCTCTTCCGCTCCGCTCGCGGGGGGACGCTCTTGCTCGACGACGTGGCCGAGATCCCGCTCTCGCTCCAGCCGACGCTCCTGCGCGTGCTGGAGACGTGGCAGGTGCGTCCGGTGGGGAGCACGCGCGACGTGGACATCGACGTGCGCGTCGTCGCCACCACCAATCGTGAGCTCCTCGCCATGGTGCAGGAGGGGCTATTCCGATCCGACCTCTACGCGCGGCTGGCGCAGTGGACCATCCGGCTGCCGCCGCTGCGCGAGCGGCGCGAGGACATCCCGGCGCTCACGAAGGCCCTGCTCGGACGCTGCGACGCTCCTGGCCGGCCCCTCTCGCCGGATCTCCAGGAGGCGCTGCTCGTCCACGACTGGCCGATGAACGTGCGGTGGCTGCTCAACGTGCTGTCGGTCGCGGCGATCGTGACGCCGAGCGGTGTGCTCGCGCTCGGCGACGAAGTGCGCGAGGCGCTCCGGAAGGACCTCCCGGAGAGCGCCGTCCAGAGCACTGTCCCCCACCGCGACGCGCAGGCGCTCGACAAGGCCGGCCTGGAGGAGCTCCTCGGAAGGTTCCAGGGCCGGGTGGCGGAGATGGCGCGCCATCTGGGGATCACGAGGCCGAGGCTGTACCGGATCCTCTGGGCCGAAGGTCTCGAGCCCGCGCAGTTCCGCGGGCACTGAGTACCCGGGGCTCGCGCCGCCCCGCCCCGCCGGCAGAGCCGTCGGGGGCCCACCCCGGCTAAGAAGCCAAAGGCATCTTTCGACAGATCTTGAGTCGCGGGGCCGCGTCCTACTACCCGTCGCAGGAACGGCACCGAGGGGGCTCGTTCACGGTGGCTTCTTCCGCCAGACCATGAGCGGAGCTTGGAAGGCTGCAAATTGCGGAGAATACACCTAGCTCATCGCTCTCCCAGGCATAGCGAGTCCCACCGCAGCGGTCGCGCCGGTTGGTTGCGAGCCGCCGTGCTCGGCTCCGACGACGCGATCGTCTCCACGGCCTCATTGATGATCGGCGTCGCGGCGTCGTCGGCCTCGAGCGAGGCGACCCTGGTGGCGGGCGTGGCGGGACTGGTGGCGGGCGCGATGTCGATGGCCGTCGGCGAGTACGTCTCGGTCAGCTCGCAGCGCGACGCAGAGCAGGCCGACGTAATGCGCGAAAAGCTCGAGCTCGAGCGTGTGCCCCACACCGAGCTGAAGGAGTTGGCCTCCATCTATGAGAAGCGCGGCCTCGACAAGGCTTTGGCGAGGCAGGTGGCCGAGCAGCTCACCGCCCACGACCAGCTCGGGGCTCATCTGCGCGACGAGCTGGGCGTCGATCCATCGGAGCTGTCCAAGCCCTTCCAGGCGGCGTGGATCTCCGCGCTCAGCTTCGCGTGCTTCGCGCTGGTTCCCATTCTGGCCTACCTGTTCGCACCCGCCCCCGCGCGGATCTGGGCGATCGCGCTCGCCTCGCTCGCGAGCCTGGCCGCGCTGGGCGCTCTCGGCGGCCACCTGGGGGGCGCTCCGCTCATCCCGGCCGCACTGCGTGTCATTCTCGGCGGCGGCCTGGCGATGGCGGTGACAGCCGGAGTCGGGCGATTGCTGGGGACCTCGGTGGGCTGAGTCGCGGCGGCACCAGTCCGCCTTCGAGCAGAACGTTGCCGAACGTTCGCGTGTCGCGCGCTGATCCCCCCCCCCACCGTGCGGCCGAGTGATGCGGGCCACTTGCGCGGCCGAGATCCTGGTACGGCGCGTGCGTGAGGAGATTGCATGCCTTGGCTGCTCCCGCTGGCTAGCGACCTTCCTTGGGCTCCCTCCTGCCCACCTACCCTCAAGCTCGAGGCACATCTACTGGGCATCGTCAGGTCGAATCTGGCGCCTCACGTCGAGGAATGTGCTCGCTGCCGCGAATGGTTGACACAGATCTTTTGCGAGGAAGATGTCTTCTGGCGTCTCGTCTATCCTGTGACGAGCGCTGCGGTGCTCAGGGCAGCCGAGCGCATCCCCGCTGCGGACCTGGCGAGGCGCCGGCGCTTCCTCGTCTAGCCCCTCCGCCTAGAACGTCGCGCCCAGGCTGAGGTATGGCCAGGGGACAACGCCGATCGCGGAGGGATCGAAGGGGTTGAACCCCAGGCCCTTTCCGATGAGCGCCGACAGCCCGACGCGGAACATGAAGCCGCCGTTGACTGGCTGTCGGCGATAGCCGATCACGGCAGTGCCCCAGACCGTGTTGCCGGCGGCGGTCGCGGTGATGCCGCCCGCCGTGGCCTCGCCGCTCGCGTGGATGAAGATGCCGCCCACGCCGAGCTCGAGCACGTGGTTGCCCGAGGATACGCCGAGGTAGCTTGCCACGAGCGGGACCGAGAGGAATCCCACGCTGACGCCGCCCACGCTGGCCGACGCCCCCAAGGACATGTAGCTCGCGCCGATGCGGAGAGCGAGGTCGTTACCGATCGTGCGCTCGTAGTTGAGCGAGTACAGCAGCCCAGGTCCAAGGCCTTCGGCGAAGATCGAGTTGCTGGCTGTGCGGTCCGCGGCGCGGGCGGCGTCGCTGAACCCCAGGACGAGGCAGAGAGCGACGGCGCAGCGTCCCGTTCGGTTGAGCCGCATGCGGGCCTCCGGGGAAGGCCAAGCCCGTGCGCGTCTGCATCGGCACGTACGGGCCCAGGCAGAATGCCTCTCTTCAACCTTGCGCTACGGCACGGTCTCGCGGGATGGCCCTCGGCCAGAGGCGAGGCCGAGATACCGAAGAACGCGCTCGTGGTGCTGCGACAGCCCCCACAACCACACTCGCGCTCGAAGCTCCCCGATGCGGCGTAGAAGCATTGCGAGGGCGACGTCGTTCACGTCACGTGCCTGCCTGAAATCGAGGACCACGCTGGTGCCGGAGCGCATCGCAGCCAGGCGCGTGCAGAGCGCGGAACCTGTCGAGGCATCGAACGCGCCGCCCACGGAGATCACGCATCGCACCTCTTCCGTGACTCCGTCCTCCTCTTCGGCGCCATCCGCCCGGGCCATGTTCCACTCCGTGAGGACCTGGAAGAGGGACCATCCGCTCGACCTCGGCCCATCTCGGGCCCGCCCTTGCGAGAAGCGCACCGGCCCCGGTGCCGCGTCATGACGAGCGATTCGGCGCGCCAGCCCGCTCCGTTGCAGGGAGGCGAACGTTCTCGAACGTTCTAGGTCCCAGCCGAAAACGGCGAACCGTGACGCAGCGGTCATTCTGCCGGACGCGAACGCTCTCGAACGTTCGTCGAATGGCTCACGTCTCCGGCCGGGCGCGGAGGCGCGCCGGAACGCCGGCACTTGCGCCGTCGACCTACAGGCACGGCGCGTGCACATCGGCTGGCGAGATCGCTGGCACACAGCGGGCTCTCTACGCACTAACCGATCAGGAGGATGTGATGCGAAAGACGGCATTGGGTTTGGGCCTCGCCACGGCCGGCATGGTCTTCGTGGCTAGCCATGTCCTGGCGCAGACCGGCAGCGGCGGCACCGGGAACAAGAGCAGCGGCAACAACACGATGGGCGAGAGCTCCGGCTCCTCCACGACCACGACGAGCGATACCTCCACGACCAAGTCCACCGCGCTTCAAGGCAAGGTGGAGAAGTTCGACCGCTCCCAGAAGACGCTGAAGCTGTCGGGCAGCGACAAGACCCTCCATGTCAACTCGAGCACGACGGTGATGAGGAGCGGTTTGAGCGGCACCCTCGACGACATCAAGGAAGGTGACGAGGTCCGGGCCAGCTACTCCGGATCGGACAGTGCGATCAACGTGAAGACCATCGACATCATCGCGTCCGGCTCGACGGGCACCTCGTCGGGCATGGGCACCGGTTCCGGCAGCACGAGCGGCTCCACGGGCATCGGCACCGGCGAGGCCAACCCGGCGCCCCCGAGCAGCAGCAGCGGCGAGTCGACGACCGGCACGAGCAAGTAGCCACCCATGGATCGCGAAGGGCGGCGGTCCGTACCGATCGCCGCCCTCTCTTGGTCGTGCGCCTTTTCCGCGCGCGGCGGGAATTGGGCAATCCAGGCGTGGCATGGCGTATAGGTCGTAACCCGCCGTCTCGTTACGCCGTCGCGAGAACCACAGACCTCGACCACTTCACGGCTAGAGTGCACGCTCCTGGCGAGCGACGACGTTCGCCGCAGGCGGATAGTCACCCCAATCGCGCGAACGCATCGTTGACCGCTTGCCTCATCTCTGCTCGATGAAAGGCCACAGCGGAGACGTGGCCGGCATCGAGCCACCGGAGTTCGGCGCCCCAGTGTCGAGCGAGGCGCTCTGCCTCGGATGGTGGGACGAACCCGTCTCTTCTCGTGCCCAAGACGATGGCGGCTCGAGGAGCGAGCGGCGGAGGCAGGCAGGTGACGTCGAACGGGGCGAGGCGCGCGCGCAGCCTCGCGCGAGCGGCATCGGCGTCGGCGTGGGCTGCCTTCCCGAGGGCACGAAGATCAGGGAAGCTTCGAAGAAGACCCTCCGTGAATACCGGCGCCGGCGAGCAAGTGGGCGCCATCGGGACCGCGGCCACCTCGAACGGCACGCTCGAGGCAACGAGCGCCGCCATGTTGCCGCCCATGCTGTAGCCCGCCACCCCGAGGCGGGCGAGACCTTCGGCACGGAATCGCGCGAGGAGCGCCCGGGCCTCCTGCGCACCCGCGACCACCATCACGATGAGATCGGACACGGTGAGGGGCGCCATCCCGCGCTGGCCTGCGCGGCGCCGGCGTCCGTAGAATGGCGTCTCGGGGAGGACAGCCACGAGCCCGTTCAATGCCAGCGGGCGCGCGAACGCGGCACGGGCGGCAAAGCCCTGATCACCGGTGGCGGCGAGCAGCACGACGGCACCGTGCGGAGCGCCGCGCGCAGGGGCGAGGAGGCGGACGCCGACGAGGCGCGCCTCGGGCGGGAGCCGCGTGTCGGGGCTCTCGAAGTCACCGTCACGGACGACGAGCCCACCCTCGCGGCGCGCACGCTTCCACGTGATGGCGATGGGGGCGGGCGCGGCGGCCAGCTCCTCCGACACGTGGTTCACCAGGAGTGCTTCCTCTCCCCAGCCCGCGCTGAAGAATGTCCCGCGCGGGAGCACGAAGGCGAGCAGCCGATCGAGGAGGTGCATGGGATCGCCTCGGCCAGGACCCGAGTCCCGGCGTCCGGGCACGGCCATGCGCACGGCGCAGACCGGCCGAGGCGCCACAGCCGGCATGTTGGCGGCCTCTGTCGGGAAGAGCTACGGCTGGACGTGGTAGCGCACGCCGTGACTCAGCGTCGCGACCAGAATAGCCCGCCTCCACCGAACAGGACGACGAGAAGGATGACGATAAGGATTGTGGTGCTCGACATGGGCGACCTCGTAAGCGGCAGAAGGCGCCCCTCTGAAGGCGCGGACGTCGTTGCTCCGCAGTCACCGTGCACGTATCGTGCCTGTCAATCGCCGGCGCAAGAGGCCGGTGTTCCGGCGCGGCTCGCGCCCGGCGGACCCGTGGGCCGTTCGTGAACGTTCACGGGTGAACGTCGGTGCGAAATGGGCGGCGGTTTCGGCCGGAGCTACCTGGGTGCGGGCGTGCGCTCCTCCGCCGCGCCCCGCTCCGTCCAGGCGGTGGTTCGGGCGCCGCTCCACCGGATCTCCAGGTGCCGAGGCCCGTGCCGCTGCATAGCCTTCTCAGGTTACGCTGACGCGATCTGCGTCCATTCGGAGGAGTTCGGGATGAGGCGGACGGTGAAGGGGCCCGGTCTTTGGCGGCCAAGGCCTTCGAGGACGCGCGTGTACTGATCCGCGAGCCATCAGTCCTTGCTCGACCGTTTCGCGACTGTGAAGCCCCGTGCCTGCTCGAAACTCGGCACGCAGGGTAGGATGGGTTGGTGCCTGAGGTTGGCGCCTGAGAGTTGCAGCGCGCGGCGTCGCATCGCGACGAGGAGGAGCCCACAACTGATGCACGTCACCGACCTCGTCGCGACCGTCCACAGCCATGCCTCGCCAGTGTGCTGGCGGCAGAGTGGTTGGTTGTCCTGCGAGCAGTAGTGGATCTCGACCATGTCGCCCAAAGTGGCGCTACTCGGTGGTCCAGGGGTAGGACCCCCGTGTAGTAGTGGACCCGTCAATCACCTCTGGGGTTAGGGCGGCCCGCGCCGGAGGGCTCCGAGAGGGTCACATCGCGGGCGAGGAGTGATGCGATGGCTCGTCTGCTCATCGTCTCGAACCGGCTGCCGGTGACGGTCCGGCTGGCAGAGGGGAAGGTCGCCGTCGAGCGGAGCAGCGGCGGGCTTGCGACCGGCATGAAGGGTCCGCACGACCGGCTGGGGGGCCTGTGGATCGGCTGGCCGGGCGCGCTTGACGCTCTTCCGGACGATGCGCGCTCCGAGGCAGACCGGCGCCTGGCCGAACTGAGGCTCTTCCCCGTGCCCCTCACGGCGGAGGAGATCACCCGCTACTACGAGGGGTATTCGAACACCGTCCTTTGGCCGCTCTTCCACTATGCCATCGCGAGGCTCCCGCACGAGGTGCGGGACTTCGAGGTCTACGAGGCCGTGAACGCCCGCTTCGCCGAGGCGGTCGCCTCGCGCTACCAGCCGGGCGACCTGGTCTGGGTCCACGACTACCAGCTCATGCTGGTGCCCCAGAAGCTCCGCGAGCTCATTCCGGATGCGCTGATCGGCTTCTTCCTGCACATCCCCTTTCCGTCGTCGGAGATCTTCCGACTGCTGCCGCAGCGCGAGGAGCTCCTGGCAGGGCTTCTCGGCGCGGACCTGATCGGGTTTCACACAGCCACCTTCATGCGCCACTTTGCCTCGTCGGTGCTGCGGTTGGCCGGCGCGCCCACCGAGGTCGACCGGATCCGGTGGCGCGGCCGAGAGGTGCGGCTCGGCGTCTTCCCCATGGGTATCGACGCCGCAAGGTTCTCGGAGCGAGCAGTATCACCCGAAGTGAATGTCCTCGTAGACGCTCATCGAGCCGGCGGCGAGCAGCTCCTGGTGGGCATCGACCGGCTCGATTACACGAAGGGCATCTCGCGTCGGCTGGTGGCGTTCGAGAGGCTGCTGCAGCGCCATCCCGACCTGCGGGAGAAGGTCCGGCTGGTCCAGGTGGCCGTACCCTCACGCGAGAACGTCGAGGCGTACCGTGAGCTCCGAGAGGAGGTCGACGCGATGGTGGGCCGCATCCACGGCGAGTTCGCGACCCCCAGCTGGTCGCCTGTCCACTACCTCTACCGCAGCCTTCCGCAGGACGAGATCGTCGCCCTGTACCGCGCCGCCGATGCGGTGCTGGTCACGCCGCTCCGCGACGGCATGAACCTGGTCGCGAAGGAGTTCGTGGCCTCGCGGCCGGACGAGGACGGCGTGCTCGTGCTGTCCGAGTTCGCCGGCGCCGCCGCCGAGCTGTCGGAGGCGCTGTTCGTGAACCCCTATGACATCGAGCGTACCGCCGCCGCGCTCCACCGCGCGCTCACCATGCCGTCGGACGAGAGGCGCACGCGCATGGAGATCCTGCGGCACCGCGTCATGACCTATGACGTGCACTGGTGGGCGCGGTCCTTCGTCTCGCGGCTGGAGCGCGCCCACCAGGCGGCCGAGCCGGTCCTGGGGTTCTCTCCGTCGCCCGTGGTGCGCGCCGCCGTCGATCGCGCACGGGCGGCGCATCGGCTGGCACTGCTCCTCGACTACGACGGGACTCTCGTCTCCTTTGCCGCGACACCCATCCTCGCCGCGCCCGACGCGAAGCTGCTCGCGCTGCTGCGCCGGCTCGCGGCGCGCCCGCGCACCGAGGTGCACGTCGTGAGCGGCCGCAAGCAGGGGACGCTCGACCGTTGGTTCGGGTCGCTCCCCATCGGCCTGCACGCGGAGCACGGCTTCTGGACCCGGCCCCCGGGCGGCAAGTGGAGGAGCGTCGACGTCCCGCCCGCCACCTGGCGCGAGCCGGTGCTCGCGATCCTCCGCGAGTTCGCCGAGCGGACGCCTGGGTCGCTCATCGAGGAGAAGACCGCCGGGCTGGCGTGGCACTACCGGGCCGCCGATCCCGAGTACGGCGCGGCGCAGGCGAAAGAGCTGTCGCTGCACCTCGCCGTGCTGCTCAGCAACCTGCCGGTCGAGATCCTCCCCGGCGACAGGGTCATCGAGATCCGCCCGCACGGTATCCACAAGGGCCGGGTGGTCTCGGAGGTGCTGACGCGGGCGGAGCCGGATACGCTGCTCCTCGCCATGGGAGATGACCGGACCGACGAGGACCTGTTCGCGGCGCTGCCGGACGGCAGCATTGCCATCCACGTCGGGGCGGCGGCGAGCCGCGCCCCCATCCGCATCTTCGACGTCTTCGCGGCGCGGGCGCTGCTCGCTCAGATCGGGGAGGAGCAGTGAGCCGGGCCCTGGTCCCCGCCGCTGGCACGGGCGCGCCTACTCCTGTCGCGGATGGCGCAGCGCTACTGTTGCGACCGACAGCTTCTTCGTCACCTGCCCCCTTCCTTGGCTTCCTCGGAATCGTTCGAGTCCTTCGTCGCCGGCGAGGTCTCGCCGGACGGCCAGATCGGGCTCACCGATTCGATCCGCCATATCGGGCCGCCCGGGAAGAGCGACAGCTCCGCCTTCACGAACGCCGGTGCTTCGCCGCCCAGGATCCAGACGTGCGAGTTGGGCGGGATCTTGCCGAGCACCGAGGCGACGACGCCGGTCACACCGGGGACGTGCACCTTCACCACGTAATGCATGGCCTTGCGCCTCAAGCCTCCGGTTGAAAAGGGCTCCTCGCCCGTGGGTGTGAACTCCAGCTTCACCAGCCGCGGCTTGGGCGTGATCGCGAGCATCGAGACGGTCGTCTTCGGCGTCTCGGGGGAGACGTTCTTGAGCATGGCCAGGATCAGCCCGTTTGCAAGATCGGCGGGCAGCTCGAGTCGTTCCTCGATCGCCTTGTCCTTGCCGTCCTCGTCGGTGTAGCGGACCTTGACCCGGCCGTTCGCGAAGATGGTCGAATCGATCGGCATCTTGAAGGCCGGACCCTTCTGCACCACGTGATCGCTCACCAAGCGGAAGACCTTTCGCTGCATGTACACGGTGGTCTCTTCGTGCGTGGAGCCGTCCTTGAAGTGGAGGATGAGGCGGGTGGTCACGCGATCCCCGCGGGTGTTCTGGATCAGGTCGCCGTCAGCGAGGGCGGTCCCGTCCAGCGTGCGTAGCGCGATGAATCCGTGCGTCAGTCCCTCCGGGTGCGGCACGGCCACCGGTTCCGCCGACGAGGACGACGGAGCGAGCAGCAAGACGCAGGCGACGATCGCCGCGCGAAGGAACGAGACGAAGCTCTTCATAGGGAATACCCCGCCGACTCGCGATCCGGCGCTGGCCGGCCAGCAGTCCGCGCCTACTTCGCCTCGGAGACTGCCCACTCCGAGAAGGTGCGCCCCTTCTCCTGACCGACGCCGACGGCGCCTTTGGCGAGGTGGAGCGCCCCCCTCCCGCGCCGCCCCAATGCTGCGGCGGTGCGGGAGCGAGGCTCGTCGCTACTTCACGATCAGGTCGTTCTTCACGCTGGAGACGCCCTTGACGCCCGATGCTACCTCTCCGGCTCGCCGTACGCTCCGCGCCGAGTCGACGAAGCCGCTCAGCTGGACGATGTCCTTGTTGGTCTTGACGCTGATCTGGAACGACTTCAGCGTCGGCTCTTCGAGGATTGCGGCCTTCACCTTCGTCGTGATGACCGAGTTGTCGATGTACTGACCGGCGGTCTCGTCGGCCCTGGTGGAGGCGGGCCCCAAGAAGACGATACCCGACAGCGCGAGACCCGCGGCGGCGATCATGGTCAACGTGAGCTTCGCCATGGTCCGGCTCCTTTCGTTCACGGCTTGAAGTCCTGTTCCTTGAACGAGCTGGCAAACCGGTCCACCTGCTTCTCGGCCTCGTCCTTGCCGATGCCGTACTGCTCCTGGACCCGCCCGACGAGCTGCTCGCGCTTGCCGGCGATCACGTCGAGCTGGTCGTCGGTGAGCTTGCCCCACTGCACCTTCACCTTGCCCTTCAGCTGCTTCCAGTTGCCCTCGATCCGATCCCAGTTCATGAGTGACCCATAGTGTAGCTGGCCTGGTGATGTGCGCTCATGCGCTGGCCGGAGGGCGCCGGAGCGTGTCGGGACGCTTGCAGGCAGTGTCACCCGCGTCGCGACCCAAAGAGCCCGCCGCCACCGAAGAGGACGACGAGAAGGATGACGATGAGGATTGGTGGTGCTCGACGTGGAGGGCCTCGAAGGTCGAGAGCCGCCCGCTCGGAAGGCAGCAGCCTTCGTGTCTGCCAGCAGGAGTGTGCACGCGTCGTGCCGGTCGATAGGCGGCGCAAGCTGCTGCAGCCGCGACGCGACTCTCGCCACGGCGGGCGTTCGCAAACGTCACACGGACGTTCGGCTGAACGGCGCCCCGTTCCAGCAGTACTCGATCCGTTGCCTCTGCTGATCACGCGCGGAGAGGCGACAGCGCTTCGTCGAGCGAAGCGGGGCCGGATGCGAGGGAGGTCACGGTCCGCCCCGTCACCGACCGAATGCGCGCGCACCGCCGGCCCCCGAGGGCCGCAGTGCGGTGCCCTCAGGGAGCGGACTCCCTACCGCCTATTTGCCTGTCCCGGTGCCCGTCTGGCTGCTGCCCTGCGCCTCCAGGCGTCGCTGGGAGTCTTCCCACTGCTGCCGCGCCGCCGTGGCCTGGGCCTCGAGATCGTGGGCCTTCTTCGTCGCCTTGTCGAGGTCCACCTGCGCGTCACTCACGGCGGTCTGGAACCGGCTGGGGTCGTACTTCGCTGCAGCTGGATTGCTAGCCTGCTCGAGTGCCTGCAGCCTGGACCACTCTACCTGCGCCTGAGCAACCTTGACCTGCTGCTCAGCCGCCTGCACCTCTGCCTTGCGCTCGTCCATGAGCTTCTTCGCGTACTCGCGGTGGGAGTCGGCCGCCCGCTTGTGAGCCTTCGCCTGATCCTGAAGCTGCCAGGCCCTCTCCAGCGCGTCCGGCGCGCGGCTGTCGTTTGCCACCTTCTGCTGGGCATTCGCTGCCTTCTGGTCAGCTTCGGCGCCCTGCTGGTCAGCCTTCGCGGTGCCTTCCTCGTTCTGCGCCTGCTGCAGCCTCAGGTGCGTGCGCGAAAGAGCGTCGTTGGCGCTGGCCAGAGCCTGCCGGGCTCGGTCCACGAGCCCCTCTTGCTCCGGTCCGAGCCTGCCGACATCCGCGTCAGACACCTTCGTTGACCTCGCTTCACTCTGCGCACCCCCATGCGCGCAGCCCGTGATGGCCGCGAACGCGAGGGTGAGGGTGAGGACATCCATGTTCCTCATGGGGGCTCCTTCGCTTCTCCAGCGGTAACGGTCCCTGTGCATCGGGGCAGGGACTCAAAGCTGCGTGCGCGCCGTGCCGCCACGTCGTGGCCTGTTCATGCGGGCTGTCCATGCATTCGCCTGGCCCTCTGCCGCGTCTGCCCCAGAGGGCCGTCGGTTTACGCGTGGTGGGGTTGCTGAATCGCCCCACGCAGGCCGGGATTATCGGCCGCGCCTTGAGCTAAGGGCACCGCGGGTGACCCGGCGGGCGAGCCCTCGTCGGGCACCATGAGTCCGGTACACGAACGTTCGCGCAAGTGACGCGAACGTTCACGGGCGGCGAGGGCTCGCTTCTGCTTCTCTCTCCCCCAGCCGCCCACCGTCGCGGTATCGCTGGCGCTATGCAAGGTCGGTCAACGTCCCGCCGGTGCGGGGTCGCTCCACGTGGGGGCGTCGGTCTGGGTCGTGCTGCTTCCCGTCCCACTGGAAGTCGCATCGGCGGGGCCGACGGCGGCGCGCGCGCGACCCGAGGCCTTCTCCCACGCGCGCTGTGCGTCGAGCGCCGCTCGGCCAAGCTCGGACGCCCGTTCCCGCGCGGCATTCTCCGCGTTCTGCGCGTCCACAAGGCGCTGATCGATCGGCTGGCTCCCGGAACCGGACGCGGCGGTGCCTCCGTCCGCCTCGACCGTGCGCTCGTGGAGCCGCGCAGCGTCGACGTCGGCCTGACGTGCTGCCACGAGCTTGTTCGCGTAGTCGAGGTGTGTCATTGCGGTGCGCCCGTGCGTCTCGGCGATGCGGGTGAGCTCGGCGGCGCGCGCCTGAGTCACGCTGTCCGTCAGTCGGTTCGCGCTGTCCATCCGGGCCTGTGCGCTCTTCGTCTCCCCGTCCGCGGCGGCCCACTCCGACCGTGCCGCCTCCAGCTCACGCTGCGCCTCCTGGAGACGCGCCCGTGTGCTCGCGAGGTCCACGTTCGCCTGCTCGCGCGCCGCACCGGAGGATCGAGCCGGGGCGGTCGGGATCGTCTGCGGTTCTGCCGTCGGCGCGACGGGGGCCTCCTGCCTTGCGTTCCTCGACGAGGCACAACCAACCATCGCGAGCACGCTCGCGACCACAGCAAGGTACTTCGTCATGCGCGACTCCCTTCGAACTGCGAATTGGACAACAGGAGCCGCCGCGCTGCCAAGGCGCGGGCGGCCTGGCTCGCGTGAGGCTGCACGCATCGTGCCCATGGATTGTCGGGGATCGTCGGCGCAGGGTGTTGGTTCCGTCGCAGCAGGCTCCAGGACGAAACACCGGGCCGTCCACGAACGTTCACGGATGTTCGGAGTGTGAACCACCAGGTGATCAACCCGGGCTCGCGGCGGGACAGCACTCGAACAGCCTGGACGCACACCCATCAGCCGAGATGGTGAAAGCGCTCGACAGGTGCTTGCCGCAACAAGCATACCTTCCTATTGAGACCGTACACGCTGTCGTGAAGAGCAGGTCACCGGAGCGCCTGGGCGCTTCACACGAACGGGGTCTCCGATGAACATCGAAGAGCTGCTGCGCGAACACGAGCAGGCCATTCTCACCGACGCGTGTCGTGCCATCGGGCGGCTCGAGCATTACCAGCGAGACGGCGCGGAGGAGACGCGGCGCCGGGTCGAATTGCTGTATCGCCAGCTGATAGCGGCATTGAGTGAGCGCGACGTGAAGGATCTACGTGCGTACTCGGAGCAGGTCGCTCACCAGCGACTCGAGGCGGGGTTCCAGCTCTCCGAGGTGCTAGCTGCGTACTCCGCTCTCGAGGAGGCGATCTGGCATCACGCTCTCATCCGACTCCCGCCGTATGATCAGGCTTTGGGGCTCGGCCTGGCCTCCACCGCAGTTGCGCAGGGCAAGGATGCGCTCGGGAGCCCGGTCGAGGGAGTCGCTCCCTGTGCTCCGGCGCCGTCCATCGATCTCACGCCGCTCTTCAGCGGCACGGGCCCTGCCCCGGCGAGCTCTCCTGAAGAGAAGTGAGCCGGGCCCGAGCGCCCTGGCAGCCTCGAGCCCGAGCTTCACGTTCCTGGCCCCATTCCTCGACCTGCTGACGCTCAGCCCATTGGTAGAGTAGTTTGCGCCAAGCGCAGACTTGGTCCTCGTGATGCGCGTGGGCGCGCAGTGTTTCTACGAACTCCCGCGCGACGTCCAGACTCACTGCGTGCAGGTCCACGCCCACGCCCAGCTCGTCGAGCGTCCTGCGGAGGACGGCGTGTTCGGCGAGGAGCCCGGCCGCCTCTTCAGGCTCCAGGCGAGAAAAGAGCGGCAACAGATAACGCTCCTCGGCGTCGAGATGCGCTGTGAGGCCCGCCTCGAAACGCGCCCACATCGCGCGCACGTCGTCCGGATCACCCTCGCGGAACTCGTCGAGCAGCTCGACGAACAGCGCGTCCAGTCGCTCGTGATCACCACTCAGGAGAGCTCGCAAGCTCGCTCCTTTCGCTCAGTTCTAGAACTTG